>NZ_JAMYMF010000003.1:0-306901 GCF_040318415.1 Mesorhizobium sp. M1163 | reverse complement strand
AGAGAAGCGGCTACGTTTCATGTCCTGGTCCTCTCGATGGGCCAGAACGAACTTCAAACCGGATTAGATCAGAGGGGCAAGGTCAATTCCAGCAGGAATAGTTGTCGCAAACGAACTGCGGCAATGCTGCACCCGACAGGATTCGAACCTGTAACTTCTGCCTTCGGAGGGCGGAGATCCTCCGCCAAAGTGGCACGTTTCTACGGTATTGGTATTGGCGAAATCGCGGCAGCTACTGGTGCTGCTGGCTTTGCTCTGTGGACCCGACGCAATGGATGAGCTGGCGGCTTCCAAGAAAAATCGACCGAGTTCATCTGTCTCTCCCGTGAAGAAGACGATCCTCCGCAGACTGGGGCCGGGCCTCATCACTGGCGCGTCGGACGATGATCCATCCGGGATCGGCACCTATAGCCAGGCGGGGGCCCAACTCGGGTTCGCAATCGGATGGACGATGCTGCTGACCTATCCTCTGATGGTCGCGATTCAGGAAATCAGTGCGCGCATCGGAAGGACCACCGGCCACGGCATCGCAGGCAATCTATGCCGCCACTATCCGAATTGGCTTCTACAGTCCATCGTAACTCTTCTGTTCATCGCAAATACCGTCAACATCGGCGCCGATCTCAGCGCCATGGCCGATGCGACGAAGCTTCTAATCGGCGGCCCGACCGTTCTCTATGTCGTCCTGTTCGCAGCCATTTGCGTAATTGGAATCGTTTTCGTGAACTACGATCGCTACGCGCTCATCTTGAAATGGATGACGTTGAGCCTGTTCTCGTATGTCGCTGTCGTGTTTGCTGTGCAAGTTCCCTGGGCCGAAGCACTGGGTGGCGTGCTGGTCCCGCGAATTGTCTGGAGCAACGAGTTCTTCACTACGCTTCTCGCTATCTTCGGCACGACGATTTCGCCCTATCTCTTCTTCTGGCAGGCGTCAGAGGAGGCCGAAGAGGTCCACGCAAATCATCGCAGAAAATCGTTGTTGAGGGCTCCACGTCAGGCGGTCGACGCGTTCTCGCGAATACGCGCCGACACTCTCATAGGCATGGCATTCTCCAACGTCATCGCGCTGGCGATCATCTTCGCGACCGCGGCGACCTTGAACAAAGCCGGCATCACCGACGTCGAGACATCCGCTCAGGCGGCCGAGGCGCTGCGGCCGATCGTCGGCGATTTTGCCTTTGCTATCTTCGCTTTCGGCATCGTCGGGACAGGGTTGCTGGCGGTACCAATCCTGGCCGGCGCGGCGGCTTACGCCATTGGCGAGGCGAGACGATGGCCCGTGGGGTTGTCGCGCAGACCTGGGGAGGCTGTGGCGTTTTACAGCACTCTTGCCGCGGCCACGGGGCTCGGAGCAGCGATCACGTTCGGTCCAATCGATCCGATCAAGGCGCTGTATTGGACAGCCGTCGTCAACGGTGTCGTCGCCGTTCCGGTCATGACGGTCATGATGATAATGACAGCCCAGCCAAAGGTCATGGGCGACTTCACCGTCAAGGGCTGGCTGCGCTGGCTGGGATGGGCCTCCACGATCGCTATGGCGATGTGCATGGTCGGAATGCTCATGAGCTGGTTCATGTGACAGCCAATTGATCACCCGCCGCAGTTCGTATGGCGGTGGAAACCAGGCCGGAAGCTATCTTCGACACTCTATCAAGGTCTCGACGCCCTAGACTATCGCGCTGCCGAAACCGCAGGCTCGAGGCCGAGCCGTCCCACAACAGCTTCAACCGGCATTGGTTGCGGGTTGTCGCCGATTGCTGGACGTTACCTCGAAACGCGCGGGTGCTCTTCAGATCGGGGCGGTCGAGGCGCCGAAGGCTCAGATGACCGATGCCGACGTCGGGATTGCGGCAGACCACACGGACGAGAAACTGGGCTCGAACTCGGTTAACCAGCCGCGACCGCGGCGAGGAGCGTCCGGCGGGCTTGGCGAGGACGCCGAACGCGGCGGAAGACCAGCGGGTCGGCGCAGTATTGAGGTCGCACACGTTCAGTTCCTTCTTGAGAAACATAATTCCAGCACCGAGGAACCCGATCCCGGACCCGCGCGGCAGGACGATGCCCAAATTAATTGGCAGCCTGTTCGATCGAAATCATGGAATGTTCCTGAGAAGACAGCCCTGCGAACTCGCTCACGCCGGGTTCTCGAGGTCGAATTGCTTCGACGGCTCGTCGTAGCCGAACAACTCCGCGTAGCGCCCCAGGAGATGATCGCGCGCATCGTGTCGGCACGTTCTTCGGACATGTGGTCTTCGAGGTGGCGTGAATTGTGCCATGCATCGCCAACTCCCAAGCTGGCTCGGTCATTCACTCACTTGCCAGGGAGGCGTGCATTTTCTGGCGCGGTACCCAGTTCCGACCGTATCAGGCGCCTTGGTCTCATCCATTCGCCGCGCACTCTTTCGGACAGTACCAATCCATGGCCAGGTCGATCGGGCGCATAGACGTAGCCGTTCCGGATTTCGATGGGCTGTTCCACCAGATGATCGAAGTTCTGAAACGAATATTCCAGCCATTCGACTTCCGGCAGCGCGACCGCCATGTGCACGCCGATCTCCAGAAAGGTGTTGCCGATGCTGACCGGGATGCCGAGCTCGGCGGCCAGCCAACCAATGTGCATAACATCGGTGACTTGACCGTGGACATTCAGGATGTCGGCTGCGTGGGCTTCCAGAAGAAGCCGTTTGCCTTGAAGATCCAGATACTCGCCGCTGTTGATCTGAGTCCATGTCATTGCCTGCCTGAGCATTCTCAATCCTTCGTGGTCGTGACGCAGGATTGGATCCTCGACCCAGAGAAGATCGTGGCCGGCATCGCGGATCGCCACCAATTTCATTAGCGCTTCCTTCGAGGTCCACGCCTCGTTCGGGTCGATCATGATTTCCGAGCCTGCCGGCACGCAGGTTTTCAACAGCTCCAGGCGCCGCAGATCGCGATCGAAATCCGGGTGGCCGACCTTGATCTTGAAAGCGGAATAGCCAAGCGACGCCGCGTGGGAAAACAAGGAGACGAAAGCATCGTCGTCGAGGTGAAAATCGAGGCCACTGGCGTAGGCTTTCACACGGTTGCGACGACTGCCGAGCAGCACGTGAAGGGGTAGGCCAGCTTCCTTTGCCGCAAGATCCCAAAGCGCCACCTGGATCGCTTCATGAAAAGGCAGGGAGTACGCCCGCTGATTGCCACCGCGCGGGCGGTTCACACGATGAACCAGCGCGATCGCCTTATGTCCTTTCAGCCCCGGCCAAACCTCGTTTTCGAAAACGGTCTCGATCTCAGTCTGGTCGGGCAGGGGATTGAAGAGCGTCTGGATGAAGCCCAGTCCCACTTCACCACTTTTCGAAACGAGTTCCAGCGCAGCGACGTTTACATCGTCGGCTCGAACCTGACTGTCCCCGATTACCCGGTCGCGGGCGAACTGAAATCGGGTTATACGAAAATGCGAAAGGCTCATCACAGGGGCTTTCTGATCGTTTAGTATAACGCACTGATCTATCAGCTAAGATGTCTCAGTACCGAATCAATGGAGGTGCCGCAAGTGGCGGGCAAAGCAAAAGCCATCTCTCATACCCTGGTGGCGGCCACCCGTATGAGCGATGTTGCCTACGAACGAATTCTGGAACGCTTGTTCGACAGGCGCGTTCCGGTCGGGGCATTCGTTTCGCAGAGCGAACTGTCCGCGATCGTTGACGTGCCCGTCGCTCCGCTTCGTGACGCTCTGCGCAAGCTCGAGGCGGAAGGAATTCTCACCATCCATCCACGCTCCGGAATCCAGTTCATAAAACCTGGCATGGAGCTCACGCGCGCCACCTACCAATTCCGCGCCATCATAGAGCGATCGGCAATTCGCGTCTTTGCCGAGCAGGGCGATGAAGCCGTCATGAATGCCTTGGAAATGCGGCACTCCCGGCTGGTCCGGCGCATCGAACGGGAGGGTGTGGGAAAGGAGCAACTGGAGGAGATGGATGCGCTGGAGGGAGAGCTGCATGGCGCAATCATCGGCGCGCTGCGCAATCCCTTGATCGATAGCACCTATCGGCGCATGCACAATTATCTACGTCTGTTGCGGCTGGACAGCAAACTCACCTCGCCAATCATGATCCGGACACTGAAGGAACACCTCGACATCCTTGAGGCTTGCAGCACCAGGAATGCCGACGCTGCCGAAGCAAAGCTGCAGTCCCATTTCCAGGCGGCCATGCAGCGGAACCTTGGTCTGGTCTGACACGTCGTTGCTTGCCTCTCCGGCGCGGTTGCACGGCTTGGGAAATGATGTTACCCAACACTCCAACTGATCGATCAGTCTGCTGATCTGATATCTTGGAGGTTCGCATGCGGTTGAACAAAAGGCAGTTTCTCGTGGGTTCGGCGGCCCTCGCGATGGCAGGGCGCATTGGTGGTGCCCGTGCCGCGAGTGCCATCAGTTACTGGCACCACTTCACCAGTCAGTCGGAAATGGCCAGCTTACTCAAGATCATCGGATTGTTTCAGGCGGCCAATGCAGATGTGGCGGTGACCCAGGAAAACATCCCGAACTCGGAATATATGGCCAAGGTTTCATCGGCCGTGCTGGCCGGCGGGCGTCCCGATACCGCCATGGTGATTGCCGAGCGCTTCGCCGATCTTACCGCGATGGAGGGATTGATCGATCTTACCGAGCGCGTGAATGGGTGGGAGGGCAAGGCGAACTTTCCCGACAATCGCTGGACCGGGCTTTCCAGCAATGGCGCCATTTATGCGGTTCCCGCCTTCGCCTTCGTTGACTGGATGTACTACCGCGCAGACTATTTCGAGGAAGCTGGACTGACGGGGCCACCCCGAAATTTCGACGAATTCCTTCAGGCATCCCGCAAACTGACCAATCCTTCGAAGGGCAGGTATGCCTTCGGCATGCGCGCCGGCGCCGGCGGTTTCAAATATGTCATCGATGTCATGGAGGCGTTCGGCTCGCCGATCGTCAAGGATGGGCAGCCGGCCATCGACAGGGCCGCGGCGATCGAGGCGATAACGTTCTATTCCGATCTCTTCCTGAAGGAAAAGGTCGTGCCGCCGAGCGCGCCCCACGACAGCTACCGTCAGATCATGGAAGCCTTCCGCACCGGGCAGACTGCGATGGTGTGGCATCATACCGGTTCGCTGAACGAAATCTCGAGTGCGATGAAGCAGGGTGAACAATTCTCGACCGCGCCGATGCCGGCCGGTCCGAAGGCGCATGTCGCTCGCGTCGCGTACGCCGGCAACGGCGTCATGAAGGAAGACAATATCGAGGCTGCCTGGCGGTGGGTGAGTTTCTGGGGCCAAACGGACGCTGCCCTGGCCCTGCTCGAGGGGACCGGCTATTTTCCGGCCTCCGCCGCTGCGCTGCAGGATCAGCGGATCACCGGCAATCCGATCTATAATGCGGCGACGGAAACGCTCAAGTTCGGACGCCTGCCGAACAATTTCGTCGGCGCCGCGGGCTGGTCCGAAAATGTCGTCAATCCCGCTTTCCAGTCGGTGCTGACGGGTCAGTCGACGCCGGAACAGGCAGTAGACCGCATGATCCAGGGCCTGGAGGCGGCGCTCCGCTGATCCCCGGACGTGCAGCCGTGCTCAGAACGCAACGGGACGGTGCTTTCGCATCGCAGATTCATGATAATAAGCTCGAGCAGATATCTGCCTATGCGGGCTCTCGGCGAACTATCCGAGACCCGATACTGGATGTATTTGCTGCTCCTTCCCAGCCTCGCCCTTATCCTTCTCGTGATCGCCTATCCGACGCTTTACGGCATGGCAATCAGCTTTCGCGAGATGCGTCTGACGCGTCCCGGGTTGGATGGCTGGGTCGGCTTCAAACATTATCTAGCGATGTGGTCAGACCCGGTATTCTGGATCGCATTGAAGAACACCGTCGTGTGGGTTGCTGCCGCGGTCGTGCTGGAACTATCGCTTGGTCTGCTCGCCGCGACAGCTCTCAACAGGGATTTGCCGGGCACGAAAATCTTCGCCGTGCTCATCCTGCTTCCCTACTTCCTGCCCAATGTCGTAGCGGGCCATATGTGGGCCTTGCTGCTCGATCCGCGGCTCGGAGTCATCAACGATCTTCTTGTCCGGCTAGGCGTCCTGCAGGCCTACAAGGCATGGTTTGCTGATCCCAATACTGCGCTTGCGGCGACCATTCTCGTCGAGGCCTGGCATGGGTTTCCATTCTTCGCGCTGCTGCTGCTCGCGGGCCTGAAGGGTATTCCCGAGGATCTCTACAGGGCAGCGGCGGTCGACGGCGCAGGCCTGGCGGCGCAGCTCAGGCTGATCACCTTGCCCATGCTCAAGACCGTCATCGCGGCGGCAGTGATCCTGCGCGTCATCGGTCTGGTCAATTCGCCCGATCTGCTCCTCATTCTCACCGGTGGCGGACCGGGAGATGCCACGCAAGTGCTGTCGTTGTACGCCTTTCAGACTGCCTACAAGGAGTTCAATTTCGGCTACGCATCCGCCCTGTCGGTGGTGATGTTCGTGACCCTGATGATCTTCGCGGCCGGGTATATCCGCATCTCCAGGATTACCAAAGGACAGGGCGATGATTGAAAGCAAGCGTCACCGGCGGATGATCGCGAACATCGCCACCTACATCGTGCTCGCAAGCCTGACGGTGTTCTGCATCGGTCCGATGATCTGGATGTTCCTGACATCCCTCAAATATGAGGCCGACATTGTCACCCAGACGATGCAGTACCTCCCGAGCCGCGTTACCTTCGACAATTATGTCGCCATCTGGACGCAGTCGGGTTTCCCACGGCTTATAGGCAACAGCCTCGTCGTTACCTTGCTGACGGTGACGATCTGCGTCGTCACGGGCACGCTTGCCGCCTATGCATTTTCTCGCTTCGCGTTTCGAGGCCGAGATCAGCTCATGCTCGGCTATCTTGTCGTTCGCATGTTTCCCGCAGTCATGATGATCATTCCCCTTTATGTTGTTATGCGCGGTGTGGGGCTCGTCGACAGCCGTTTCGGCCTAGCGCTTGCCTATACGAGTTTCCTGCTGCCGCTGTTCGTGTGGATGCTCAAGGGGTTCTTCGATTCGGCACCTAAGGAACTCGAGAGCGCGGCTCGCATCGACGGCTCGACAAGGCTTGGCGCCATGGTCCGTATTGTCATGCCCCTTGCGCGGAACGGCCTGGTCGCAAGTTCGGTGTTCATTGCCATCGCGGCCTGGAATGAGTTCCTGTTCGCCCTGATGCTCACGACGGGGCAGGGGTCTCGCACCTGGCCCGTGGGCCTGCAACTGATGGTCGGAGAGTTCCAGCTTCCTTGGGGCGTTCTGGCGGCAGGCGGCATTCTCAGCATCATCCCTGTCATCGTTCTCTTCGCGATTGTCCAGCGAACCATGGTCCAGGGGCTGACTGCAGGCGCCATCAAAGGTTAGGAGTTTCGCATGGCGACACTTTCCATCAGGGACGTGCGCAAGTCCTATGGCTCCGTACAGGTTCTTCACGGGGTCGACATCGAGCTCGAGGACGGAGGCTTTCTGGTTCTGCTCGGGCCGTCCGGATGCGGCAAGTCGACCTTGCTCAACATGATTGCCGGCCTCGACGACACGTCCAGCGGTGACATCCTGATCGGTGGACGCTCGGTCCTCGACCTTGCGCCCAAGGACCGCAATATCGCGATGGTGTTCCAATCCTACGCGCTTTATCCCACCATGTCGGTCGCGAGGAATATCGGCTTCGGATTGGAAATGCGTGGCGTCGGCGCCGACCAGCGCACGCGTGCCGTGGAAGATGCCGCGCGCATGTTGCAAATCTCCCATCTGCTCGATCGACGCCCCGCCAACCTTTCGGGCGGACAGCGGCAGCGCGTTGCGATGGGCCGCGCGATCGTGCGCGACCCGGAGCTGTTCCTCTTCGACGAGCCATTGTCCAATCTCGATGCCAAGCTTCGCGTGGAAATGCGCACGGAGATCAAGCGCCTGCACGAGCGTCTCGGCACGAGCATCGTCTATGTCACGCATGATCAGATCGAGGCGATGACGCTGGGCACCAAGGTGGCCGTCATGAAAAGCGGCTACATCCAGCAATTGGGCGATCCGCGCACCATCTATGAACGGCCCGCCAATATGTTCGTGGCAAGTTTCATCGGATCTCCGGCAATGAACTTCCTTGCCGGACGACTGGTCCCGGATTCGGAAGGTGTCCGGTTTCAAGCGAGCGGTGTATCGATCGTGTTGCCGACGCGGAACCGGCAGGTGGACTCTGAGCGACCGGTGATGTTGGGCATACGGCCTGAAGAGCTGAGAACCGTTGCGGAGAATCGAGCTTCGATCATTGGGGAGATCGACGTGGTAGAGCCCACCGGGCCTGAAACCATGGTGACTGTGCAGGTCGGCGAGAACGCGATCATCGCGCGCCTGCCGCCGAGGTTTGCCGGCCGGCGCAAAGAGCCAATATTTCTTGCCGTCGATCCGGCGAGCGTCAACCTGTTCGATCCGGATAGCGAGCAGCGCATCGACATTTAGGACGTGGATACCAGCGGCTGGACGCAGTGGCGCAGGGATCCGCGATGTCGCCTCGAACTCATCCGGAGCGAATGCGGACCGCTTGCGGTCAAGCTGCGCTGGGTGAGCGGTATCTCGGCAGGGTAGTCAGCGGGCCTTGGCGATCAGTTCTGTCAGGCAATCAGCAGCCTCCGTCCCTGGCACGCCAAGATCTCTGACACTGTCCATGTGGTTGCGGTTCGGGAGCACATGCGACGTTACCAACGATCCCTGCCGCACCAAGCTTGCTTTGAATCGATCGGCTTGCTGATGGAAGGGTGGCGTCTCATTGGCTCCGACCAGAACCGCCGCCCTGGTTTGAGGATCATGCCGACAGGCGAGCGGCGTAAACATGGCGACTTCCTCGTCGGTTATTCCAATCTCGTGGGCGAGAAAGGAATCCTGGAGCGGTTTCAAATCGTAGAGCCCGCTCAGCAGAAGAGCTGCCCTTACATTCGAGGGGGTATGCTCGTCGTTGAACAGAAACGTTGCAAGATGTGCTCCAGCCGAATGACCACTGACAGTCAGGGCCGCCGGGTTTCCGCCATGATCGGCGATGTTGGCCAGGATCCACTGCTTGGCGCGGCGCACCTGGTCGACGATCGTCGCCATTCGGACCTTGGGCATCAGAGCATAATCAAGGATGACGGCAATGGCCCCGGCCTGGGTAATCGTCGTCGCGACATATGAATAGTCGCGCTTGGAGAACATTCTCCAGTAGCCGCCATGGACAAAGATGTGCACCGGCAGCGCCGTTCTTTTCCCCGGGGGAAAGAACAGATCCATGGTTTCGGTCGGATCCGGTCCGCAGGCCACGTCCGCGGTCATCGCAATGGTGGCGCGGGCGGCCTCGCTGCGGCCAACGAAGTCCTGCACGATTTCGTCAAAATCCGCGACGTGGTCGCGGATGCGAAAGGGATCGTCTTGCATGCTTTCTCCGCTCACATGCTGATGGCGAGGTATTTCGCCTCCATGAACTCGGCAATGCCGTGATGCTGCCCTCCCTCGCGGCCGAGCCCACTCTGCTTAACGCCGCCGAAGGGGGCCGCCGGATCGGACATCAGCCCCCGGTTGACAGCGATCATCCCGGCCTCGATCCGGGAGGCCACCCGCATGCCGCGCGCCAGATCGCGCGTGTAGATGTAGGCAGCAAGCCCATATTCGGTGTCATTGGCGCGTGTGATGACCTCAGCCTCGGTGTCGAAGCTCGAGATCGGCGCCACGGGCCCGAATATCTCCTCATGCGCCATCTTTGCGTCGCCTGGCACGTCGCGAAGCACTGTAGGAGGGTAGAAGAAACCAGTTCCGGACAGGACTGAGCCGCCGCACATGACCCGCGCGCCGCGTGCGACCGCGTCGATGACAAGGCGATCTATCTTCTCGACCGCCTTTTTCGTGATCATGGGTCCGCATTCCGTGTCCGGGTCGGTGCCAGGGCCGACCTTGAGCGACGACATCCGCTTCTTGAGGCCGTCCGAGAAGGCTTCGTAAATGCCAGATTGCACGTAGAGGCGGTTGGCGGCCGTACAGGCCTCACCGGCGTTACGCATCTTGGCTACCATTGCGCCATCGAGCGCCGCTTCGAGATCAGCGTCGTCGAACACAATGAACGGTGCGTTGCCGCCGAGTTCCATCGAACACGAAACCACATGCCTGGCAGCCTCTGCCAGCAGAGCGCGACCCACACCCGTCGAACCGGTGAAGGAGAGCTTGCGCACTCGCGGGTCGGCCAGCATGGCGGCTGTCAAAGGGCCGGGACTGGAGGTCGTCAGGACGTTGACCACCCCCGGTGGCACGCCTGCGTCCTGATAGAGCGCGGCCAGCGCGTAGGCGGTAAGCGGGGTCTCGCTGGCTGGCTTCAAGATCACCGTGCATCCAGCGGCAAGTGCTGGCGCGATCTTGCGGGTCGCCATCGCGGCAGGAAAATTCCAAGGCGTGATCAGGACGCAGATACCGATCGGTTCGTAGTCGACCACGATGCGATTGGTGCCGGAAGGCGCAATACCGAATTCGCCAGTAATGCGAACGGCCTCCTCGGCATTCCAACGGAAAAATTCCGCGGCATAAGCGATCTCGCCGCGGGCATCCCGCAGAGCCTTGCCGTTTTCCAATGCGATGAGAGTCGCGAGCGCCTCTGATCGTTCCGTCATCAGTTCAAAGCAGCGTCTGAGGATCTCGGAACGCTTTCGCGGCGACGTTGTCCGCCAGCCATGGGCTGCCTTGGCAGCGGCGTCAACGGCAGCGGCCGCGTCGTTCACGGTCGCATCGGGCACAGCGGCGATGACAGCCTCGGTCGAAGGATCGACGACCGGAATCACCCTGCCATCCGCGGACTGGCGCCATTGGCCGCCAATATACAGCCCGTGCGAGATTGTGTGGAAGTCGCTGATGCCCTGATCATCCGACAGAACCTGTGAAAACGTGTTCATCTCGATATTCCCGATTGTTACATGATGCTGGCGAGGTCGCCATCAAAGGCGGCCTGGACCAGGCGTCGCATGGACCCCAAGTCGAATGGACGCGGATTGTTCTTGATGAGGCGCTCGATACCAATCGCTTGTTCGGCCGTCCAATCGAGCTTATCGGCGGGCAGCCCCAGTTCGGCCAACGAGGGGGTGATCCCGATTGCCCCAAACAGCCGACTGACCTCGCCAATGGTCGCGTCGGCCAACTCTCGGGCGTACAGCCCTTTGCATCGAGGCAGAGCGCGTCGGCGATCTCGGCCATCTCGGTCGCTGCGGCTGTTCTGTTGTACTTCATGACGTATGGCAGCATGGTGGCGACACCCAGTCCGTGAGGGGTGTGGGTTATCGCGCCAACCGGGTATTGCACGGCGTGCGCTGCCGCTGTGCCGGCCGTTCCGAACGCACAGCCGGCGGCCAGTGCACCCATCATCACGTCGGCCCGGGCGTCCTCGTCAGAGGGCTGGCGGTATGCCGTTTCAAGGCTTCGGCCAAGCAGCTTGATCGCCAGCAGGGCGAAATGATCGGTCAAAGCGGTTTTGCCGATAAAGACATGTTTCTGCGGAAGGCCGGGATCGGTCCCCCGCCTGACGGCGGTGAAGGCCTCGATTGCATGCGTCAGCGCATCGGCGCCTGCGATCGCCGTCAATGCCGGCGGGCATGTCATCGTCAGTTCAGGATCGCAGATGGCCGCGGCCGCGATCAGATATGGGCTGGAGATGCCGACCTTCAGGGTGCGATCCGGATCGGAGATTACGGCGACCGGGGTCACTTCAGAGCCCGTGCCGGCTGTCGTCGGCACCGCGATCAGCGGCAGCGTCGGGCCGGGCACCTTGAACTCGCCGTAGTAATCCTGGAGCTGACCGCCGTGAGTGATGAGCAACGCGGCGCATTTGGCCATATCGAGACAACTGCCGCCGCCAATGCCGATCACCATGTCGGGCGCGAACCTCCGTGCTTCCTCGACGCAGACGGCAACGGTGTCCCGGGGAACGTCGGGTAGCACGCGGTCATGCACCAGTACGTCTATCGAGCTGGCTCGCAGCGCCGCGACGATCTCTCCAAACGGGCCCGTTGCGGCAAAACGTTCATCGGTGCAGACGAGCACGCGACGCCCGAGCCTGGCCGCGACAACCGGAATGACGTGGCGTTGGCCCTTCCCGAAGAGGATTTCGCGCGGCAGCCTTATGGCAGCGAAAAGGCTCATTATCTGCATCCTGTGATGATGTCTGGATTGGAATGCGAAAGGCCGTTCAACTCGGCCCAAAGGCTGGGTTTGACGTCAAACCCCACTTGCAGCACGCTTGCGTTCCGACGCGTTGAACCATCGCCCGGAGCGCTGACGGTCCGTTCAGGCTCGGACGGTGAGGAAGCCCGGCCCGCGGAGTCGGCCCGCTGCTCCAGCAGGGCCACCGCAAGTACGATTGCTTTGTCTTGAACCAGCCTCAAATTATATCCTCTATAAAATCGTATAGGATATAGGATTGCATTGGCCGAAGCATCGTGTTAGCAACTCAATGTGTCAAGGGGCAAAAAATGCAGGCCATGAACTTACCCAGTCTAGATGAACCGAACCTCGCCGGCGGGCGTATCCAGCGCTCCAGCAGCCTGGTTGAGGACGTCTACGAAGCGATTTTTGCGCAACTCATGTCGCTGAAGATTGCGCCGGGCTCGCGCATCACGGTCGACAGTCTGGTCAAGGAATTCAACGTCTCCCACACGCCGATCCGCGAGGCGCTCGGCCGGCTCGAAGGCGAAGGCCTGGTGCTGAAGACGCATCTGATCGGTTACCGCGCTGCGCCGCAGATCACGAAACGACGGTTTGACGAGCTCTACGAGCTTCGCCTGCTGCTCGAGCCTCATGGCGCGGCCAAGGCAGCCGCGCTCATGGACGAGGTAAAGCTCGCACAGCTTCAGGAATCGGCGGGCGTCATGGCGCGCCGTGAAGGCAAGGACGAGCGTCTGAGGTATTCCAACTTCGCCCGCCAGGATGCCATTTTCCATGACAAGGTCATGGAATTCGCCAACAACGAACTCGTGCGCGAGACGCTGGCGCACCAGCATACCCACTTCCACATATTTCGCCTGATGTTCCATTCGCGCGTCACCGAGGAGGCGCTCGACGAGCATGAGGCCATTCTGGCCGCTTTCGCTGCGGCCGATCCTGCCGCTGCCGAGCAGGCGATGCGTCGCCATATCGAGCATTCCCGCGACCGTTTGTTGCTGGCGTTCGACTGAGACTGTCCCGATGTCTTTGATCACAGGCCAGTGCCAAGGATACTTCCCCGATTCACCCTTCTAGAAAGTCAAACCCACCGGGCGAGTACAGGTCTCGCCCGGCCGTTGTCACAGGAAAGGTACGACCATGCCAGGCAAAAAGATCCTAATGCTGACCGGTGAATTCACCGAGGAATACGAAATCTTCGTCTACCAGCAGGCGATGGAAGCGGTGGGCCACACGGTTCACGTTGTGTGCCCAGACAAAAGCGCCGGAGACCTGATCAAAACATCGCTGCACGATTTCGAGGGCGATCAGACCTACACCGAAAAGCTCGGCCACTATGCGCTGATCAACAAGACCTTTTCCGACGCTGAGAAGCAGCTGGAGCAATACCACGCTGTGTACTGCGCCGGCGGTCGTGGGCCCGAATACATCCGCACCGACAAGCGCGTGCAGGCGATGGTGCGCCACTTCCACGAAACCAAAAAGCCGATTTTCACGATCTGCCACGGCGTGCAGATCCTGATTGCGGTAGACGGCGTCGTGCGTGGCAAGAAGGTCGGCGCACTGGCGGCATGCGAGCCCGAAGTGACGCTTGCGGGCGGCACCTATATCGACCTGTCTCCAACGGAGGCATATGTCGACGGCACGATGGTTTCAGCCAAGGGCTGGACGGCGCTTGCAGCGTTTATCCGCGAGTGCCTGAACGTGCTTGGGACAGAAATCCGCCACGCGTAGACCTTCTTCCGACGCGTCTCAAAGGGGTGCGTCGGTTCCCTTTCTGGAAGGGCATTGTCACCGCAATTCGGCTTCGGATCATAAACGCCCGCATCGCGCTGTTTGCCCCCCAGGTTCAAAGCTCTTTCGTTATGCATTGATGCTCGTTTCATCAAATCCCGTAAGCGAACGCATCAGTGTTTCCCTTGCTGAAGCCAGATGCGCTCGGCAGGCTACCTCAATCCGAGTGGCGTTGCGGCTCTCAAGCGCATCGATATAGGCAATGTGTTCGTGGATTGCGGCAAGGTTGCGCTGCTTTTCGTCCTGCTTGTTCCACTGATAGTGGTAGTGAAAAATGAACATGATGATGTCGTAGAAATCATCGATGAAGCGGTTCGGTGATGCCTCGTTTATAAGCCGGTGGAACCGGTTATCCAGGCCGGAGAAGTCGTGAAAGCGGCTCTCAATTCGCTCCAGCAGGTCGGCATGCGCCATCTTGAGCGCGGCGAGTTTCGACCATAGCGGAGAGCTGTTCGGCTGCAGTGAAAACAGTTGTGCCGAACGCAGTTCAAACATCACCCGGATCTCGAAGAGCTCAAGTGCAAAGTCTTCAGTGAAACCCTTGAAAAGCCAGCCTGTATTCGGCCTTTTCTCGATCAGTCCAAACCGGCTGAAGCGGATCAGGAATTCGCGAATTCCATTGGTCGCAACACCGAATTGCCGTGCAAGCTCAAGCTCATTGATGCTGGTTCCGGGCCTGGTGTCACCCCGCAGCATCCACTCCATGAACTGCTGTTCGACATGCTTGGCGCGAGGCGTAGTTTCGGCGTCCGGATAGTAGTCGTTGTCGCCGACCGCGCGGCCCGTCGCTCTGAGGCCGTGGCGTTCGGTGACAAGTTCGCGGTTAACAAGTTCTCGCAGGACCTTTCGGACGGTTGTGCGGCTGACGCACATTCGCCGTCTAAGCTCATTTTCGGAAGGAAGTTCGCCGGCCAATTGTCCGTCGCGCAGCATATTTGCAGCTCGATTGAAGGCCTTCTTGTAGACGGTGTCCGTTCTCATCGGATTTCCTTGGAACAATACCTTGTCCTTTTTAGCATGAACTTTATCCATAAAAAACAACTTGACCCGACTACACCAGTTGTTTTTTATCGATAAGAAGAGGACCTGAACACGAACTGAGTTTTTGACGACGCGGCTCGCACAAGCTGCGGCGGGGAGGGGAAATTTGCCTGAAACGGGAAACACCGGCACGACTGTCGGCGAGGCCGCGTTGCCGGCATCCAGGAAGTCAGAAGCCGTCCCCGGCCTTGCGCTTGGCCTGATGCTGCTGAGCGCTGGTCCGGTCGTCATCCTGGTGCTGCTGGTCGCCGTCCTCAGCTTTCTGTCACCCTATTTCCTGACAGGACGCAATCTCAGCAACATCCTCGCCCAGACGGCCGTCATCTCGGTTGTGGCGATGGGCCAGCATCTGGTCATCCTGACACGCGGCATCGATCTCTCCGTCGGCTCGAACCTTGCGCTGGCTTCCGTCGTTGGCGCGCTGAGCTTTCATGCTGGCGCCCCCGCCATCGTTGTGATCGCGGTGATGGTTGGCTGCGGTGCCGCGGTCGGCGCGATCAACGGGCTCTTCTATGTCTTCGGCCGACTGCCGCATCCTTTCATCATCACGCTGGCAACATTGAGCATCGCCAAGGGGTTGGCGCTGCAACTGGCCGATGGCCGCGCCATCCCTGGCATGCCGGATTCGATCGATGCGCTTGGCCGCGACGCGGTCTGGGGTCTGCCTGGATCGGTTTTCGTTGTTGCCGGCGTTGCCGCGGTGCTTTTCGTCATGGCTAAAACCATGGTCTGGGGGCGCTGGATTTATGCGGTTGGCGGCCGGCCCGACGCTGCGTTGCGCATGGGTATTCCCGTGTCCTGGGTCCTGGTTTCCGTCTATGTCATCTCAGGGCTGTGCGCCGGCATCGGTTCAGTCATCCTTGCCGGCCGCACCGACGCCGGTTCGCCGCTCTTCGGCAATCTGCTGGAACTGGATACGATCGCGGCGGTGATCATTGGCGGCGCCAGCTTTCTTGGTGGTCGCGGCCACCTCGGCCATGCCTTGATCGGCGCCATCATGATCGGCGTTATCCGCAACGCGCTCAACCTGCTCAACGTCAACGTCTTTTTCCAGCTCATCGTCATCGGCGTGGTCATCGTCATAGCGGTCGAGTCCGACGTGCTGCGCAATTACCTCGAAGGGCGTGTGCGTGTCATGCAAGCCGGGAGGCAGTCATGAGCGCTGCTGCGGCCAACGTCGATCATGCGGTCACCGCGGACAATCCCGTGCTGGCGGTACGCGGTGCGACCAAGCGTTTCGGTTCGGTTCTGGCTCTGGACGATGTCAGCATCGAGGTGCGGCGAGGCGAGATCGTCGGCCTGCTCGGCGACAATGGCGCGGGTAAATCGACGCTAACCAAATGCATCAGCGGGGTGCACCAACTCGATGCCGGCGCGATCTTTTTGGATGGTGCGCCAACGCAGATACGCTCCCCTGCGGATGCGCGCTTCGCCGGCATCGAGACCGTCTATCAGGACCTGGCGCTGTTCGACAATCTGACACCGGGACAGAACTTCTTTGCCGGCCGCGAGCTGGCTGGCCCGCAATGGCTTCCGCGCGGCCTGCGATTTCTGCAGCAGCGCCGAATGGACGCCGAGACCCGCGCTCTGTTGGTGAATCTCAAGGTCACGTTGCCGCGGCTGGATGCCGTCGTCGCCATGATGTCGGGTGGACAAAGACAAGCCATTGCCGTGGCCCGCTCGACCGTATTCGCCCGCAAGGTTGTCATTCTGGATGAGCCGACCGCCGCACTCGGCCTGCGTGAATCACGGCAGGTGCTCAATCTGGTTGCTGCGCTCCGCGACCAGGGCAATGCCGTCATCCTGATCACTCACAACATGGAACACGTCGTCGAACTCGCCGATCGCGCGGTGGTGCTTCGCCAGGGCCGCAGGGTCGGCGAACTGGTGCCGACCAAGGACAACAAACAGGAGCTGGTTTCCATGATCGTTGGAGCCTGACCCGTTCGAGATTTGGGGACCGTTCCGGTCCGCAAATGCCTGAAGCGTCTCCCGCAGGGAGGCGTCTCAATCCAAGGGAGGAAAACAATGCCAATGAACCGAAAACTGTTCGCAGGGCTGGCGATCGCCGTTGCGTTTTCTATGCCGGCTTCGGCCGCAGACAAGATCAAGATCGGCCTGATCACGAAATTCCCGGTGCCGTTCTACTCGACCATGGAGGACGCCGCCAAAAAATACGCGGCCGCTCATCCGGAGATCGAACTGGTCACCGGCCAGGGCCAGGCGGCCACCGACATTGAAGGCCAGATCGCTCTGATCGAATCCATGATCACGCAAGGCGTCAAAGGGCTTGCAATCACTCCGGTCGACCCGACGGTCGCGCCGGCGCTCGACAAGGCGGTGGCCGCCGGCATCAAGGTGGTTCTCGTCGACAACAGCATCCCCAACTGGAAAGGCCAGACGGCGTTGGTATCGACCAATAACCTCAATGGCGGCAAGATCGCCGGAGAATACCTGAAGACGGTGCTCAAGAGCGGTGACAAGATCGGTATTCTGCAAGGCGTTCCCGGGGTGCCGGCTCTGGATGACCGGGTCACGGGCATGATGGAGGGACTGGGTGAGGTAAAGGTCGAGGTCGTCGGCAAAGGTGCAACCAACTGCACGCTGGAACTTGGCACGTCAGTGACCGAAGACATTCTGACGGCCAATCCTGATCTCAAGGCAATCTACGCGGCCTGCGGCCCGCCGATCCCTGGAGCCGTCAAGTCGATCAGCAATGCAGGCATTGCCAACGACAACCTCATAGTGGTCGGCTTTGACGCCTGCTGCGGTGAGATCGAAGCGATCAAGTCAGGGGCGGAGGACGCCAGCGTAGCTCAATTTCCTGCAAAAATGGGCGAGCTTGGCATCGACACCGTCGTCAGGGCCATCCGTGGGGAACCCGTCGAGGCCAATGTGGATAGCGGCGCGGGAGTGGTGCGGCTGCATACCTTAATGGAGTTCTTTTTATCAACCCGCGGGCGGGGGTATTGCACCGCCGGACCACTTCCTGTTGCCGGACTCCAGCTTAGCAAGGGGGGAATTGCCGTCATGGATCCCACCATCAAAGTCGTGCGATGCTCGAGCCCGGCAGACTGGTGTTTGAGGAGCAGCAGGCACCAGACGCTCCGCCCGAAGGCTGGGCACTGGTCAATGTCGCCTTTGTCGGGATATGCGAAACCGACTACCACATCTTCGAGGGCAGGCATCCTTATCTCGCCTATCTGCGCATCATGGGCCATGAGGTTTCGGGAACAATCGCGGCAATCAACGCGCCCGTGGACCTGTCGGTCGGAGAGCAAATCCTCGTCAATCCCTATCTTGCCTGCGGACATTGTGCCGCCTGCCGCCAGGGCAAGCCTAACTGCTGCATGTCGATCGAGGTGCTTGGCGTGCACCGTGACGGTGCCATGAGTGAGCAGATTCTCGTGCCGGCGCAAAACTTGATTCCAGCGGCCGGCCTGTCACTGGTGGAGGCGGCCACGGTCGAGTTTCTGGCCATCGGTGCCCACGCAGTCCGCAGATGCATGGCGGGGCCGGGCATTCGCACCTTGGTTATCGGCGCCGGGCCGATCGGCCTCGGCACGGCGCTTTTTGCGCGAATCGCGCAACAGAACGTGACCGTCATGGACGTCGATACCGAGCGGCTGACCTTCGATCATCGAAACGATAGCGGCGCGAACTGCGGGAGCAGGTTTCGACGTCGTCTTCGACGCAACGGGAAACAGCCGTTCGATGCAGTCTGCCTTGCCTATGTTGCTCATGGCGGCGTCATGGTGATGGTCAGCGTCGTGCCGGACGACATAACTTTCTCCGATCCAGAGTTCCACAAACGGGAAATGATGCTGATCGGCAGTCGCAACGCGACTCGTAGCGATTTCCAGCACGTCATTGCCTCGATCCGCGCTGGAAAAATACCAATCGACCAGCTTGTCACCCACCGCACCACCCTGCGCGACAGCCCACGCGACATCGCAATCTGGGCGCAGCAGAAGTCCGGTCTGATCAAGGCCGTTATCGACGTAGGATCTGGCTGACTTCAGCAACACGATCAAGACATGTCATCGCAGCCCTGGTGCTGCATTGTGGGAGGGCGAGTTGCTCGGTGACGCCACGCTAAGCGTCGCGCTTGACACGGTATTCCGTGCGGTTTTCCTCAGATAACAATTGTCCCTGCCGAACTGGCTTGGCGTTTCGCTGATTACCGCGGGCGCAGTTTTCGTCGCATAAAGGTTGAAGCCGCGGAGCGACGATCTTTCCGGCAAAACGTGTTCCACGCAAATTCGCCGGGTATTCGCACCGCTTGAGTGTCCGACGTAGCTAGTCCACATCATGCGTGATGTTTGATGCGCGTCAGGAGAGTGATATGAGAACCACACTGGCGATTGATGACGACGTCCTGGTCGCGGCCAGGGCCATGGCCCGGCAGCAGGGTCGTAGCCTCGGCGAGGTCATTAGCGATCTCGCCCGGCGCTCGCTGCGCCGGCCTCAAGCTGGCGGCGAGCGCAACGGGATTCCTCTTCTGTCGCCTCGGCCGCATGCACCTCCTGTCACGCTTGAGACGGTCAACGCCTTGCGAAACGAACTGCCTTGACCTTCCTGCTCGGTGTCAATGTGCTGATCGCACTGATCGATCCTGGTCACGTCGCCTATGGCGACGCGCATGGCTGGTTCGAAGAGACGGGCAACGCGGCATGGGCTACTTGTCCGATCACCGAAAACGGCGTCCTGCGCATCGTCGGGAACCAAAGATATCCTAATTCTCCCGGCTCGCCCGCCATCGTTGCGCAAATCGTTACCAAGTTGCGGGCTCTGCACGGGCACAGCTTCTGGCCCGACGATGTGAGCCTGGTTGGCTCCGGCGACATCGATGCAGCGAAAATCCTGACTTCGGCACAGGTCACGGATACGTACCTTCTCGCGCTCGCCAAGGCGCGAGGCGGCCAACTTGCCAGCTTTGACCGCAAGCTGTCAGCGGCGCCCGTGAAGGGCGGGAAGTCTGCACTGCACCTAATTCACACAAGGTAGACCGCCGGGCTCTTCGGTGCAGTCTGCCTTTCGATCTTCTTGGCTTTGAATTGAGGCTTGCGCAACTTGTCGCGCTCAGCGCACTCCAGTGGATCGCGAGCGGCTATCTGGCCATAGTTTGCGGGGCATTCATCTTCTCCCTTGAGCGTCCGCGCTTGGACAGTTCGGCCTTGCCGCAATTGCCCTTTCAGCTGAATCGACTAGCGCGAAACGTTGCAAGCATGGGATGCGGATTGCCTGAGGCGATTTCTTTGGCAAGCAATTCGCCGACGATCAATCCAAGCGTGGCGCCGCTGTGGCTAAAGGCGACGTGAAGCCCGGCGACGGTCTCGACGGAGCCAAGCACTGGCTCGCCGTCGCCCGGGATGGGCTTCGGGCCAACTGCATAGGTAGCGAGTTGGAGCCGCCGATTGCCCTCGAGCACCGCACTAGCCTCGTCGAGCAGTCCTTTGACGGTCTTGTCGTGCACGGTGTAAGTTCCATCAGAGTTGACCACGACTTCTTCCTCCGACCACGCCGAATCCAAAACAAGTTCGCCATCCGGCGTCGGGCGCACCGCCACGCGCGGCGTATTCAGCACGGCACGGAGCTCGGTCTTGATCGGCTTGGTTTTCAAGAGGAGTGAAATCGGCGTGGCGTCGGGGACACGAACTCCGATCTCCGCAAGCATGGCAGGCGTCGCTGGCCCAACGGCAAGGACCACTGCATCCGCCTTTAACGGCACACCGTCGGCAGTGACGACGCCACGCGCGCGACCACCTGTGGCATCTATCCGCACGCGTCCGGCGTTCTGGACGAGCTTGCCGCCGCGGGAGCGGAACTCATTGAGCAGCAGATCGATCAGGCAGGGCAGGTCAACCCATCCTTCGCCAGGATTGAAGATGGCACCCTGCGGGGTGATTGCGCTGGCGTTGACACCGGGCGTCACTGCGCCGACTTCGGCAGGGCCGAGCAGAAGCGCGTCATAACCAATATCCTGCTCCAGCTGGCAGATGGAGGCGATCTGGTTCGTCCCATCATCCGCATCCCAGGTGAGGCCGCCGTCAAAGCGAAGCCACGACGCCGTTTCCGGCCTTGTGGCCGCCAGGGTCCGATAACGGTCGATGCCCGCAAGCCTCAAGCGGTGGTAAGCAGTGTCAGCACGTCGCGCTGAGTTCAGCCAGGAAAGTGAACGGCCGGATGCACCGTTGGCCGGCGCGCCGTCGTTGACAATGGTTACATCAAAGCCAAGACGAGCGAGGTGCAGCGCGGAAGAGATGCCGAAGATGCCAGCGCCGATGACGACGACTTGGCGCGGTTTTGGGGATGCAGTCATAGAAAAATCCTTCTACGCAGAAGCCGGGCTGGGAGTTGTTGGATGGCTGCAGAGCGCGGCGGAACTAGTAGTCCGTGAGCTTCTTCATGTAGCGCCGGCCCTCGAGCATCGGCTGGCCGCGCAGACCAGCCAGCGTATAGGCAAAACGCCATAGAGTGTCGAAGAAGACCAAGGGCACGAGATAGGGTTTGATGTGTTCGGACATACCGCTGAGGTCGAGTTCCGCTCCATCGAGCACCAGGATGTTTTCCCGGCTGCCGTGCTTGAAAAGGAAATCGCGAGCGCGTTCCGTAAGGTGCCTCGTCTCGTCCAAACCCATCAAGACCACGAAGCAAGTATCCCGGTCCACCACCTCGAACGGGCCGTGAAAGAACTCGTTGGCGTGTATGGCTTGCGAGTCGTACCACTGCATCTCCATCAACACGCAGATGGCGTAGGAATACGCCGCACCGTAGCTTGCACCGCTGGCCAGTGTGTAGATCGCTTTGCGCGGCGCGAAACGGGGTACGAAGGCCTTAAACCGGTCGGCATAGGTCCGGTGCGCACGTTCGATCGCCGGCTGAAGATGGCTCAGGCTCATCAGCAGATCGGCGGTCAGCCCGGCATCCTCCCGAGCATCGATTAGGCCGGCGAGCAACATGTAGAGCACGCCGTAGTTGCTGCGGGCTGCATCGATCGGTTTGCCCGTCGTGTAGGAGGCCTGGTAGGCGACTGCGTGGTCGACCGCCTGCGCGAGGGGCGATATCTGGTCGAGCGTCATGCCGATTGTCGTCGCGCCTTGATCCTTTGCATGATTGGCCGCTCGCACGGTCTCCTGGGTGGTGCCTGTCTGCGAGCAAAGGACGACGAGCGCGTCAGGTCCCAACCGTCGCGGATCTCGGCAGACGAACTCATCCGCGTTGTAGATATCGCAGGCGAATGTGCCGCTGTGACGGTCGACAAAGTATTTGCCTGCCATCATGATCGAGAGCGAGCCGCCGCACGCCACGAGGAATAGATGCGAAAACTGCCTGCCCGCCGTAGCGGCCAGGGCGCGTTCAACGTCGGCGGGGAGGGCGAAAATCATTAGGTTCCTCTTCTCGTTGACAGAGCTTGGGCCGGCGCACAATTGACAATGGCGGGCCATTGTGCGAACGTTATCACACCCTTTAAACTGAAAGTCCTGCGATGGTCAAGATTGCCGCGATGGGCGACAACGTGGTCGATTGTTATCTCGCTCGCGGCGAGATGTATCCTGGCGGAAATTGCCTCAATGTCTCGGTGTATGTCAGCCGCTTCGGCGGGCAGTCGGCCTATGTTGGGGCGATCGGCAAAGACCGGGCAGGGGACTTGATCCACGCCGCACTCAAGTCCGACCGCGTGGACATCACCCGATTGCGGCGCCTTGAAGGGCCGACCGCCTACTGCCTCATAGGTCACCGCAACGCCGATCGGATTTTCCTGGACTTCGATCTCGGAGTTTCGGTGTTCACGCCGACGCAAGAAGATCTGGATTTTCTCTCGGGTTTTCAGGCCGTCCACATCGGCCAGTCCAGCGGTTTGGACCCGTGGGTTGCCGCTGTATCAAGTAAGTCACTGTTGTCTTATGATTTTTCCACCCGCCGGGAACCGGGACACCGACGCGAGATTGGGCCCTATTGCTATCTGGCTTGTGTCTCGGGTGACGGTCTCGACGACAAGGAATTGGCCGCAATCGCAGCCGAATTGCTCGCATTTGGTTCAAGGTGGGTTCTTGTGACTCGCGGTCGGGCCGGCGCGGTGCTTCACGGCGACACCGTCTCTTACCGAACCCCGGCGCGGTTGGTCGAACCCGTCGACACCCTGGGCGCGGGCGACACCTTCATCGCAAGAACGCTATTCGGCCTGCTTAAGAAAGAGGCGCCTCAGGACATTCTTAGCCAAGCCGCGGAGGCGGCGGCTGCTACCTGCCGGTACTACGGGGCGATCGGCTATGCGGCAGCAATTGATCTAGGAAAGATCACGCCGGAGGTCCTCCGCGGAGCTCGGCGCATTCAAGACGAGAGAACCGTCTAGTTGGGGAATTCAACTGAGCAATTGACGCGAGAAATGGACAATGCTAGTCAAAGTGATAACGTTCTCATTCATCTAACCAACGCCATGAAAGAGCGTTTTGATGGATGGGTCGTCGAGTGGGACCGCAGGCCGACTTCGGCCAATCGTAAGAGGAGAAGACATGCAAACGAATTCGAGCAGGCGCCAATTTGTGAAATCCGGTCTGGCGCTGACGATCGCGCTGGTGACAGGACTTGGCACGTTGGCCGCATCAACGCAGGCAAAAGCGGCCGACAACCCCTACAACCTCATCGACCCGACGGTGATCAGCGTCGGAACCATGGGCGATGCGAAACCCTATGTCTTCACCGACGCCAACGGCAACTTCACCGGTTTCGACGCTGAACTCTTCCGCGACGTAGCGCGCCGGCTCGGGTTCAAGGAGGAGCAGGTCGTTTTCACCGGTCAGGAATTCTCGGCCCTGCTGCCCTCTGTCGCCAACGGTCGCTTCGACGTCGCTGTCGCCGCCATTGGCACGACCGCGGAGCGCAAGAAGACCGTGGATTTTGGCGACGGCTATCTCGCTGGCTACCTGTCGATCATTTCGCCTGATCCGGCTCTGACGAGCAATGAGAGCACCGCCGGAAAGCGCATTGGCGTGATCCAGGGGACGTTGCAGGAAATCTATGCCGAGAAGAATCTGAAGGGCGACATCGTCAAATTCCCGGACAACAACACTGCCGTGGCGGCGCTGAACAACGGGACGATCGATGGGCATTTCACTGACTATGAGTCGGCCAAGCAGTATGTGGAGCGCTATAAGAACCTGAAGATAACAATGAACGTGCCGTCCTTCGATGCGCCAGCCGGTTTCGTGGTCAAGAAGGGCAACGACGCCTTCCGAGAAGCGCTCAACAAGGCATTGCGAGAGGCCATGGACGATGGCACCTGGAAACGGCTTCACGAGAAATGGTTCCCGGGTACCCCGATGCCGGATCAATATCTGCCAAAGAAGTAAATTCGCGCGTATTCGTTAGCGTTTCCGGCCGGGCCCGTGAGCAACGGTGCCCGGCCGAGTTATAGATGGACTTGATATGAGCTGGTTCGACAACTTCGCCCGCAGCTTTCTTGATTTCCAGGCGATGGCAGAAGTTCTGCCGAACATGGTGATGGTCGGCCTCAAGAACACCCTGATCCTGGCCCTTGCCTCGACGTTTTTCGGGACGCTGATCGGTATCGTACTCGCCGTGATGGGGATTTCCGAGAACCGGCCGCTGAAACTCCTTGCCCGAGTCTACACCGATATCTTCCGCGGGCTTCCTGCCATCGTCACAATCCTAATCATTGGCCAAGGCTTCGCGCGATTGGGCCGAGATCTGTTCGGTCCATCGCCTTATCCGCTGGGCATTCTGGCGCTCAGCCTGATCGCCGGCGCCTATATCGGGGAGATTTTCCGCGCCGGCATTCAGAGCGTCGAGCGTGGTCAGATCGACGCCACCCGCACTCTCGGCATGACCTATGGCCAAGGCATGCGCTTGGTGGTGATCCCGCAAGGCATCCGCCGCGTCCTGCCCGCACTGGTCAACCAGTTCATCGGCAACGTAAAGGACTCCAGCCTGGTCTATTTCCTTGGTCTGCTCGCCTCCGAACGCGAACTGTTCCGCGTCGGCCAGGACCAAGCCGTGCTGACCGGCAACTTGTCGCCGCTGTTGCTGGCCGGCGTGTTCTATCTCGTGATCACGGTGCCGCTAACCCACCTCGTCAATTACATCGACGCGCGCATGCGCGTCGGCAAACGTATCACCGCTGTGCAAAGTGGCCTCAAGGAAGTCGCCGAGCTTGCCGAAGCGGGCGTGCCGGGCACAGCGACGTTGCCTGCAGCAGAGCCCACACGCTTCAAGGGTGGCGGTATTGAGGTCAAGAATATCGACATGGCCTATGGCGCCGTCCAGGTCCTCCATGACGTCAGTCTGAAAGTGGAGCCGGGGACCGTCACCTGCCTCATCGGTCCATCCGGCTCGGGCAAGTCGACCTTGCTGCGTTGCCTCAACCGCCTCGTAGAGTGTCGAGCCGGTGACATTCTGCTCGATGGCGAAAGCATCTACAAACAGACCCCTGACCAACTCCGGCGGCGCGTCGGCATGGTTTTCCAGCAGTTCAATCTGTTCCCCGACCGCAGCGCGCTCGCCAACATCACCTTGGCGCTTCGCAAAGTTAAACGCATGTCGCGCGAGGAGGCTGAGGGCGCGGCCTTGGCGAGGCTGAATGAAGTCGGACTGCTGGAGCGTAAGGACCATCGGCCGGCCAATCTCTCGGGCGGGCAACAGCAGCGGGTGGCCATCGCGCGCGCCCTGGCCCTCGAACCCGAGATTATGCTGTTCGACGAGGTCACCAGCGCGCTCGATCCGGAATTGGTCAAAGGCGTCCTGAACTTGATGGCCGATCTCGGTCGGGGCGGGATGACGATGGTGGTCGTAACACACGAGATGAATTTCGCCCGCAAGGTCGCGAACCAGGTCGTATTCATGGACGAGGGGCGAATTGTCGAGGCAGGCCGACCAGAGGACCTATTTGATAACCCGCAAAGCCCGCGTCTTGGGCGCTTTTTGTCCGAGGTGCTGTGATTGCAATGGTGTGCGCAACGGCGGCTGTTCCGGTGTTCGGCCTTGCGGGGCGGGCTTAACTGCCGCTAGGTCGCCGGCACAACGCGCGCATGGGCGGTAGGTTTGCCGAGTGACTCAAAGATTACCCAAAAACGCAACTATCATAGAGGTCGCTCGCCGGGCCGGGGTGAGTTCCGCCACGGCCGGGCGTGTTCTTGGTGACTACGGCTACAGCAGCCCCGAGGTTCAGGAGAAGGTGCGGGCCGCAGCAGCTGAGCTGGGCTACCGCCCCAATCGCCTTGCCAAAGGTCTGATCACCGGTAAAACGCAGACTATCGGCGTTGTGGTTGGCGACATCGAAAGCCCATTCTACGCCAGCGTGCTGCGCGGAATAGGGGATGTCGCGCGCCGTGGCGGCTTCGGGGTTATCGTTACGAACAGTGATGAAAATGCCGAACTCGAGCAAGAGGCGGTGCAACTGCTGCTGGAAAAGCAGGTCGACGGTTTAATTGTCTCATCGACCTTCGTGGACGAGCCGGATCATCTTCGTGAAGCAGTCGCGGCTCGCTGTCCCGTCGTGCAGTTCGACCGCATGGTGGCGGGCCTGGAAACCGATTCAGTCGTGGTCGACAACGTTTCTGTAACGCATAGCAGCATCGCGGCGATGATAGCGGCCGGACACAGCCGCATCGGAATATTGGCGGAACTCGGGCCGGGCCAACGCGACGATGTTGGCTCGTTTGTGGCAAACGTTGATCTCTCCAGCGCTGATCTTCGCTACCATCATCCAAGCTGGCAGAGACTATTGGGTTATCTCGAAGCCCATCGCGCCGCGGGCATTACGCCGGATCCGCAGTTGATCCGTCGCGTGGCGGTCTATTCTAGCGAGGCAGCCCGCAAGGAGGCGCTCGATCTGCTGACAATGCGCAATGCACCGTCCGCTCTGTTTACGGCCGATGGTGTGATGTCGACAGGGGTTCTGGAGGCCATTTCCGCATTGAAGCTTGCGATTCCAGGAGACGTTTCGCTGCTCTGCTTCGACGATCTCGACTGGATGCAGTTCGTGACCCAGGGTATCACAGCCATCGCGCAGCCGGCACATTTGATTGGAGCGGCGGCAGCGGAGCTTCTCTTGAAGAGGTTGGCGGAGGCCACGTTACCTTTCGAGCACCGTGTCCTTGCGGCCCGCTTGGTGGAGCGCAATTCAATTGCAGTTCATCTCAACCGCGAGGCCGTCTGACCCGGCCGCAACGGTCTATGGCTGGGGCAGTCTCTAAGGGGCTCTGAGAAACGCACCGCGGCCGAGACGCGAGACTACAACCGTCATCACCGGCCCCGCTGCATCAGCGTTGCCACGACGGCTTTAGCCAAGCGGCTCGCATCACCGCAATGATCATCTCTGAGTTGGCAATGCATCCTAAAATAGATGTCTACGCTGCGTCCCTACCCCGATATGGCCAGCCAGAAGGGGCTGCGCGGGGCTGGGCCATAGCCGGTTTTCCGATCCTTGGCTCGAACCGGGGCGTGGCTGACGGAACTCTTAGTTTAGATAAGGCTTATGTACAAATGTCGCTCCATTGGTTTTCACCGTCGATTCCCGTAAAGACCGGCCGTCCCGGCGTCATCTACCAATGCAGCAACGTCGAAGGGCCGCTGAGCAGCTCCTGAAGTGGAGCAAGCGCGGCCCTAAGTGGCATAGCGCGGTGCAACTCTGCATGGATGCAATGATCGATCAGGTGAAGCCCGATGTGGTTCGCAGAGCGTTCCTTGAGGCCGCCAAAGAGGAGGGAAAGCTACTGCCGCCGTAGCTCTTGTCTCCGAAGGAAGCTCATTCCATATCAGGCGCGTCGCGGCTGACGAACAATGTCGTCGGCTCGCCGTATTCGCCTAATGCAGGGTTAGCATCGCGCGACCACGGCAATGACGCCAGCGTGTTTCGCCGCCAAGCCTCTCGCAGCCCATACCGCCCGGTCCTCGGTCTGGGAGGCTTCGGCCTGTGAATCGGCGTGCAAAATCGGCGTCGAATTTTGCACGCCGATTCACAAGTGTTGCCGTCGGGTCATGATGATCTCCCTTCGCACACTTTGCTTTGCTCGGCACGAGCTGGGTTGCGTTCCGCTCAGCCCAACCGTCGACCGCCTCGAGCCGCATACCGCTGTCGTCGAGACGTCAGGCGTCCCGCGCACGACCAGCCCTCCGTGAATGTCGTCTCGAACTGTTCCGGCGACGGAACGACCGTCTTCATTTTGGTGTCCATGCGCTGGCGTTCAAAGAGATATAGCCGCTACCTGAGATACTCGCTGTCGAATCCGGCTGTTTCGACCAGCTTCTTGCGGTTGATCACCTCTACATGGCCTGACTTGAAAGAGACGAGATCGGCCTTGCGCAGCTCCCTTAACGTTCGGTTGACGTGAACCGTGGTCATTCCGAGGATGTCGGCCAGTTCATGCTGGGCAAGAGGACACTCATATCTTCCATCAACCGACAGCTCAACCATGGAGAGCCTCTCTTCCAACTCCAGCAGGAAATGGGCGGTACGCCTCATCGCGTTCCGTCGCCCGGTATTTGTCAGATGTTCGGCAAGGATGGCGTTCAGGCGCGCCAGCGAACAGGCGATCTTCTTCCCGATTCGGCCGTCCGACAGGATGGCCTCGACCAGTTCCTTACTGGAAATTTCATAAACAGCTAGTTCGGTTATGGACGCCAGCGACGCAAGACGGGGTCCGTCCAAGCCACGGAAACCGACGACATCCCCTTTGAGGGGAGTGTCTATGATCTGCCGCTCTCCGTCCGGCAGTGCCTGATAAAGTATGCCCCAGCCCGATTTTACAATGAATATCTCACTGTTGTCGTCCTCCTGCCGGCATATCACCGAATGGGGTTTATAGATTTTTGCGGTAACACCGAGAAAATTGTTGTTCCCCCACTCATTCTTCGACAACGTCCCCCTATGGGATGAGAGCACATGAACTGCAATAGTGTCTGCATGGAGAATCGCAAGTTTGCTTCTGTTTCCACACGACTGACAATAGTATCTCCCGGATAAATCGACAGAACGACCTCTTACCCTAGGGGCGGGTTTGCCTACTGTCCTCGTCTGTTTGGTAAACTGCGTTTAACTTAGGGTGTACAAGGGCGGTTAAGTCTCCGGGTTAAGGTCCGGCAACAGGCTCCGAACCGCCAATCACCTTGCCGCGCAGTAGTACGGCTTGGTTGTGGGATCGGGGGATCGGCGAACGCATGCACATGGTCGAGATGAGCGAAACTTACCTGGATCGTCTGCCGGCCGAACTGTCGGGGGGGTCAGAAGCAGCGCGTTTGCGCCCGGGCGTTGGCCGCCGATCCGGAACTCATCATCTGCGACGAAATCACGTCCGCGCTCGACCAGATTGTGCAAGAGGAAATCCTCAAGCTCTTAATGCGGCTTCAGCGCGAACTCGGCATGAGCTGCATTTTCATCACCCATGACATTGCCACCGTGCGGGCGATCGCCGACGAAATTGGGGTGCACCAAGGTAAAGTCGTTGAGCGGGCATTAAAGAGCGAAATTCTCACGCCGCCGCACGGCCCCTATACCGAGCGGCTTTTATCCTCCGTGCCGGAAATGGATCCGAACTGGCTCACAAGGCTGCTGGCCAGCCGGAGGATGTGATCGTCGGGCGGAGCGTTGCGTGTCTTCCATATCGCCACGCCTTACAGCCTCGCGGTCGGCCTTCGGAACAATGCCAGAAATTTTGATGGTTCTCGCCCACGAAAAAGCCATCACGGCAGCAGGGACGAACTTGCGCTTTTGCGCATATTGATCTCTATCAGCAGCGATACCCAGCGCGCTCCTGCATCGGCTCGACGGCCGCAACCACCAGCTCAATGACGACTTGGCCGAGGTTGCCGCCGGTGTCCGCGCTTTGCTATAAAATCCCCCTATGTCACGAGAATGAGTATCAATCCGCCGCGCGAGTTGATGTCCTGGCGTCGTTCCGGGCACCCGTGCGCCAAATTCGGTCAGACGCCAGGCGCCGAAACGGGCGGGTCCACAGGCAAAGAGGGCAGGGCACTCGGCAAAGCTGCGCTCTATGGCAAACGGATAGCGGGCATTGCCCTTCAATGCGGGGATAGCGCCCCTTTGCCGTCGTTCGGTTTTCTGAGAGCATGATTGAGTACGTGCGATCCGGAGCCGATATTCCATGCCGACAAGAATCGATGCTAGTGAAGCGCGCCGGTGGTTTGCCGAAGATCTGCGTGTCTCATCACCTGTCTTGCACAACCCTGCGGTCATCGAGGCCTTCGCAAAGGTTCCGCGCGAACACTACCTTGGCAACGGGCCTTGGCGTATCCATTCGAGATTGCAAATCGGGGCGGTCCATACCAGCCCTTCAGCCGCACTTCATGAGATTTACCACGACGTTCTGGTCTTGCTTGACGAAAAACGCGGACTGAACAGCGGCTTGCCGTCGCTTTGGGCATTGGTTTTCGACCATCTGAACATCACTCCCGGCCAGACTGTCCTTCAGGTGGGCGCCGGTGTCGGCTATTTCACCGCCATCCTCGCTGAACTAACGGGTTCTGAAGGACGCGTGATTGCATATGAGATCGACGAAGAACTGGCTCGGCGTGCGCAAAGCAATCTTGCTCATTATGCCCATGTAGAAGTGATATCAGGTGATGCAACGCAGGCAGTTGATCTGCCAAACCTCGATGTCGTGGTCGCTTTTGCCGGCGTGACGCACGTGCCGGAACGGTGGCTTTCAAATTTGTCCGACGCTGGCCGGATGGCACTGCCGTTCACAGGTGAGGACCGACGAGGTTTCATGATGCTTCTGGAAAGGGTCGGCGATACGTTTCCCGTACGGTCACTTGTGCCATGCGGGTTTTACCCCTGCAGCGGAGCTAGGCGCAGTGACGAAGAAAAGGCCTTGATGGCCGCCCTCAAGGCTGCCCGAGGCAAGGTCACCCGTCTCGCGCAATATCATCCAGGCCGACCAGCAAATGGCCTCGAGAACGCTTGGCTGGTGACCGACACATACTGGATTTCGAAAGCCTAGCGATCGATATCAATCACGCGTGTCGCCGTCGTAGGGTGTGGCACGCATTGAAGGGCGTTCCACGAAGGATCTATACCATCGTGTCAGTCGTGGCCTTCCCTGCAAGAAGTCGGGCAGTCCCCGGAATTCCAGCCAGCTTAGACAAGTGGCGAGCGCGATGTGGCCGACATGGAGCGGTGCGTCGAATTCGACCTCGCGTTCCACGAAGTTATAGGATTCGATGAGCTTCATCGTCATGCCTGCGCCCAAGGCAGGATAACGCAGATGTTCAGGGCGGCGCTCGTTTTCCCAGCGGATGGAAATGCCTGCGTCGCACATGCCGCCGGCGAGCGCCTGGAGGCGCAAGGCGGACCATTTTGCTCGCCCTGTTTCGGGGATGAGCCGAGGACTGCTTTCGAGACTGTCGAGATAGCTGCAGATTACGCTCGAATCGAAGATCGCATAGCCGTCGTCGAGAACGAGAGCGGGCACCTTGCCAAGCGGATTGATCGCAAACACATCATCGTTGCGATTGATGGGGCTCGTCTCGTGATGAATGACGCGCAGACGTCCGGCAAGCCCGGCCTCGTGGGCAAAGACCAGAACCTTGCGCGCGTAGGGGGAGTGGGTCTGGTAGATGAGCTTCATGGACCCGTTCTGCGTTGAGTCTGAAGCGTGGGCATCTCGAGCAGTCCGCGGCCCAGCCGCTCTTTTGTTCAATGGTCCGGGGTTTGGCGCCATCGTCATGCGTCCTTCTCCAGTTCGGCCTCGGTCACGATGATCAGCACCCGGCTCGATTCGTCGAGCGCAAGCTCCCGCGATGGGCCGGAAGTCGCGACGGCGGTGGCGAGGCCGGCGAGGCCGGCCGCACCCGACGGGGTTGTGCCTGGACCGTTTGCCTCGCGAAGTCGGCTCTTCGCGTCGGCAAGCGCCGCTTCGGACACGGTTATGACCCGAGCGTTGCCTTGGCGGAGTACGTCGAGCGCCGATGCGGCTGCTTCGCCACAGGCGAGCATGTCTGCCGACGTCTTGAGATCGCCGGATATCCGCACGGACCGTGCTTGCGACAGCCCGGCCGCGACGCAGGCTGCGGCCTCTGGTTCTACTACGACGATCATGGCTGGAGGCATCAACCAGTCCTTCAGCCCAGTCGTCAGGGCGGCGGCAAGTCCGCCGACACCGGCCTGCACGAAGAGGTGGGTTGGCCTCAGATGGCCGATCTCGTTGACCTGGCGACGAATTTCCGCAGCAAGCACGCCATAGCCAGCGACGACATCTGCTACAGCTAGGTCGTCCGGGTCGCTAGAGGTGTCGGCCACCAGAATGCCTTCTCCGGCCCGGGCCGCCGCGGAGGCCCGATCGACGGCATCGTCGTAGGTGCCGTCGACCCACACGATTTCGGCGCCTTGTGATTCGATACGCCTGACCCGCGCCGCAGGAACGCCCGTGTGGAGGTATATTTTTGCCGTCCCACCGGCAAACTTCGCCGCCGCGGCAACGGCAAGTCCGTGATTGCCGGCGCTGGCCGTGATTAACGCCGGCAACGGCGTCCTGGCCCGCTCTGGATCGAGCAATTCGTCGATATCCATCCCGGTAGCCCGGGCCAGAGCACACAGACCAGCATAAGTGCCGCCGAGGGACTTGAAGCTGCCCAGGGCACGGTGTCCCTCGTTCTTGGCAAGCACCTGGGCCACATCCAGGCTCGCAGCGAGGTTTGGCAGGTCGAGCAACGGTGTCGGTGCATAAAATGGCGACAGGCGCTGTAACAGCGCCGCGATCTGATCAGGGTCAAGGCCCGGCTGTGTGTCTATGGCCATGAGGCGAAGTTCTATCCCGGAAACCACGCCGGTTGGCGCCTATTATCGTTGCTCGCCTGCCTGATTTCGTCATACATGCCTGTCCTCATGACGAAAACTGCCGTCCTCGATCGCTTCGACTATGTGCTGCTGTCGCTGGTTCAGCGCGACAACCAGATCCCGGCGCGGCGTCTCGCCGAGCAGGTCGGGCTTTCCCAGAGCGCGGTTCTGCGCCGCCTGCTCCGGCTGCGGAAGGATGGCGTGATCGCAGCAGACATTGCCGTCGTTCGCCCGGGGGCCGTGGGCCTGCCGCTAACCATCCATGTGCTCGTTTCCCTGGAACGGGAGAGCGCTGTCGAGTTGGACGCCTTCATCGGCAAGCTTCGCGGGCGCTCGGAGGTTCGTCAGGCTTGGTATGTCACCGGTGAAACCGATTTCGTGCTCCTCCTGCAATTGCCAGGGATGGAGGCGTACGATGTCTTCACGCGGGAAGTCTTCCACGCCGATTCGAACGTGAAGGCGTTTCGCACCATCGTGACGATGAGAGAAGTGATCGGCGCAGCCGATGCGCAGCCGCTATCCACTGCCTGAGTTTGTGGCGTGGCCCCAGCAAGGTCATTGCCCTTTTGACCCGTAATATCAGTCAAGGGCGCGAACCAGGTTGAAGGTCGATATACGCGTTCCCGTATCTACTCACCCGCCCCACCGCGAATGTCTGCACCTGGCCCAAATTAGTTCCGCCAGTGCGTAGAAAGAGACTCTAGTACGACGGGTACATCGCATGGCAATTTGTGATAGCAACGCTGATCGCGTCTGGTGCCGGTCGGTGGGCGGTTGCGGCTCGTTCCGGCATAGTGATCGTCGCGGCAGCGAGCGGCATGAATTTCGGAAGGGATATGAGAGCCAACATTTCAGGATCTCCCGGTGACGAGGCGCACTCTACGCGGACCAGAATCAAAGAGGTCGCGGCCGAGTTCTATGTCCTACGCGGCCACGATGGTTTCAGCTTCGGCGATATAGCGACGGCAATCGGCACGACGCGCGCCAACATCCATCATCACTTCGGCAACAAGCGTCAGCTGATGGAGGAATTGATCGCAGACTTCGCCGCCAACGCCGAGGCCCGCATCAAGCGCTTCTGGACGACCCCCGATATCCGGTTCTTCGACCGTCTCGATATGCAGCTCGAGGATCTGCGCCGTTTCTACGAACGTTTCAATGCTGAGAAGGGAGCCCGCAATATGTGGAGCCCGCTTTCGCGCCTTCGCCACGACCTCCCGGTTCTCGGCGAACCAGCGGAACGTGCCCTGGAGCGCGTCAACCGGGTCTATGATCAGAGCCTGCGTCATGCGGTAGACCAGGCGGTGAAGGACGGAGAGCTTTCCTCCCACACACTCAGCGACGAGCTCGTGCACATGCTGCGCATTACCCTTCTGTCCTGTCCACCAATGACGCAGGACACCGGAAGCTTCGACGAGGTCGCCAGGACCTTCGCAGCGCTCGCCGCGATCATCCGCGCCGCTTGGCATGATGCGGGGAAGGGCTCGGGTCGAGGCTAGACATCCAGTGGATCAAAGCGAGGGTGAGTTGACAGCCTTTGGCTTTCAAGTTACTTACTTGCAGGTAAGTCAGCCCATGATGGCGACGAGGCGCGTATTAGGGAGGATCACGTGCTGCGCGATGACGCATTCACTCGTTTCGAGGTCAGCCCCTTCACTGGAGCGCTCGGTGCAGAAATTCGTGGGATCGATCTGGCGAGCGCGAGCGAGGATGCCTTCCAGGACGTTCGCCGCGCGCTCTACAAGTATCATGCGCTCGCCGTGCGCGATCAGGAGCTTGACGCCGCCGGCGTCCACAAGGTCGCCCGCCGGTTCGGACCATTTAGCGGCAATCCGGTGCACACGCCGATCGACGGCTTTAACGATATCGTGCGCTTCGTGCGCGAGCCGGACGACACGGGCAAGGTGATCGGCGAGGACTGGCACATGGACCTCGCCTGGCTACCGAAGCCGCCGGGCATTACGATCCTCTACGGTGAGGAGGTGCCGCCGGTTGGCGGCGACACCTGCTTCTCCAGCCTCGAGAAGGCATATGACTCGCTTTCGCCGCGGCTGGTCGAGATCCTGCAAGGCCTGACGGGCGTCCATAGCGGCCGCGGGGTCTTCGCCATCAACGCGGCCCACAGCCGGCTCGGCGTCAAGGCCGATGTCGAGGCGATCGAGAATGCCGTCGTCGAGCATCCTGTGATCTGTCGCCACCCCGAGACTGGCCGGCGCTATGTCTTCGTCAGCAGCGTGATGACCAATTTCAAGGGGATGACGGAGGAAGAAAGCAAGCCGATGATCGACTTCCTGATGGCGCGGGCTGTCCGGCCCGAGTTCAACTGCAGGCTGCGTTGGGAACCGAAGACGCTCGGTATGTGGAACAATCCCCATGTCCTGCACACCGCCATCAACGATTATCCCGGATATCGCCGGGTGATGTACAGGACAACGGTGGAGGGCACCGTTCCACTTGCCGCCAGGGACGGCTGACGCGCAACCGCTCAGGGAGGAGCAATGGCATTTGGTTCCGAGGCATCCGTCGGCCACAGGGGGGAGGGGACGGCGGAAGCGGCTGGCGAGACCAAGAGGCGGCGCTTCGCGTTTTCGCCTGCCTACCTCTATGCGACGCCCGTACACCTCCTGGTGCTTGGGATCATCGTGCTCCCCGCCATCTTCGTCCTGTGGCTGAGTTTCGAAGCCTCGTCATTCGGCCAATCGGCAACCTTCGTTGGGTTCGATAACTACATCCGCGTCCTCACCGATCCCTATTTTTGGTGTTCGGTCTGGAACACCGTCCTCGTCGTCGCCGTGGCGGTTCACATCGAACTGCTGCTCGGCCTTGGCCTGGCCCTGCTTTTCGCTTCCGGGCTTCCCCTCCAGCGCGTCATGCTCGTCGTGGTGCTCGCTCCCTACGCCATCAGCGAGGTGACGGCGGTCGCAATGTGGCGCTTCCTGTTCGATCCGGACGTCGGCCCAATCACGCTAATGCTGCGATACACCGGTCTGCCGACGCTCGACTGGACGTTCATCCCTTCCCACGGCCTCGTCCTCGTCGGCCTGCTCACGATCTGGCTGCACCTGCCATTCACATTCATCATCCTCTATGCGGCACGACTCGCGGTTCCGAAGGAGCTCTACGAGGCTGGGCGCACCGACGGGGCCAATGCGTTCCAGCTCTTCCGCAACATCACGCTGCCGCTCCTGGCGCCAGCGATGCTCATCGCGCTGCTCTTCCGCTACATCTTCGCCTTCCGCCTCTTTTCCGAGGTCTGGCTCCTGACCCAGGGCGGCCCGGCACGCACGACCGAGGTCGTTTCCGTTTATCTTTATCAGGAAGGCTTCCGCTACAACTCGTTCGGCACGGCGGCCGCGACGGCGTGGATGATGGTCGTCATCTCGCTGCTGCTTGCGACTGGCTATGTATGGCGGCTGCGCAAGGAATCCCTGGCCAATGCGTTCTAGGCGTCTCGCCATCGGTGCCGGAAAGATGCTCGCTGTTGCGGCAATCGTCGTCTGGTCACTGTTTCCGATCGGCTTCATCGTGCTCTCGTCGTTCAAACCCGGTCGCGAGATTTTCGCGGTTCCACCGGAGCTCTTCTTCGAACCGACCTTGGAGCACTACGCCTCGCTGTGGCAGCGCTGGCCGGCCTTTTTCGACGGGCTCGTCAACAGCCTGATCATCACCACCGGGGCGACGGCGCTTGCCGTCATGGCAAGTATGCTCGCCGGTTTTGCCTACTCACGCTATCGGGGCGTCCGTTTCCTGGAAGGATCGGTGATGTTTCTGATCGGATCGCGGCTGATCCCGCCGATCGTCGTGACGCTGCCACTGTTCCCGGTCGTCAATCGGCTCGGGCTCAACGACACCCATCTGGTGCTGATCCTGCTCTACGCGACGTTCTTTGTCTCGCTCGGCACGCTCTTGATGCGCACGTTCATCGATCAGGTACCGCGCGAACTCGACGAGGCGGCTGTCCTCGATGGCGCGCGGCCGCTGACGATCCTTGTCAAGATCATCTTGCCGCTCGTAGCGCCCGGCATGCTCGCCGTCGCCGTCTTCGTAGTCGTCTTCGCGTGGAACGAGTTTCTGTTCGCCTATATCTTCACCGCCAACCACGCCAAGACCGCGCCTCTGGTCCTTTCGGAGATGATCAGTTCGATCGACGGCGTCGACTGGGGCGTGCTCTTTGCGGCCTCTACCGTCCAATTGCTGCCGGTTCTCGTCTTCGTGGTCCTGATGAACCGGTTTCTGGTCGCCGGATTGACCGCCGGCGCGACCAAGGGGTGACGACGTCACCGAGAAAGGGAGGAAGACAATGCCTTTGCACATGACACGCAGAGCCCTGCTGACGACCGCGATGGCCGCCGGCGCGACGGGCGCATTGGGTCGGTTGGCCCATGCCCAGGTAAAGACGCTGAACGTGCTTTGCCATCGCGTCCACCAAGCCAACCTGACGACCGGCGCCGCCGGCAATGTCATCAAGCCCTGGGAGGACAAGAACCACGCCCAGATCTCCTGGACTACGCTTGACAGCAATCCGCTCCAGGACCGGTTATTCCGGGAGGCGAGCCTGAGCGAGACCGATTTCAACGTCGGCTATGTCATCGACAACCGCATGACGTCGCAGATCGCCTCGCTGTTCGAGCCGCTCGACGACCTCAAGAAAGCCGAGCCGATCGACGATTTCGACGATATCGCCGAGGGCCTGCGCCAATCGATGACCGTCGGCGGCAAGCTCGTCGGCATCCCCGTGCGCCATGCCACGCAGGGGCTTTTCTACAACGAGGAGCTGCTTCAGGAGGCCGGCATTTCGGCGCCACCGAACACATTGGAGGAGCTGGTCGAGCAGGCGAAGAAGCTGACCTTCACCTCCAAGTCTGGTACGCCGGCCGTCGGCATGATCCTTGCGAGCGACCTCGCCGTCTTCCCGGTCATGTTCGCCCGCGCGTTCGGCGGTGATTTCATCGACAAGCAGTTCAAGGTGGTTCCCGATCCGGAGGCGATGGAAAAGGGCCTGTCCGTGCTCGCCGACCTCTTCAAGGCCGGGGCGCTTCCCCGCAGCTACGCCACAACGCGCAACGACGACATGGCGACGTGGATGCAGCAGGGACGCGCTGCCTTCGCGGTGCTGCCTTTCGCCCGCTACGCGCAGCTCAACAGCAAGGAACAGTCGACTGCGCCGGGAAAGATCAAGCCGATCGAGTTTCCCGGCTCCAAGACCCTCGGCACCGGTCAGGAAATGCACCCAGTCGTCGAATCCTGGGCAATGGCCATTCCCGCCAATTCGGCGGACAAGAGGCTCTCCTGGAGCTACATCCGCTTCGTAGCGAGCAAGGCCGCCACACTCGACATGGCGCGCAACGGCAATGGCCCCGTCCGCGCTTCGACCTATGCCGAGCCGTCGTTCGCCGGGGCGCTGCCACAGGCGACGGTCGAGGCAGCCGCCCTTGCCAAGGCGCGACCGGCCTTTCCGGCTTTTCCCGAAGCCGCTCGCGCTCAGTCGACGTTTCTCGAGGAGGTTCAGCTCGCCGTCCTCGGTCGCAAGAGCCCGAAGGAAGCGGTCGCCGCCATTGTCGATCGCGTCAAGCCGCTAATGCCAGCTTGATCGTATGGACTGACGTGGCCATGTCGCCTGCTACTTGCCAGGCGACCAACCGGCGAGGATCAGCGCGGTCGTAAAGTCGTCGTCGGGTGAGGCGGTGTTCCATGGACCTGAGTTCGATCGCGCGAGCTCAGGACTGCTTAGCAGTGCGCTGGCGGCAGACAGCAGGTTCAGCGCGCCGCCACCGATATCCCACCACGCGGCCTAGGCGCCTGGGCGATCGCGTGATGCAGGCCTTACGGCGAGGCCACGCCTTGGCGCACGAGGATCATCAGCGACTCCAGCCGCGCGACGTCCTCTGGGCGAAAAAAGCTTGACGACATCATATTCGGATGCGTTTACTTCGTCCGTAACTAGGATATAAATTCCATTACTATGGAACAGAGCGAAGGGAACCAAGATGAAGCGTTTCTTGCAAATCGTCGCTTCACTCGCCGCGCTTATGCTGCCGGCGACAGGCGCTGCCTGGGCCGAGCCCGCTAGAGGTGGAGTGATTGATGTGGCGACCATTGGGGAGCCGCCGACACTGGATCCGATGGCCTCGACCGCCGATCTGGTTGGCATTGTCACGCAGCACATCTACGAGACGCTCTATACCTTCGACAAGGACTGGGGCATCACGCCGCTGTTGGCCGCCGAAATGCCACAGATTTCACCGGATGGCCGTACCTACACCATCGCGCTCAGAACCGGCGTTAAGTTCCACGACGGCAGCGATATGAATTCGGCCGACGTGGTCGCTTCGCTGCAGCGTTGGATGAAGATTGCCACGCGCGGCAAGCAGGCAGCCGAAGTCATCGCCACGGTCGACGCCGTTGACGACCACACCGTCAAGCTCACCCTGAAAAAGCCGTTCGCGCCACTTCTGTCGCTGCTCTCACTCAACAATGCGGCCGCAATCATCATCCCGTCCGAAAACGTGGGACAGGAGCCGCTGACCAGCTTCGTCGGTACCGGCCCCTATATGTTGAAGGAACGCAAGCCGGACCAGTACATCCAGCTTGCCCGGTTCGACGGCTACAAGTCGCGCGACGGCGAACCCAACGGCTATGGTGGCGCCAGAAAACAGTATCTCGACGAAATCCGTTTCGTGCCGGTTCCCGATGCGAACACGCGCGTCGAAGGCGCTGTCTCCGGCCAGTTCGCCTATGTTGACTCGCTGCCGGTCGAGTCCTTTGACAAGATCTCGGGTGGCAAGACCCAGCCGGTCATCTTGAAGCCGTTCGGTTGGCCGGTATTCGTCCTCAATACCAAGCAGGGGCTGAATTCCGACATTCGCATCCGCAAGGCGATACAAGCAGCGCTGGCGCCGAACGACATGCTGCTCGCCGCATTCGGATCGAAGGAGTTCTTCGCAGCCGACGGCGACATGTATCCCGAAGGCTTTGCCTGGCACACGGACGCCGGCACCGAGCCCTACAAGCCCGATGGCGACACTGAGGCGGCTGCGGCGCTGCTGAAGGAAGCCGGCTATGACGGCAAGCCTTTGCGCATCCTCACCAGCCGCCAATACGAGTTCCACTACAAGCTGGCGCAGGTCGCGGCCGAGTATCTGAAAGCCGCCGGCTTCCAGGTCCAGCTCGACGTGGTCGAATGGGCGACGCTGACCAAGAACCGCACCGACCCGGCGCTGTGGGACATCTACATTAGCCACAGTCCGTTCCTGCCCGAGCCGTCGCTGACCGGCATAATGTCGGACTCCTCTCCGGGTTGGTGGGTTTCGGATCGCAAGCACCAGGTGCTTGAGGCGTTCAACGCCGAAGCCGATCCGGCCAAGCGCGTCGCGCTGTTCGCAGATGTCCAGAAGGCGATCTACGACGAGGTTCCAGCGTTCAAGGTCGGCGACTTCAACGCCTTGGCCGCCCAGGCCCCCAAGCTGAAAGCCGTGACGCCGGCGCCATGGCCCTATTTCTGGAACGCTTATCTGGAAGGCAACTGAGACGGTCCTGCTTTCCGCCTCCACTCAACGACAGGCGACCGGGTGCCGGCCGACAAAGCCGGCGCCCAGCAAACCGTTCGATGGTTGCTCAGGGATGCTATAACGCCGATGCTGCACTCAATCCTCAACAGACTTCTCGGCATGATCGTCGTCATGGCGCTGGTCGTCACCATCGTGTTCGTCATCGTACGGGTGACGCCCGGCGATCCGGCGGCAGTTATGCTGGGTCCAGACGCCACCGCCGCCGATATAACCGCGCTGCGGTCCAAGCTCGGGCTCGACGGTTCCATCCTCGAACAGTTCGGGCGCTACGTTCTCGATGTCGTCCAAGGCGACTTCGGCCAGTCGATCTTCCTCGGCGAGCCGGTCACGACCGCGCTCGCCCAACGCGCCGAACCGACGTTTTTTCTCACCGTCTTCTCCCTGGTAATCGCAACGCTCATCGCGCTGCCGGTCGGAATCCTGTCGGCCTATAAGCGCGGCTCTATCTTCGACCAGGCAGCAACCACCATTGCCATGTTCGCAGCCAGCGTGCCGAGCTTCTGGCTCGGCCTTGTGTTCATTCAGTTCTTCGCCGTGAAGCTCGGCTGGTTTGACACATCTGGCTATGGCGGGACGGGAGCTTCGTTTGCCGACCGGCTTGACCATCTGGTGCTGCCGGCGCTGGCGCTCGGTCTCATAAGCTCGGCACTGATCACCCGCTTCACGCGTGCCTCGATGCTCGACGTGCTCAATGACGACTATGTGCGGACCGCCCGATCCAAAGGCATGAGCGAATGGCGTGTGGTGCTGAAGCATGCCTTCAGAAATGCCTTGATCCCCATCCTCACCGTCATCGGCCTGACCGCGGCACTGCTCATTTCCGGTGCGGTGGTGACCGAGACGGTGTTCGGCCTGCCCGGCGTCGGCAGCTTGGTCGTCTCGGCGGTGTTACGGCGCGACTATCCGGTTATCCAAGGCGCGCTGCTGGTCATTGCCGGGCTGTACGTCCTGGTCAATTTCGCCATCGACATGCTCTATCTGGCTGTCGATCCGAGGGTTCGCTACTGATGGCCGCTATCTCGGTGCCGCTCCAGGCGGAGCCAAATATGCTTTCGCGGCTGATGACGCGGCCGACGGCGGCGGTGGGCATCGCCGTACTGATCGCCATCGTGCTCGCCGCGATCCTCGCGCCGGTCATCGCCCCCTACGCACCGACTAAGCTCTCCATTGCCAGTCGGCTGCATCCGCCGAGCCTCGACCACCTGTTCGGCACCGACGATCTCGGGCGCGATATCTTTACCCGCACGCTCTACGCCGCGCGCACTTCGCTGGCGGTCGGCTTTGCTGTCGTGATCTTCGCCTCGATCATCGGTGTCGTTTTGGGACTGACTTCCGGCTTCTTCAGAAGGCTCGACGCGCCGGTGTCGCGGTTGATCGACGCCATGATGGCTTTTCCCGACATATTGCTCGCAATTGCACTCGTGGCGGCACTTGGCGCCACCGCCGTCAATGTCGTGGTCGCCCTCGGCGTGGTTTATGCGCCGCGGCTCGCACGCGTCGTGCGCGCCTCGACGCTGGTCATTCGCGAACTGCCCTATGTCGAGGCGGCCCGCGCACTCGGCGTGCCGACGCCGATTATCCTGGTGCGGCACGTACTGCGCAACGTCACCTCTCCATTGCTGGTGCAGGCAACCTTCATCTTCGCCAACGCCATCCTGGCCGAGGCCGGTCTGTCCTTCCTCGGCGTTGGCATATCGCCCGACATCCCGACCTGGGGCACAATGATCGCCACCGGCCGTCAATACATGGATCAGGCCGGCTGGATCATGATGTTTCCGGGCGGCGCCATCGTCATCACCGTGCTGTCGCTGCAGCTCGTCGGCGACGGCTTGCGCGATCTTCTCGACCCTCGTCTCGCAAAGGACATCTGATGTTCAGCAATCGCTCTTCCCAAACCGAAAGGCCGCTGTTGATCCGGGGCGCAAAACCAGTCGGCTTCGGCGGCGAGTTTGGCCAGACGATCGACGTGCTGATCGGCAAGGATGGCCGTATCGCCGAAACCGGTTCGACCATTGCCGCCGGCGAGGATGTGACGATGCTTGACGCCAATGGCGCGTTCCTGTCGCCCGGCTGGACCGATCTTCACGTGCATGTCTGGTACGGCGGCACCGACATTTCGCTGCGGCCGCAGCAATGTGGCGCCGCCCGAGGCGTCACCACGATGGTCGATGCCGGCTCAGCCGGCGAAGCCAATTTCCACGGCTTTCGCGAGTTCATTATAGAGCCGGCGCGAGAGAATATATACGCGTTCCTGAACATAGGTTCGATCGGTCTCGTCGCCTGCAACCGTGTCAGCGAGCTGACCGACATGCGCTCGATCGACATCGACCGCACCATTGCAACCGTCGAGGCCAACCGCGACGTCATCGTCGGACTGAAGGTGCGTGCCAGCCACGTCATTACCGGCGGCTGGGACCTGACGCCGGTCCGGCTGGCGAAGAAGCTCAGCCGCATCCTCAAGCTGCCGCTGATGGTGCACGTTGGTGAGCCGCCGCCACTCTATGACGATGTTCTCGGCCTGCTGAGCGAAGGCGACATCGTCACTCATTGCTTCAATGGCAAGGCCGGCGGCTCGATCATCGAGGACGACGATCTTTATCGGCTCGCCGAGGATGCGGCGCAGCGCGGCATTGTGCTTGATGTCGGCCACGGCGGCGCCTCGTTCTCCTTCGATGTCGCCAAGGCGGCGCTCGAGCGCGGTCTGCCGCCGAAGACGATCTCGACCGATCTGCACAACCGCTCGCTCGACGGCGCGGTGTGGGATATGGCAACCACCATGTCGAAGCTGTTGTCGCTCGGCATGGCATTCGACGATGTGGTGACGGCCTCGACGACGGCGCCGCGCCGCGCCATCCGGTTGCCCGCCGACGGACTGCTGGAAAAGGGCAGGCCGGCAGAATTCACTTTGTTCGACCTCGCCGACGCCGAGCTCACCGTGAAGGATTCGCAAGGGGCGACAAGTACGCTGCACCGGCTGTTCGAGCCTCGCCACGCTATCCTCGGTGCCGAGGCGATCATTGCCCACCGCCACCTGCCGCCGGAAGGTTCTGCGGGCAGTGTGCACGTCTGTCCGCATTGCGGGTGGAAATCATGAGCGGCGCGATCGCCAGCGACGTCATCCTGTCGGTTCGGGACTTGCGGACCTGGTTTCAGACCCGCCGTCTTACCGCCAAGGCGGTCGATGGCGTCACCTTCGAGCTGAAGCACGGCAAGACTCTGGCCGTGGTCGGAGAATCCGGTTCCGGCAAGTCGGTGACCAGCCTGTCGATCATGGGCCTGCTGTCACGGCCCGGAAGGATCGCCGGCGGCCAGATATTGTTCCGCGATCGGCAGGAGCGTGTCCACGACCTCGCCGGATTTACCCAGAAGGAATTCCGCAAGGTCCGCGGTCGGGAAATCGCGATGATTTTCCAAGAGCCGATGACCAGCCTCAACCCGCTCTTAACGGTCGGCGATCAGATCGGCGAAATGATCGCGCTGCACGAGCCGGTGACCCGGGAGCAAGCGCGCAGCCGTGCGCTCGCCATGCTGAAGCATGTCGAGATTCCGGACGCCGTCTCGCGGCTCGACGACTATCCGCACCAGATGTCCGGCGGCATGCGCCAGCGCGTCATGATCGCCATGGCACTCGCCTGCAGTCCGTCGCTGCTGATCGCCGACGAGCCGACTACGGCCCTCGACGTCACCATCCAGGCGCAGATCCTCGATCTCTTGCGTCGCCTGCAGGTCGAGATGGGCATGTCGATCCTTTTCATCACCCACAATCTCGGTGTCGTCGCCGAGATCGCCCATGATGTCGTCGTCATGTACGGCGGCCGTGTCGTCGAGCAGGCACCGGTCAACCACCTGTTTGCGCACCAGCGCCATCCCTACACGAGAGGGCTGCTGGCCTGCACGCCCAATGCCGCGCGCGACATCGGTGACGACGGCAAGCGCCGGGCGCTCTATTCCATTCCCGGCAGCGTGCCGCCGATCACCGCATTGCCGCCGGGTTGCGCCTTCGAGCCGCGCTGTGACTTCGCCATTGCGCCCTGTCGCGCGGCACCGCCGCCATTGATGCCGGCAGGACTGCACGGCGCTTCCCGTTGCATCAGGAGTGCAGAGCTGTGAGCGCCGGGGTGATACCAAGTCGTGCGGCGACTGCGCCATTGCTCAGCGTGCAGGGTCTGACAAAGCACTTTCCCGCCCGCAATGGCCGCATCGTTCATGCTGTCGAGGATGTCAGCTTCGATGTCGGACGCGGCTCGACGGTCGGGCTGGTCGGCGAGTCCGGCTCCGGCAAGACCACCGCCGGGCGCGCCATCCTCAGGCTGGTGGAGCCGACCAGAGGCAAAGCGCTGTTCGACGGCGTCGATCTGTTTTCGCTGTCCGCACGTGAAATGCGCGGCTATCGGCAAAAGCTGCAGATCGTGTTCCAGGATCCATTCTCCAGCCTCAACCCGCGCATGCGCATCGCCGCCATCATCGGCGAGGCACTCGACGCGCGCGGCTTTCCGCGAGGCAAGCGACGTGCCGACAGGGTCGCCGAACTGCTGACCCTGGTCGGCCTGTCGCCTGATCACGCCACGCGCTACCCGCACGAATTCTCCGGCGGCCAGCGCCAGCGCATCGGCATTGCACGCGCGCTCGCCGTCGAGCCGGAATTCGTCGTCGCCGACGAGCCGGTCTCGGCGCTTGACGTGTCGGTGCAGGCGCAGGTGCTCAACTTGCTCGGTGAGTTGCAAAAGCGGCTCGGCCTGACGCTGCTGTTCATCGCGCATGACCTCTCGGTGGTCGAATACCTTTGCGACGAAGTGGTGGTGATGTATCTCGGCCGCGTCATGGAGCGTGGTCCGAGCCGTCTTCTCTACGCCGCGCCGCGGCACCCATACACCAAGGCATTGCTGGCGACAGCACCCGTGCCCGACCCGACCCGCCGACGCACTCACGTCGCCTTGCGTGGTGACATTCCAAGCCCGATTGACCCGCCTTCCGGCTGCGTCTTCCGCACCCGCTGTCCGGACGCAATTGCTGCCTGCGCCGGGATCATTCCGCCCGTCGACGATATCGGCGGCGGGCATCACGTGGCCTGCATCCGGCACAACCAAAAAACGATCTGATTGGAGTTTGTGTATGACTTTTTCCGAGCTCATGAAGCGACCGGAAAGCACGCCCTACGACCGGCTTTTGGCGCTTGGAATAACGCTGCCCGAGGCGCCGCCGCCGATCGCCAATTTTGTCACACACGTGCAGGAGGGCAAGCTGCTGTTCCTGTCCGGCCAGGGGCCGAGTGAGGCCGACGGCCGGGTCTATACGGGCAAGGTCGGTGCCGACGTGACCGTGGATCAGGCCTATGCCCATGCGCGGCTGACCGGTGTCAACCTCATTGCCGTCATGCACGCAGCGCTCGGCGATCTGTGCCGCGTGCGACGTGTGGTAAAGCTGTTCGGCATGGTAAACGCCACGCCGGATTTCGCCGATCACCCCGCAGTGATCAACGGCTGCTCGGACCTGCTCATTGACGTTTTCGGCGAGCGCGGCACCCATGCCCGCTCTGCGGTCGGTCACGGATCACTGCCGGGAGGGATCAGCGTCGAAATTGAAGCCGTCATCGCCGTTGATTAGTCGCATCGAATAGTCGGAGCACAAGACCATGCCTGTCGAAGATATCCGCAGCCAGTTGGGCCTCAGGCCCGTCATCAACGTCTCAGGCACGATGACCTCGCTCGGCGCCTCCATTGTCGTTCCCACGGCTGTCGAGGCTGTGTCCGGCATTCTCACCGAGTTTGTCGAAATGGCCGATCTGCATCGCAAGGCCAGCGCCGTGATCGCCGAATTGACGGGCGCGGAGGCCGGTTTCATCACCGCCTCCTGTTCCGCGGCAATCAGCCTGGCCGTGGCGGCCAGCATGACGGGCCCGGACCTTGCCGCGATCGAACGGCTGCCGGATACCGCTGGACTGAAAGACGAGATCGTCATCCAGTCCGGCCACATGGTCAGCTACGGCGCACCGATCGAACAGGCGATCCGTCTCGCCGGCGCCAAGGTCGTGCCGGTCGGTCAGGCGACCAGCGCCTCGGCGTATCAGCTCTCAGGCGCTATCACCGAGCGCACTGCTGCAGCAATCTACGTCGTGTCGCACCATGTCGTCGAGTATGGGCAAATCCCGCTGAAGATGTTCGTCGAAACCGCCCGTGCACGCGGGGTCCCGGTCATCGTCGACGCAGCGCCCGAATACGATCTGGCGGGCTTTCTCGCCAGCGGAGCCGATCTGGTGCTGTATTCGGGTCACAAATTCCTGGGCGGCCCGACATCCGGTATCGTCGCAGGCACGAAGGCGCGGGTGCGCGACGTCTACTTGCAGAACCGGGGCATCGGGCGCGGCATGAAGGTCGGCAAGGAAGGCATCGTCGGTGCGCTCGCTGCTCTCCAGGCCTGGAAAACGCGTGACCATGAGGGTATTCGCGCTCGCGAACGCCGAGCGCTCGACTGCTGGGCGCAAGCACTCGAGGGGCGGCCTGGCGTCACCGCCGCTATCGTACCCGACCCGACCAGCAATCCGCTCGATCGCTTGAAGGTGTGGGTGAATGCCGCCGAATCGCGCATTACAGCCTGGGATCTGGCCGACCGGCTGGCAGCTGGCAATCCGCCGGTGGTCGTCCGCGATCATGAAGTCGAGCACGGCTATTTCTTCCTCGATCCATGCAATTTGCATCCCGACGAAGAATTCATTGTGGCGGCACGGCTTGCCGAGGAGCTTGATGGCGCGCGCAAGTCGAATGCGATCATCGCCACACCATGGAACGAGCGTCTCATGGCCCGCGAGGCTGCGATCCTCAACTGGCCGGATTGAGGCTGGCTGTGGTAAATGCCCCGGCTGCCTTACAGTGCCCGCAAAACCGAGAATGCCATGCCCACGATAGCGCCCGACCTGCACCTGAACCCCGCCGAAGACCCGCGGGAACCCCGCCGCTCGCGCACCAGCGGTATCGACCGTGCGCTGCAGATACTCGACTATCTGCAAAAGCAGGGGCGGCCAGCAACTGCATATGAGATTGCGCACGACATCGGCGCCCCCCTGTCGACGATCTACGTCATCGTCGACGATCTGGTCGAAAAGGAACTGCTGGACCGCAAGGACGGCGGCCTGCTCTGGCTGGGTCCGCGGCTCTATCAGTACGGCCTGACCTACGCTCGCACATTGGACCTGCTCAACGTGGCAACGCAGGAGATGCACGAACTGGCTCAGAGTTCGAAAGAGACGATCCAGCTATGCGGCCGTGACGGTGACCATATGGTCGTGCTTGCGATGGAAGAGGGCAAAGATCATTTCCAGGTTACATCTCGCGTCGGGACCCGGACGCCGCTGAACTGGACCGCGTCGGGTCGGCTGCTCGTCGGCCATTTGCCGGAAGCCGAACGCCGCGCCATTTTCGCTCGATCCGCGATCGCATCTCCGACCGGACGCGCCGAGACGGACGAGGATGTGCTCGCTCGGGCGGCCGCCACAGCACTGGAGCAGGGCCTGTCGATCCAGGCTGGTGAATCTGACTTTTCAGTTGCCTGCATTGCGGCTCCCATCCGTGACAACCAAGGAGCCTGCCGTGCCACGATCTCGATCGTCGTCCCGGATGTGAAGCTGAAGCAAAAGAACCCGGATTTGATTACGATGGTCAAGATCAGTGCGCGCCGCATCGAGTCGCGGCTCGGTTGGCGAACCGACCGGCCCTAACGAACGCCCGGCGCGAGTTGGCAAAATCACGGGATGGTGCGTTTCTGCACATCCCGCTCACCGAACCAGAAATGATCCCATTGGGCTCAGCAGCCCGTCCAGACGAAAATTTGACGCATTGAACCGACGGGCGCCGAGTCTCCAGCCGTTCCAATCAAGCCTGCGCTCGCATCTTCAAGCTGGCCGATCTGGTGGTTTTCGGTGCCTGACAGGCTTGAGCAGTGAAACGAGAATGTGCTCTCTGGCCTGTTGATCAGACGCTCCCGTCGTCAGGCAACCGAGTACAGCGTCATCGCTGCATCAAAGCCGCGCTGACCTCTCGGGTCGAGGGCTGCCCTGATCCCCAGGGATCCGGGGCCCCGTGCGGTGTGGCCGCGCGCGCCGAGCCTCGCGTCGCCGAAGAGGCCCGAGGCGATGTCGAAGCCCAGAGTGTACATGCCGGGCGGCTCTGCAGTGCGGGCAGCCTTAAAGGCATCCGTCGAGGTCTTCTCCGCGATCTTCGCGCCGACGGTCGCGAGGCCGAGTTGCGCATTCCGGGCGACAATGAAGAACGCTGAATCCTCGCAGCCAACGCGCTCGTCAGCATCAAGGCCATCCATGAAAAGCTGCTTTCCCGGGCCCCATAGCGTGTCTGCTCCGGGCATCGCGACGCCAATATCAAACCCGGTCTTGGCGGGGCCGTCTGGCTCTAGTTCTCGCATCCCGCTCAACAACGCGTCGCGGCTGACCATCATTTTTCCCTTGTCTGCATAAACGCTTTTCAGCCCCTTCGCGCCTTCCGGAAATGGATCGGGCGTCAGCCCTTGCGGGAAACGCCGGGCCGGCGTCTGCTTCGCGGCGAAATCAACCGGCAGGCACGCTGTTTTAGGATCGTTGATCGCCGCGGCGGCGGCTTGCGCGATGATGTCTATATCGACTTGGAAACCACGGAATGCCTCCTGAACCATCTGCAGGGTTGTCGGTGCCGTGAAGGTGAACTTGCCTGGATTGAGCGTAATGAAGTCCATCAGGTTCATCTGGTCTAGCCGGCTGCTGCGCTCCTTCGCGCACTCAACCAGAACATCCTGGGCTTGCCGGACCTGCGCTGCGTTCGGCGGGATCGGTCCATCTGCGATGGAGATTGGAGCTAGGGTGACGAAATAAGGAACGGCATTGGCGTTCGGATCGGTCTGGAATGCGTTCAGCCATTGCTGGAGAAGCCCATACATCTGGCTGGGATCCGTTACGTCCCCCATGATCAGATTGATCGGGCCGCCTTCGTGGTAGACGGTCGTGCGCACGTCTTCATGGAAATGCCTCTGCCATTTTCATCTTGGCGTCGGCAGAAAACAGCCCGTAGGACCCCGACAACTCCATCGAAACGGCTTGGGCCTCCTCGGAACTGGCTGTATCCATCTGCAGGACGGCCAGGAACATCCCGCCGCGTCCTACCCCGTTCACGAACATGTTCCCGTAGCGTGATTGGAAGAGCTCGGGATTGCTCGATATCGCCGCCGCCGAGCCGCTCAGCTTTGGTTCGTCGATGCCGTGAAAGGGCAGCGTTACTTTGGCGGAGATGAGCAGGAACAGGGAACTGCTCTGGATCTTGGAACTTTGGGCGAAGTCAAACCTTCCGGACGCGGAGAAGCACCCGCACCCGCCGCTCGCTTCGACATTGATGCTCAGCGACTTTTCGAGTTCGGCGGTGGTGTGAATACGGCGTATGTCGAATGAAGATATGGACCCCATTGCATCGTCGACGCCGGAAAATGCGCCATCGACGACATGACCCATCGGACTACCCGTCGCAAGATCGACACCTTTTCCATAGTCGTAGCCGGGAGAGTAAGGTACGGTTACTTGAGTAAGCATTTCAATCTCCTGATGGGCCTATTGGCATTACTCTTAAATAAGCCAGTTCAGCAGAGTATAATCTGCATGATTCTATCTGGCCGCCAGAGTGCAGTCTAAGGGGCTAGTTGGCGGCGTCCTCCCCACATTCCTAGCAGGAAGGCTCAAGCGTCGTCGGGAGGCGCTACCCCAAGCCATCTGTCGAGTTCCCGTTTCGGAACCAAAATTACAGGGCCGGGCGCTCCGCCCCGGGAACAGCTCCCAGACGTCTTTGATGTCCATGACCTTCTCTGCAAGGTCTTCAAAGAACGGTCCGACCGGAACCGATCCATGCATGTCAAGAAGCTCGATCGGAACCGGATCGCTCGCCGAGCTTGAGTTCGGAGCAGTTCCTGGCGCGGAGAGGCCACCCTCGCCGGAGGCACCAGACATCCAAGGCGGAGCAGGCGCGATCCTGCTTCGAGTGCGGATCGCGCATGCTAGAGCTAGTCTGATACGGATTGGACGAGGATGGTGATGTCGTAACTGGCATCCGCGCCCTGCACGTTTTTCACGGTTTGGAAATCCATGATCGCGGACAGGTCGATCATCCCTATCTCGTCATCGCCTGAAAGGTCGGTCTCGATAATATTAAGGTAGAATTCACCGGCTGGAACGATCTGTTTGATGTCGAGATTGTAGTCGTTTCCCGGAGTGAAGGATCCAATCGGGAAGCGAACAGGACCCATCACTCCAACAAGGTCGTCAGAACCTGTATAATCGTTCGTCGAATGACATTTGATGCGGCTTATGTTCAGTGAGTAGGGACGCATGGTCATTGCTCCATCAACTTGTTGCGAGACGGAATGCTCACCTGCCCGAGCTTACGAATGGCTTACGGGGTGGTCACGGCCCGCTGCTTTCTGCTCGCTGAGGTGTTGTCGGCGACCGTGGACATCACCCGATGCCTGTCGCGCGGTCAGTCAATCCGGTAAATGACGTAGTAGGCCGAACCCTCAATCGCTGAGCGGGCGATCTTGGCGATTGGACCCATGCCTTGTTCTTCCTTGTCCATGGTGACGGAGCCGAGTGGATCGTTGCCATTAAGAGGGCCGTCTTCATCCCAAAGAGAGAGATTCTGGCTATACTCGAACGGCAGCACGAGGCCAGGTTCGAACGACTGGTCCGCATTGACTTCCCTGGTGGCTCCGGGAGAGGGCCAGACAGCGTCATCGACATTGCCTTCAGTCCCGGTGGTGATGAACAGGTTGTCCGGATCGGCCCGTATGGCGTCGATCGCTCCAAGAACGCTTGGCAGTGACTTGATCCCTTGCAGCAGGCTGCCGGCGAAGTCGTTCTGGATGAATTGCGGCGTCAGGCCCATGATGGCGTCGACTAGCGCCTGGTTGGCCGCGAAGTCGGTTCCGGTGGCGGGCTGGACACAATAGATGGTTTGAACGGTTGCGGTCGGCATGGTTTCCTCCTTGAGTTGGAACGATGCCGACAGTGACCGAGCCGCGCTTACGTTTGGCTTACATGCTGAAATGACGCGCACCCGGCCCATCATCTGCTATAAGAGTGCAGCCTGGTGGATCTGGATGCGGCGGTGCACGGCGGCACGATAGCAAAACTTTCAATGCCAAGACCCGCGGGAATCTCGCGGCGGCCGCGCATTGCTGCACTGGTCGACAGGTGCCTGGAATCCGGCATGTGCTGGATTGCTGCCCCTGGCGGATACGGGAAGACCACCGCAGTCATCGATTACCTCCAGGAAAAGCGGGCTCCGCATGTCTGGTATCGCGTCGATGACGAGGACCAGGATATCGGCCGGCTGTTCTACTATCTGGCGATGTCGCCTGGGGCGCGGGAACTCAGCCTTCCTGTTTTCGGAACCGAATATGCGGAGGATGCTGCTGCATTCGCGCGTCTGTTCTTCCGCGCTTACTTGGCGCAGATGGTGCCGGACACGGTCATCGTCCTCGACGATATTCACCGTGCCGATACACCAGAATTCCGCGAAATTCTGGCTGTCCTGCTGCGGGAATTGCCCAACACGGTCCGGTGCATCTGCATATCGCGTACACTGCCTGGTGGGGGCGTGGCCGAACTCGCGCTCGCAGGCAAGCTGCCGGTCATCGGCCAGACGGCACTGGAATTCTCGGAGGACGAAGCACGCTGCCTCGTCGGTCTCAGGGAACCAGGCCATGAGAAGGGGATCGAGGTCGCCGCCGCCAAGGGGTGGGCGGTCGGCCTGGTCATGATCGCCAACCAGAAATCAAGTACCCCACAGTTGATGAGCGCCATGCCTCTGGGGCAGGGAAATTTCCAGGAGGTGGTCGGCAGACTGTTCCTGCAGAACGTTCCAGGCGACGACCAGAACACCCTGTTGAAGCTTAATCTGCTTCCCGAAATCAATTCCGGTCTTGCCGACGCCTTGCTCGGACCCAGAGTCGGCGGCCCGGTGCTGGAGCGGCTCTTTCAAATGCAGCTGTTGGTCACCCGAACAGGCCTCAGAGGCGGAGGATTCCAGTTCCACGACCTCCTGCGCGACTACCTGTCCAGGCTCTTCGAAGCGCGGCTGCCGCCGGAAGAGCAGGCAAGTTTGCGCGAAAGGGCAGCTCGGGTCCTGCGCGACGCAGGATTGGTCGACGCTGCCGTATCGATGGCTCTCCAAGCAGAAGCCTGGCCGCTTGCCCGCGAGTTGGTCATCGAGCACGCCGAGGCGATGCTGTCCCAAGGCCGCAGGGCTACCTTGATCGAATGGGGCACCAGATTTCCTGCTGAAGAACTGGAAGGCTGGCTTCTCCACTGGATCGGGGCCGCTCACGTTCCTGACGACGCCGCAGCCGAGCGATGGTTCTCACGGGCTTGGGAGGCGTTCGAGAAGGACGGCGATTTGCGGGGGCAGTGGCTGACCGTAATCCGCGCCGTGCTCGTAAAGACAAGCAGCTGGCGGACGCACGGGGGCCTGGACGGGTGGACGCGAAGGGCAGCCGCCATCCTTCGCGGGAGGCAACCCGATCTTGTCCCGAGAGAGCGGATGCTGGTTGGTGTCGGCATGTTGCGCGCGGTTGACTACGGCGAGGCCGACGAAGAGACCGCACAGGCAGGAGTGAAGATCGCCTACGAGCTCCTGCAACAGCTGTCGAATCCGACTGGTGAAGTTCCGGTTGACCTGAGATTGCTTGCCAGTGAAGCCCTTGTTGATCATGCGGTCTGGTCAGGGCGGCAGGACATCTTCGAACAGGCGGTCGACAGCGTCGCTTCCGAATTGAACGACCCGAAGGTGACGCCTTGGGTGCTTGGCATGTGGTTGGTCTCTTTCGGCGCCGCCAGCGGCAGGTATTTTTCATTCTCGAGGCGCGGGTTTCCATATGCCTCGGCCGAAGACGCCCTTCGCAAGGCAATCGAGATGGGCGAGAGGGAAGCCCTGAAAAGCGTCGAGTTCAGCGGTCTCTACCATCTCCAGCTGCTGCTCAAGCTGCGCAATGATTTCGCCGGCTTCGCAGATCTCGTGACAAGGCTCGGCGAAATCGCGGACAGCCGCTTCACAACTCAGGTGGCCGTAGTCGCAGATTGCCGAGCCGCCATGCATGCGCGGCAAGGCAGCTTCGTCGAAGCCTACAGGGATTGCGACACGTTCATGACCGCGATCGAAGAGGCGAACGAGCCGATGGTCGAGCGCTGGCCGCATTATGTCACCAAATTCCAGGTTCTTCTCGCCGACAGAAGACCGGCTGAGGCCGCCTCGCTGTTGGCAGATGTCGTCGATCGGCTGGACGGCGGCCCGCGGGAACGGGTGAAGATTTGCATTCTTGCCGCTGCCGCTTTTGAAGAGAAATGGAGGGGCGGAGCCGCTTATGAAGAGAAACTGACGGAGTTCATGGCAGCCCTGAGGGCCGTCAACCCGTCTGCAATCCTACTCAACCTGCCCGATCTCCTCGCCGAACTGCTGGCGGATGCACTTGACCGCGGAATTGAAGCGGATCTCTGCCATTCGGTCATTCAGACGCGGCGTCTCGTCCCGCCAATGAGACGGCCTGCTAAATGGCCATGGCCACTGAAGATCTTTGTACTGGGCGGCTTCAGGATCGAGCTCGACGGAACTCAATTCGATCTCGGATCGAAATCGCCGACGCGTGCCCTCGATATCCTGCGGGTTCTCGCCCTGGCGCGCGACCAGACCTGTCCCCTCGAAAGCATTCATGACTGGCTTTGGCCCGATCTCGACGGGGATCAAGCCAAACCGGCGTGCGAGCAAGCCCTTCACCGCCTGCGCAAGACGCTCGGCAAGGGCGACTTCATCGTCCAGAGGGAGGGGCGGATCAGTCTGCCCCCGGATAAGGTGTGGGTCGACCTTGCTGATTGGGAAGCCCGTCTCAACCGCGGTCTTTCCAGGAAAGGGGATACGACAGCCCCCGAAAAGGAACAGCTTCTGGCGAGATTCCCCGGCCCGCCACTGTCACCGGGTTCTCTTCCGTCTTGGGCGATACCGGTGGCCGACAAGGTTCGGGACGGCTATATCGACCTGGCGATCAACGTCGGAAGACATTGGGAGAATGCCGGAGAAGGTTTCCGGGCGCGAGAAGCCTATCTGAGAGCACTCGAGTACTACCCAGATTCGGAAAGAGTGTACCAAGCCCTCATCAGGGAACGTCTGTCCAGCAGTGATCCTGCCGCAGCTGTAGACGACTTCTCGCGCTACGAAAGGGCGGTTGGAGCGAACGGGGAATACAAATCCTCACACGTGATCCGCACGCTGGTGCGTCCGTATCTGAGATCTTGAACGCCCAAACCCGTAAGCCATCCGTGAGCTGCGTCTTGCCAGCGTGCTCCGAACCTCTTCTTTGCACGGCCCGATAACTTCACGGGCAATCCCAGGTCGATCGTGTGCGGGGCGGTTTTGTCTAACCAGCAATCCGGGATCGGAAACACTGAGAGACCGGAGCGATAGACTCTGCGCTTGGGCAGCGTACCTGCGTGTCCCCAGCGGCGTTCAAGACTACTCGCGCTGCGAGCGGGTGATAGACCGGCGGAACCGGGCTTTCGATGCAATCCACTTGCGTGTGGTTTCTTCCAGAGCGAATGAATCCAAAAAATTTCGATCTGTAAGCCATCCGTAAGCTGCGGTCAGAGAAACTCAATCCGTCGAAAACAAACAACCGCTTCGTCCGGCCCCTCGAGGGGCTACCCCGCTCGCGAAACCGCGCATGCAAGCAGCCCGATGAGGATCAAAACATGTCTACATGGCAGGATAGAGCATACCGGATATTAAATCTTTTCGAGGGTTCGGCCGACGAAGCTGGCGACCGGACCTGGCAGATTATGAACCACGTTCTCGACGAGAACAATCAGGACGACTACATCAGCAGAGACTTCTACAACGTCCAGCAGACCGCAGGCGGGCTGCCGGAAGGCGTCAGCTTCGAAGTCTTCCTGTCAGCGGTGTCCGGTCATGTCAGGGACGAGCTGCAAGGCGGAAGCTTCGACGAGGGGCTTGGCGATGATGACATTCGCACGGCAGGCCTCTCTTTCGACGACAACATTCGCCGGCATATCCGGTTCCTCAACGGAGTGGTCCACCAAGGCGCTCCCGGCGAGGTTCATCTCGGACTATGGGAGAGAATTCTGCAGGCCCGCGACAATGGCCGGAGTATCCACTCGCTGTATCACGATTACCTTGTCGATGCCTAGCCGGCTCAGACACTCACGGGTTTTGTCACAGGCACAGGTCCGCGGGAAGCCATCGCCCTAGTGACGCGTGCCCGGAAGGCACAGCCGCAGACTTCGGCTGGGAGATGCTCGGCAGCCAAGGAGGCGGCTGGGCCCGGCAAGGGCATTCCTGACCTGGTGATTGTCTGCTCGGCCGATGTCTGAACGAGACGTAACTTGCTCTTGGGCCAGGGCTCCCGGATCGACGGAGCGCGGGCCTTGCACATCCGCAATCTGACGTTGGTCTTTCCCCGTCCGCGTGACGATCCATGGTCCAACGCCGCAACAAACAAGGAGAGTTCTCATGCCTGGTAACGATCTTCAGGTCACCGGCGGCATCACGCAAGCACTGCTTGACGCGCTGAACCAGATACACACCGCCGTTGCGGCCCAGCTTGTGAATCCCGACGGCACGCCGTCTGGCTCGGCAGTCTACATGCACCTTCCAGTCGGCCAGCCGATCGACCCGAAGATGTATGCCAATCCCTGGACGCCCGCCGGCGGCAGCGCCTACGGCGCGGTTTCCACCACGGGCGCTTTCTCAGCACCACCCGCTCCCCCTTCTGCCGGAACGCCCGCGACGCCGGCCGGTCAGCTGGCGGCAATGCCGGCACCAGATCCCAGGCTGCAATTGGCGATCAGCAGCGCCTTCAACACGGCTCAACGGGTTGACGACATGTTGATGGTCACCAACAAGGGGGTTGCGGTGTCGTGGCCCCAGCGAACCGTCAGTATCGAGTATTTCACAGCCCTGGCCGGCATGCAGGCGGAACCGATCCCTGAGCCCTCGACCGATATCAAGAAACGCATCGCCGATGCCCAGAAGACATTGTATCTGATGGATGCCGACGGCAATTTTACCGGCTATACGCCGCGCCACACCGCCTACAGACACAACCAGAAGGTGCTGGCAGATGCACGCAGCGAGTTCGCGCTCGCTTACTCCCAAGCCGTGTCCGATCCTATCCAGGGACAGGCATGGCCGGTCACCAGCGCCAGATACCAGAACGCCGTCGACCAAGCCTATAACGACTTCAAGGATATGGGCGGGCAACAGATCGACGACGCGATTGCAACCCTTCAGTCCGTCGGCGGCAGCGCCGCGGCCGCCCTGATTGCCAAGGCCCGCAAGATGTACGACGAGTATAGCGTTGGTCTCGGTGGCGCCGTGGCAATCAAGGTGCCGTGGTCGTATATCGATCCGGTCTCCTGGTGGGATCACACCAACCATGACTTCGGGGTGATGAAAATCACCGCCACATCGAAACAGTACCAGGCGAGCGGTGGCGGCGGCCAACACAGCTTCGGACACAGTTTCTACAACAACGAGTCGTCATCAACATCGGGCAGCGTCGGCTACAGCGTTCTGGGTTTCGGCGCCTCAGCCAATGCATCGCACAGCGAGACCAGCCACAACGACGGTTGGAATGCCGACCAGTCCTCCTGGCAGTCGCATCAGGACAGCAGTTCTTCGGCAACTGTCACATTCGAGTGGTTCATGGCCAGCATCGAACGGCCATGGCTGCTTGGCGACCTTTTCCACATGGACGGCTGGTATCTCGCCGGTCAGAAGAAGAATGCGATCAGCGACGGGACCATCGAAGGTCAGATCGGCGACGTGCCCAAGCTGCTCCCGATGATCCCGAAGGGTTTTCTGATTGTTCGAAACGTGAAGATTACCGCTAATTCCTGGGGCAGCATGGGCAGCGCATTCCAGAGCGCCGTCGACAGCGCTAGCGGACACACGGAAAGCAGCTCCACCTCCTATGGCGGCAAGGTTGGTTGGTGCGGTATCGGCGGATCGGTCCAACATTCCAATTCGGACAGCAGCGGCGCATTCAGCAACCAGCACGATGCATCTCAGGGTTTTTCCTTCAGCAGCAATGAACACGGTGGAACGCTTGAACTTTTCGGTTCGCAGATCGTCGGCTGGGTAGGCCAGATACAGCCGGCCGCACCGCGCAAGGACGACCCTGCACTCAGCGCCGAAGTCGTGGCCAACCCTGCGACAGCCGCCAATGCCGGAGCGCCTGCGATACCGGCTGACGCGCCCGCTGCTCCGCAAGGCTGAGGTGTCCCTGTGAGCACGAACAGCGATCAGCTCGCGATCCTTGGCCAGCAAGTGGTGGACACGTTAATCGCGACCTACAACCCCAACAATGACCCGTCGTTGGCGCTTGCCATTCATCCGGGGCAGGCGCTAGCCGATGGCATCGTGCAAAATGGCGTGACCAATCCGCTGCGGCTGTCGGAGTGGCTGGAAGACCAGTACGACTACCCGCTATGGCTGAAACGGTCCGATGCCTCCTCCGTTTCCGCCTCGTCTGTCGGCAGTCTTACCGCCAAGTCTGCCTATTTGGCGATGATCCCATGGGCGCAACCGGGGGTTCCGGTTGATGCTCCTTCCTATGCGCGCATCGCCGCGATGGTTGCCGAGGCACGAAAAGATATCGGGGACAATCCCGATGCGCTGCCATTCAGCTGCGAGCCGACAGATTTCGCCGAGCCCAGCTGCACGGCCTGGCATGTCTTCGATCAAAGGATATCCCGCACTACCGCAACCACGACCGAGACACCCGGCGCCATTAAGGCAAATCCCCACTTATGGAAGATGCGAGTGTTGACAAAAGAGGTGGTGTCGAACCTCACCGCAGTTTCCGAGGCGGTCGAACGGCGCAAGGCATTTGCCGCCGAATTAGCTGTTGTGCCAAGGGTTGAAGCGGTCAGAAAGCTGCGCATGCAGCCACATCTCACGGACTACGCTACCCAGCCAGTCGAGTTTCTCGGTATCCAGGATGCAGCAAGCACCGCGGTCAATCTGAGCCAGTTCAGCGCGAACCATCTGGGTGGCCTCACCGCTTCGCCGCTCCACGCCCGGGCGCTGGCCGCTACCCTGCCAACATTCAGTCGAATTCGCGCTGCCCGGCGACACTTCACAGCCGAGGCAGATCACGTCTCGCCGCCCAGAGAGCAGCCAAATGCTTCCAGCACGCAAATGCAGTTGGACACCTCGCTCGTGAACCGATTGGCCACAATCCAGCTTCACGATCTCATTAAAAACCCGGTCGTAACGGAGGTAACTACCTCGGACAGTGAACTGCATGTGCATTTCGAGTATTGCATGCTCACCATCACCCGGCGGATCGCCGGCACGAGATGGTGGCATCCCGACCTCGTCGACGAGGAGGATTGGTACGTACCGGGAATGAAGCGCGGCGACATGATCAAGGCTTCGACCGACGAGACCTATGCGCATTGCCTGCCTCAGGGCCTGCTTCTGGTTCGTAACGTGGAATTCAGCGGCTCGTGGACCGCCGAAGCCCGCACGACGATGCAAAACGCCGTCTCGTTTCTGGGTCCCTTCCTGATGCAGGCGCCAACCGGCTCTACATCCAGCACGTCCGACCTCGAACAGATAAGTGTGCTTGGCGTGGGCGTTCAGGTAATAGGCGAGCTTTGCTTTCCATTGCCGCCGCTCCCGCCGATGGATGATCCGGCGGAATTGGAACGTCCCGTTGTCTAAGCAATCAACGACGCTCAATGAAGACGGTAAGTGCGTTGTGGCCGGGCCGGACGAGGTGTCCCAGGCACCGGTATCATCGCGTGCACTCTGCGGTGCTGGCACGCTGCGGACTGTGGGCAAAGGTGGTCGCGGGAGCGCGCTGCCGCCTTTGCCATACCCACCGGAATACCGGTTCCGGCCTCGCTGCTGCGGCTGAACGAGCGGAGCCTATCCCGAACCTTCGCGCGCCGATTTTTACTAGCTTCCCGCCAGCGACAATCCACGGGCGCGCTCGCATAGCAGGGCAAGCAATTCGCTGCGCCTGGCTTCCGGCGTGTCGACGGGCAACACGAAACAAAGCGTCTTGTTGATGGCCCCGTCGCCATCGCGGATGGGCGCGGCCATGCACCAGGTGAAGCGGTCAGCCAGAGCGGCGGTCTCGCTGAAACCTTGCTGGCGCGCCAGAGCCACATCGCCGAAGAACTCGGCTGGCGCAATGACGCGGCCGTCGGGAAGCTTGTAGTCGCCAGGCGGAATGAAGTCCTGTATTTCCTGCGCGCTCATATGGCCGAGCAGCAGCCTTCCGGACGCCGTCCACGGGATCGGCACCTCGACTCCGACATCGCTTGAAATCCGGAACGGGCCGGGCGAGTCCCGGCAATCAAGGACGACGTATTTGTTCCCGCGCAGGCCACACAGTTGGACGGTCTCGCCCGTCTCCGCGCCTAGTCTGTCCAGGGTTTCGATGATGCGTCGATAATGGGCATTATGATGTGAGTAGGCCCAGCCGAACAGATGCATCGCCTTTCCGAAATAGACATAGCCTTCCGTCCCGACGTTCTCGAGCATTTCGGCTTCCAGCAGGCTGTTGACGATCTCATAAGTGGTCGAACGCGGCGCGCCGATCATCTTGGCGATATCGCCGACGCGCATCGGCGCGCGCTGCCGCAGAAGCGCTTCAAGCAGCGTGATGACGCGGTCAATCCCGCGGCGCCGTTCGCCATTGCGCGGCTCGGCGCGGACTTCCCTTTCGATCAAACCAGTGACGCCATCGCTCATGTGGGCCGCACCCCGCGCAAAATCATTTCGGCCCTCGTCTCAAGACGCTTGAAAGATGTCAAGGCTCAGTCTAGCATCCCATCTGTCCGATATACAGGCCTCTTGTCTGGAATATCGGACAATAAAGAGCCAGGCGCAGAGAGTCCTGACGAGAAAAAGGGCGGTTTCCGAGATGCGGCAACCGGCGGGTTTTCTCGTCTCGACCCCGCACGTCCAGGCATAACCTCAGAAGGGAACAATCATGACCAAATCATCGTTTTTCGCATCCGCCAGCGCCCTTTGCCTCGGTCTTCTCCTCAGCGTTGGCGCCGGTTCGCAGGCCAACGCCGCCGCTAAATGCATCAAGGGCGACCGCAAGGCGCCGTATACGATCGGCTGGGCCAACATCTATTCAGTTCCGACCTGGATGAAGCAGACACAGGGCACGATCGAAGCCGAAGTCGAAACTTTGAAGAAGCAAGGCTTGGTCGACAAGCTCGTCGTGACCGACGCCCAAGGCGACGCCAACGTCCAGATTCAGCAGATCCAGTCGATGATCGATTCCGATGTCGATGCCATCATCCTGATCGCTGGCTCGTCGACCGCGCCGGCGCGCGTGCTGGCGGACGCCTGCGCCAAAGGCATCGCGATCATCAATTTCGACAGCCTCGTCGACACCGACCAGGTGACCGCCAAGGTCAACACCGATTCCTCACAGTGGGGCGATCAGGCGGCCAAGTTCCTGATCGACGCCATCGGAGGCAAGGGCAAAATTCTGATCCTCAATGGCCCAGCCGGCGTTTCGGTCAGTGACGACCGGCGCAAAGGCGCCGATGCCGAGCTTAAGGCTCATCCCGATGTGAAAGTGCTTGCCGAAACGAACACGCCCTACAATGTCGCGCCCGCCCAGGAAGCGGTCACCAGTCTGCTTTTCGCCAATCCCGAAATCGACGGCATCCTGTCGCTCGGCGGCGCTCTGTCGGCGGGTGCCGTGCTCGCGCTCGACAAGCAGGGTCGCGACCAGGTGCCGATCACCGGCGAGAATGCGCGCCAGTTCCTCGAACTGTGGAAGGAAAAGGGCTTGAAGAGCTGGGCGACGATGCAGCCGAACTGGCTCGGCGCTTTCGCCACCTACACCGCCGTACAGGCGCTGGACGGCAAGGATGTGCCGGCTTTCGTCAAGATCCCGCTGCCGGTGATCGACAATTCCAACGTCGACGAATATCTCGCCCGGGCTAAGGATTTCCCGGCTGACGGTTACATCTATTCGCCGTTCGATGAGGATCTGTTCAAGAAGCTGCTGGCCCAGAAATAAGCCTGAAGGGTTGCAACATTGACAACCACGGCTACGCTTCTCGCCGCGCGGGGGGTGTCGAAGTCCTTCTTCGGCAACCCCGTCCTGCGCAACGTTTCCATCGCTCTGCAGCCGGGCCGCGTGCATGCGCTGCTCGGCGAGAACGGCGCGGGGAAGTCGACGCTGATCAACCTTTTGTCCGGCGCCCTGCGCCCGGACGGCGGGGCGATCGAGGTTGATGGACGCCCGGTATCGCGCATGAGCCCCGCTCATGCGCGGCATGCCGGGATCGCCGTTGTCCAACAGGAACTCAGCCTGACGGCCAGCCTCTCGATCGCCGAAAATATCGGGCTCGGCGCCTATCCCAAGAGATTCGGCTTGGTCGATTACACGGAACTTGCCGCACGGGCCAGGGCCGCATGTGATCTTGTCGGCCTTCGCGAACCGCTGTCTACGCCGGTGGGGCATCTGTCACTCGGCCGGCGTCAGATGGTGGAGATCGCCAAGGCGCTCTACCGGCGGCCGCGCGTGCTCATTCTCGACGAACCCACCTCATCGCTATCGGCAACCGAGACAAAAACCCTCACGGACTTGCTGGAAAGGCTTCGGGCCGAGGGCATCGCCATTCTCTACATCTCACACCGGCTGAACGAAGTGATGACACTGTGCCAGCATGTCACCGTACTGAAGGACGGCGCCTGCACGGCGGACCGCTCGCTGGAAGAAACTGATGCCGCCGGGCTGGTGCGGCTGATGGTCGGCCGCGACCCCGGCGATCTCTTTCCACGATGGCAGCCTTCGCCATCGCCAGCCAACGCCATCTCGGTTCGTAATTTTTCGGCCGGCCTGATGCGCGACGTCGATCTCGACATCAGGACAGGCGAGGTGCTTGGGATCGGCGGCCTGGTCGGGCAGGGGCAGGAAGATCTGCTGCTTGGCCTCTACGGCGCGATCCCGGCTAGGTCGGCATCCGCGACCGTAAACGCTGCTTCGGGTCTGCCGGGCGGCGTGCCGAAAGCCAATGCGCTCGGCCTCGCCTATGTCCCGGCCGACCGCAAGCGCGAAGGCCTGCACTTGATCCATCCCATCATCACCAACATGATGCTACCAGCCTTCGCAAGGCTGCCGGCGTTGAAGCTGCGCAGCCGGCGTGCCGAGCGCGATTTGGCGAGGGGACTCGCCGCCCAGCTTGCCATCAAGGGCGACCTCGATCGCCCGGCGCAGGCACTCTCAGGTGGCAACCAGCAGAAAGTCGCGCTGGCGAAATGGATGCCACACGATCCGCTTGTGCTTCTCCTCAACGATCCGACGCGCGGCGTCGATGTCGAGACCAAGCGTGAGATCTACATGATGCTTCGCAATCTCGCTGCCGCCGGCAAGGCGATCGTCCTGCTCAGTTCCGACACACCCGAACTGGTGCACCTTTGCGACCGCGTCGCCGTGGTCCGAGAAGGTCGCATCAAGGCCATGCTCGAGCGCGAGGCACTGAGCGAGGAAGTCATCGTCTCCGCCGCAATGGGCGCCGAACAGCAGAAAGTTGCGGCATGAGCACGGTTGTATCCTCAAGCCAAGCCGGCGCCCTCTACTGGCGAGTTCAGCTGCGCCGAAATGTTGGCGTGCGCAGCCTGTTTGCCGTGGTTCTGGCGTTCCTCGTTGCCTACGGCGTGTTGTTCCCCGGCCTCTTGACGGCGTCCGGCTTCGCCAAATTCACCCAGAGCTGGTTTCCGCTGGCGCTGGTCGCGATGGCCCAGGCGATCCTCATGCTCACCGGCGGCATCAGCTTGGCAATCGGCGCAATGGTCAGTCTCGGCGCGGTAATCGCCGCGACGACGATGATCGGGCCGCTGGGCGTAGCCGGCGGCACCGCCGTGGTGGCGCTGACCGGTATCGGCATCGGTGCCGCGACGGGGTTCATCGTCGTGAAACTTCGGTTGCCGGCCATCGTGGTGACGCTCGCCGGCTCCTTCATCATCGGCGGTGCTGCGTTGCTCATCCTGCCGAGGCCGGGCGGCGCCATTCCGGAGTGGCTGTCGGACCTGCTTGCCGGCAACACGCCGGCGGCATTCGTGTTGCTGGTGCTCGTCGTGCTTTTGTGGAAACTCTATCTCGCCACCCCGCTTGGGTTGAGCCTCTATGCCGCCGGTGAGAATCCGGTCGGCGCCTATCGCTCCGGCGTGCCGGTCGACGGCGCGCGGATCGCGGCCTATGCGATCAGCGGTCTGCTTTGCACAGGCGCCGGCCTGTTCGTCGCCGCGCAAACGGGTTCGGGCGACCCGGTGATAGGCACAGCCTTCACGCTGAATTCCATTGCCGCCGCGGTGCTCGGCGGAATCGGCTTCCTCGGCGGCCAGGGCACGATGCGCGGCGCGCTTGCCGGCAGCCTGCTGCTCAGCCTGATGATCAGTGTCATGTTCTTCCTCGGCTTCACGCCAGTTGCTCAGTATGTCGCCCAAGGCCTCATCATCATCGGGGCGGTCGCCATCCCGCAATTCCGCAAGGTGCAGCAATGACAGCACGGAAAGAGAGCGCGCGCGGCGGGCGGGCGTTGACGATCCTGCGCAGCCGGCCCTTCCTCACGGTCGCTATCGTTGCCGCGGTGTGGATCGCGGCGAGCTTCGCTTCACGTGGCTTCGGCGCTTATGGTCATTTGCGCTATTTGGTCGAGTTGGGCGCGGTGATCGGCCTGGTCGCGGCGGGCCAGACCTTCGTGGTGATTGCCGGCGGCATTGACCTTTCCGTCGCGGCGATCGTCACGGTCAGTGCCGTCAGCCTCCCGCTGCTCTCATTGCAGGCGGATCCGACCGGGCTCACAGCCGTTCTTGCAGTACTTGCGTTGACGACCGCGATAGGTCTCGTAAACGGGCTGGGCGTGGCGCTGTTGCGCGTTCATCCAATGATCATGACACTGGCGATGGCGACATTCCTGCAGGGCCTCCTGATCATCATCGCCGGCGGCAGCGCCGTGACCGCCGAGAACCCGCTGGTCAGCTGGCTCGGCAATGCGCGGCCAGCCGGTATTCCGGCAGGCGTGCTTTTGTGGGTGGTCATTTCCGTGATCGTTCTGACCACGATGCATGCGACATCCCTCGGCGCCCGGATTTTCGCGATGGGCGCCAATCCGCTTGCCGCGGCGCTGTCCGGAGTTTCCGTCGCCTCGACCACGCTCGCCGTCTACGGCATCAGCGGCTTCTGTTCGGGACTTGCCGGTGTGTTGGTCCTCGGCATGAACGGCCAAGGCTATGTCGGGATAGGAGATCCCTATCTCCTCGCGTCGATTGCCGCCGTGGTGCTCGGCGGCACCTCGATACTGGGCGGGCTCGGCACCTATGCCGGTACTATCCCCGGCGCGATCCTGCTGGTCACGATCACGGCGCTGATCACCGTCGTCAACGCATCGCCCGGCTGGCGCAGTATCCTGTTCGGGTCGCTGATTCTGGGGCTGCTGCTTCTCTCAGGCAGGGAGCAGGCCCGCCGATGAAATATCGTGCAGCCGGTAGATACGCCTTGCGTTGCCGAAGAACAGCGCCGTTTGCTCGTCCGCGGAAAGCTCTCCTGCAATGGCTTTGAAGCTGTCATATACTGCATCGAATGACGCATGCAGGCCGGCGACTGGGAAGTCACTGCCGAACATCGCTCGCTGCGTACCGAAACAGTCGATGCAATGCATGACAACCGGCTTCAGGCTGTCGAGTGTCCAATCATGATCGTAGGCGACCAGATCCGATATCTTGATGGCAGCGTTGTCGCACTCCGACAAAAGCCGCAGCCCTTCGCGCCACACCCGCATGCCGTCTGCATCGCGATCGATCGGGCTGCCGCAGTGGTTGAGAACAAAGAGTTGGTCCGGAAAGGCCGCTGCGAGGCGCGCCGCACCGGGGAGCTGGCGCGGAAACACCATCAGGTCGAAAACCAGCCGGCGGCGCCCAAGCAGGGACAGGCCGGCACGCCAGGCCTGATCGTCCATGATGCCGTCACGGGCAGCAAAACGGCGGGCAGGATCCGGATCCCAGCTCAGTATGTCGCGCACACCGACGACACGGTCGAATGCCGCCTGCGCCTCGACCAGCGCCGGCGCTTGGCGGCTCGCCAGCGGTATGTGAACAACATAACGGGCGGCCACGCCGCGCGACTTGTCGAGCGTTTCAAGCCACCGCGTTTCGCCGACGCATTCATCCCCGGTCCAGCCGGCTTCGACATGGACGGTTGCGACGACATTGTGCCGGCCGGCGTCGCGCAAATAATCTTCAGGAAGGTAGTTTCGCCGCAAGCGGCCAAGCTCCCCCAGACCGCCGCGTTCGCCAGCCGTTGTGGCGAGCCAGGGGTGCCGGCTGAGGCCGAGATCCCAAAGGTGATGGTGGGCATCGATGATCGGTCCGCGGTAAGGTGTTGGCACGCATCTCTCTCATGGTGTGGCCGGAATCGGAAATCGATCCGGACTTCATCCTGTAAAGGAAGGACTAGCATCGGATGACCGAAAGCTCACCCGTACTGTTGCTGGCGACCCGAGAAAATTTCCTGCTCGATGACCGTATCCGCGGCGTGCCGCCTGGCACCCTCGGCTTGGACAGCAGCCTTGTCGCATCTGAGCGCTGGCATCCAGCGGATGGGCGTATGTCGTTGCCGGTGTTGACCGTCGACGAGGGGGCCTTCATCGCCAATCGTGACCTGTTCCTGCGCTATGCGCGAGAGCAGGGCGCCGTGATCGCCCCGCATGCCAAGACCCCGATGGCGCCTGATCTTGCCCGGTCCCTGATCGAGGCCGGAGCATGGGGCACGACCGTCGCCGACATAAGGCAGGCCACGGTGATGCTCAGAGCCGGACTCTGTCGGCTGATCATCGCCAATGAGGTCGGCGGACCAGGTGGTGCGAACCGGCTTGCGGTTCTTGTCAGCGCCTGGCCAAGCGCTGAGTTCTACGTTTTCGCCGACTCGATCGCCGCCGTGAATGCGCTTGCCGAAGCCTGGCGGGCCAATGCGAGGCTGCCGCCATTGCGCGTGCTCGTCGAACTTGGTGCGGGCAGGGCAGGCGCCCGGACCACCGGCGAAGCCGAGGCGATTGCCGACGCGATTGTAGCAGCCGGCGGCCGGCTGCTGATCGCCGGCGTCGCAACCTATGAAGGTGCCGCGGCGCAGCCCGATCCTGACCGCACCGATGAGGCGATATCCGCCCTGCTGACAATGACAGCCGACATGTTCCTGCGGCTCCGCGCCCGCGTCGGCGGCGACACCCCGCTGATTGTCACGGCAGGCGGCTCGGTCTACTTCGACAAAGTGGTCGCAGCGCTTTCGCCTCTCGTTTCTAGGGACAGCAGCGCGACGCTGGTGCTGCGCAGCGGCGCCATCTTCTTCCACGACCATGGCGTCTACGACCGCTCGCTCGGCACACTCGACGCCCGCGAGGGTTTTGCAGTCGGCGGCTTCAATGCGTCCGCACGAAATTCGTTCCGTCCGGCTTTGCGCCTATGGGCCGAGGTACTGTCGCGGCCGGAGCCCGGCCTTGCGATCTGCGGCATGGGCATGCGCGACGTGTCGTTCGACCAGGGCTTTCCAATGGTCCTGACCATCTTTCGTGCCGGCAAGCAGCTGCCGATAGCGCGTGCCGAGGTCTTCAAGCTCAACGACCAGCACGCCTTCCTGACAATTGCGTCGGGCGACGACATTGCCGTCGGCGACACCGTTGAATTCGGCATCTCCCATCCCTGCACCTGCCTTGATCGCTATCGCGTGATCTTTGGCGTCGACGCGGCCGGGTATGTCAGCCACGCCTTTCCCACCTATTTCGGCTGACCATCGTCGCGCTTTCCAAAAAAAGAACGAAAGGATCCGATATGATCAAGTACTTCCAATCCGGCTCCCGCATGTCGCAGGCGGTCGTCTATGGCGGCCTCGTGCACATAGCGGGCCAGGTCGCAGACGATCGCAAGGCCGGCATCGAGGGTCAGACGAGCGAGGTACTCTCCAAGATCGAGGCGCTCCTGGTCGAGGCCGGCAGCAGCAAGTCGAAGCTCGTGGCGGTCAACATCTTCCTGCCGCAGATTGGCGATTTCGACGCAATGAACAGTATCTACGATGCCTGGGTGGATTCCGCCCGTCTGCCGGCGCGTGCCTGCGTCGAGGCGCGTCTCGCTGATCCTGACCTCCGCATTGAGGTCACCGCCGTCGCGGCTGTGTGAACCGCCGCCATGCACACCGGCATCAGCCATTCGCTCGATTTCGATCGGGACGGCAAGACGCTCAGCCATCTGAGCATCCCGTTCTCGATAGACCGTTCGCCATATTTCCAAATCAAGGTCCCGATCTGCCTCATGCGCAATGGTGAGGGTCCGTCGCTGCTTCTTATGGCCGGTAATCACGGCGATGAATATGAAGGCGAGCTGTGCTTGGCAAAGCTGGTCCGCCGGCTCGATCCAGCGCGAGTCAGGGGCCGCGTCACCATCCTGCCGATGGCCAATGTGCCGGCGGTGATGGCCGCCAAACGCTGCTCGCCGCTCGATGGCGGCAATCTCAATCGCGCCTTTCCCGGAGATCCGTCGGGCACGCCGACAAGCCGGCTCGCCAACTTTCTCGAGACAGACCTGTTCCCCCGACACGACATCGTCTTCGACATCCATTCGGGGGGCACTTCGATGGAACATCTGCCGACTGCACTCGTCGAGCGCAATGCCGATCCCGAGCGCCACAGGCGCGGGGTGGAGCTGATGCGGGCGCTCTGCATGCCCTATGGGTTCGTGGCCGACAATGGCCAGGCCTCGCCGACCTCCATGGGTGCAGCGCGCCGTGCCGGCGCCATCGGCGTCAGCGGTGAGTTCGGGGGCGGCGGCACCGCCACGGTCGACACGATGGCGATCACCGCTCGCGCGATCGACAATCTGCTGATTGCACTAGGCCTGGTCGACGGGCCAGTTGTTGGCGCGGAGTCAATGCATTCGATGCCGACGCGACTGCTTTCGCTTTCGCGGCATAGCCAAGGCCTCTACGCCGCCCGCCGCGGCTGGTTTGAACCCGCCGTGAGGGTTGGCGACAGCGTGAACGCCGGACAATTGGCTGGCTGGTATCACGATCTCGAAAGGCTCGATCTTGCCGAGGAAGCCTTGCATTTTGCCGAAAACGGCATCGTGCTTTCGCGGCGGCTGCATACAATGTGCGAGGCAGGAGACTGCCTCATGCAAGTCGCCGAACCCGTAGAAACCTAAAGGGAAAACGCACGGCGTCTAGCTGCTGCGCCACTCTGGAGAACTGAGGATATCTTATGCAGCTTTCCATGTGGACCTACCCCTGGGATGTCCAGGATCTCGGTTTCGAGATGGTCGAACGCGATCTGGTCGAACGCGCGGGACTCAACATGATCAGCCTTGCTGCCTCGTATCATGCGGGACGCTTCCTTCAGCCGCGCAGCCCGCGCCGCAAAGCCTATTTCCCGGAGGACGGCACGATCTACTTCAAGCCAACCGCCGCGCGATGGGCCGACCTCGCAATTCAGCCCAAGGTGGCGGACGTGATCTCGCAGGGAGGCGACGTGCTTGGCGAGCTCGTCCGCAGACGAGACGCCAATGGGCTCGGTGTTTCGTGCTGGACGGTGTGCCTGCACAACACCCGCGCCGGCATGCTTTATCCGCAGGTGGTTACCCGAAATGCCTTCGGCGATCCCAATTATTACAACCTTTGTCCCTCGCATCCGGATGCGCGCGCCTATGTTCGCGCGCTGGTCGCCGACGTTACGCACACCTACAAGCCGGACAGAATCGAGCTCGAAAGCCCGTCATTCATGAGCTTCGCCCACGAATATCATCACGAGAAAGACGGTGTCGGGCTGACCGCGGAAGATGACTTCCTTCTGTCGCTGTGCTTTTGCCCGTCCTGCCTCGCCCGCGCCGCTTGTGCCGGCATTGACGGCGAGGCGGCGCGCAAACTGGTCAGAGGGTGGATCGTCGAGACCTGTGATCGTGCCGTTCCGGCACCGCGTTTTCCGGACTTTCCGAACGGTAGCTTCGATACCTTCCAGCCCTGGCCAGAATTATACGACTTTCTGCTGTGGCGGTTCGAGCCGGTGACCAGCTTGGTTGCCGAGCTGCGCGACGTTGCCGATCCGGGCACACGTGTCCTCATCATTGACCTGAAGGACGGCTGGTTGGGCGGCTGCGATCTGGCGGCTCTCGGCCAGGCTTGCGACGGCGCGATCCTGTGCGCCTACGATATGCAGGCCAGCGATGTCGCAGATCTGATGGCCACTGGCCGTGCCACGCTCGGAGCAGAGAAATTCCTTGGGACCGGTTACCGGCTGTTCCATCCGGAAATGGCAGGCCCGGACATTCTCGCCGCCAAAGTGAAACCGGCGCTGGCGGCGGGCGTCGATGGCATCAATTTCTACAATTACGGCCTTGTACCTGCCGCACGCCTCGATTGGGTGAGTGCCGCACGATCTGTGTGAACAATCGATCCACTGCCGACCCAATAGGCCTAATTTTGCCTCGAGCATTGCGCGTAATGGAGAGGCGTTCGGAGGACTTCCCGCATGGATTCTCGCATTGCTTTGGCCGGCGGCCAGCAGCCTAGCTGAAAATCGAGGCATGGCTGTGAGGGCCACGCGGGAGGGAGGCGGGTTATACGGTGGAGCGCATCTTCCAATTTATTCGCTCTAGCGCATATTGAAATCTATCTTCTGAGCGTATATCTCATAGCTGGAGAGGTACGCTGTGGACCAAATCGCCCGAACGCCTAAGCAACTCGGAGATGCCATCCGCCGGCGGCGCCGCAAGCTCGGCCTGAACCAGGCCACTGTCGGGGAGCACACGATGCTACGCCAAGCGACCATCTCGGCCGTCGAGAATGGAGCGCCCGGGACACAGCTCGGAACGCTTTGCGACATTCTCGCAGCGCTCGACCTTGAATTGGTTGTCCGCTCTCGGACCAGAGCAAAGTCGACCGAGATCGAGGACGTCTTTTGATGGCTCGTCCGCGGCGGCACCTCCCGCTCAACGTCTTCTTGAACAGCCGTCTCGTCGGGCGGCTGAATAGACAATCCAGCGGCGCGATCGATTTTCAGTATGATCCGTCCTGGCTTGCCTGGGAGCATGCGCTACCAGTCTCGCTATCTCTGCCCCTACGTGAAGATCGCTATATCGGTGCACCCGTCATTGCCGTGTTCGACAATCTCCTGCCCGACAGCATCCCCATTCGCCGCCGTATGGCTGAGCGTGTTCATGCCCGAGGGATAGACGCCTACGACTTGCTTGCCGCTGTCGGACGGGATTGTGTCGGCGCACTGCAATTCCTGCCGGATGATGTCGAGCCGGGCCCCGCCGGTATTGTCGACGGCAAACCCGTTGACGATATCGAAATTGCTCGTCTCGTCCGCGATCTGGCATCGGCCCCCCTCGGGCTGGGCGAGGATGAAGATTTCCGGATCTCGATCGCTGGCGCTCAGGAAAAGACTGCGCTCTTGTTCTGGAAAGGACGTTGGTACAAGCCGCTGGCGACGACTGCTACAACGCACATCCTCAAGCCACAGATTGGACGCTTGCCAAATGGCATCGACCTTTCCTTCAGTGTTGAAAACGAATTTTTCTGCCTCAAGATGACAGCCGCCCTGGGACTCCCGTGCGCCGTCGCCGCAATCGAGGAATTCGAAGGCAATCGCGTGCTCGTAGTCGAACGTTTCGATCGCCGATGGACGAGTGACAACCGTCTCCTGCGCTTGCCCCAGGAAGACTGCTGCCAGGCTCTGTCTGTGCCTCCGTCGCTGAAATACGAATCCGATGGCGGGCCTGGGGTTCCGGCTATCCTTGGTCTGATGAAGGGAAGCGACCAACCGGAGCTAGATCAAGCTGCGGTTCTGAAGGCCGTGGTCGCCTTTTGGCTGCTCGGCGCCACAGATGGACATGCCAAGAATTTTAGCGTCTTTCTTTCTCCCGGCGGCCGGTTCCGCATGACGCCGTTATATGATGTGATCTCAGCGCAGACCAGCCTTGATGCGGGACAGATCAGGCGCAACAAAATGAAGTTGGCGATGGCTATAGGCGACGCACGCCACTACCTTATCGATAGCGTCATGCCGCGCCATTTCATCCAGACCGCCGCCAAGGCAGGAATTGGTCCAAAACCCGTCACAGCGATCTTTGACGAGCTGCGCCAACGGGCGCTAGCGGCAATCGAACTGGTTTGTGCATCGCTCCCAAAGGGTTTCCCTTCGCAAGTCGCAGATGCCATTGGCAATGGGGTCAAAGCTCGCGTGCGCAGACTGGAAGAGGTGTGATGCTTAAGATCGAGGCACAACCAGACTGATAGCCATTGGGACGTCCAAATGATCTTCTTTTAGCAGCAGCAACGCCGCGCGGGATGTAATCAACCCACGGACTTGCCAGCCTGTAACTTTCTGACCAGGCCGATCAGCTGATCCAGGTCCGCGCGTGTAAGCGCAAGCATCTCCGCAGGGGGTTTGTGATATTCCCTTGTCAATTCCTCAATGGTTGCAACACCCTTGGCCGTAAGCTTGACACGTTTGACACGGCGATCGCTTGGCGACGGAACCCGTTCGGCGAGCCCCGCCTGCTCCAACCGGTCGACCAGCCAGGTCGCCGTCGAAGGGTCGCAGTGCCATTGAGCGGCCAATGCGCCGATCGGCTTGCCCGCATCTTTATCGAGGGTGAAGAGGGCGCGCGAGTCGTTGGGCGTCAGACCCAATTTCTGCTGGATCGCCAACCGGTCCGGCGCGGACCGCATCAGGAAATCAAACATCAGGCGCCAGGCCTCGGTGGCGTGCTGCAAGCGATCTTGGCCCGGTCCCATTCCACGCTCCTTCGTGTCTTGACACATATTTGGACCAATCATATGATTTGATCAATCAAAATGTTTGGTGATCAAAGCAATGAGAGGAGATCCGAGATGACCAACACCACGGTTCTCGTCGTCGGGGGCGGCCTGAACGGTCTGACGGCGGCCGCCCTTTTGGCTCACAACGACATTCCGTGCGTCCTCGTCGAGCGCCATCCCGACACGTCAATCCAGTACAAATTTGCCGGCATTTCCCCGCGCAGCATGGAGATCTTTCGAAGCCTCGGCTCGAGGAGGAGATTCGTGCAAATCGTACGGGGGACCAGCAGGCAGGCGCTATTGCGCGCGCCAGGAATCTCACCGATCCCGAGATTCAATGGGGCGGACCGGCGTGGCCGGATGCAAGTGCCCTCAGCCCCACGCAACCGGCGACGTGTGATCAGCACGTCCTGGAACCGATTCTGCGCCGCTACGCCGAGCGGAACGGTGCAGACATACGTTTCAGCACGGAACTGGTGGCTTTCGAACAGGATGAGAATGTCGTCCGCGCGGAAATTCGCGATATCGCGACCGGCGCAAAGGACGCCATCTCGGCCGACTATCTGATCGTCGCGGACGGTGCGAACGGCTCGATGCGAGAGAGGCTGGAGATCAGCCGCAGCGGGGCAGGCGGCCTTCAGCACTGGATAAATGTCGTCTTTGACACGGACATGCCTCCGACGATCGGCGGCAAGCGTTTCACGTCGTGCTTCGTGACGGACCTCAACGGGACCTTCACGCCCAGGGAGGGTGGACGATGGCTTCTGGCGCTCCAGTACTTTCCCGAAAAGGGCGAGAAACCCCAGGATTTTGATGAAGCCAGGTGCAGGGAACTGATCATACGAGGTGCGGGCCGGTCGGATATCACGACTAGGCTTGTCGATGCGCGCTCCTGGGAAGTGGCCGCGATGACAGCGCGCCAATTCCGCCGAGGCCGCGCGTTTCTTGTGGGGGATGCGGCACATTTGATGCCCCCAACAGGCGCTTTCGGTGGCAATTCAGGTATCCACGACGCCCATAACCTTGCCTGGAAGCTTGCGATGGTAACACGCGGGCATGCCGGTCCCTCTTTGCTGGATAGCTATGACATGGAGCGCCGGCCGGTCATCGAGGCTACGTTGGCGCAAGCGCTCGCCCGCCTTCAGAAATGGTTCGACGATCCGTCGAAGCGATTGCCTCCCCCAGTCGCGATGGTCGAGGATTACGACGTGGTATTTGGCCAACGCTACGCTGCAGGTGTCGTGGCTCAGGAAGCCACGCGGGACGATCACCCATTCCAAAAATCCACGGAGTTGTCGGGCCGCCCTGGCACGCGTTTACCGCATTTCGCGGTCGGGCGTGCCGGCCAGCGGATTTCGAGTCTCGATTTGTGCGATCGCGACCTTCTTCTCCTCTGCGCCGACGACGCATGGTGTCAGGCCGCTGACGCCGTAAGCCAGCGCCTCCGCATGCCGCTGACCTGCCACGCCTTTGCCAATGGGGGTCTGATTGATTTGGACCATCGGTGGCCTTCCGCGCTCGGGGTTGAAAGCGGCGGTGCCGCCTTGGTCAGGCCGGACGGGTTTGTCGCGTGGCGGTCAACGCACAGTGTGCCTGATCCTGTACAGATGCTGATCGAAATACTTGACGGCTTGGGTTTCCGCACGCAGGCGTGCGAACATCATCAGTGAGCGGCGGATGCCTCCGGTCTTCCGGCACGACTTCCTTGCCGATGTCGTCGCCGGGAATGCCGGCGATGTTCAGCCGTTTGCCCGTCTCGTCATGCCTCTTCCTACTCGTTGTCACCGAGTAGGGCCGCGCCAACCGCTTCGGTCCTCCCCTTGTGTCGCTAAACTCGCATGGACCATCGTGCTGGCCTTTGGCATTGGAGGCCGAATGTCGCCGTTACGGCAAATGATCAATCAACTCGTTCAGCAGGAGCAGCAACGCCCCAGCGACGACAGCCGCGGCAGCATCGTCCAGCATGATGCCGGCCCCACCCCTTACCTTGTCATGCATGATACGGATGGGCCAAGGCTTGACGACGTCGAAAAACCGGAAAGCAAGGAAGCCTGTTGCCCACCAGAGTGGGTCGAGTGGCAGCATGGAAAGTGTCACGGCGGCGCCGAAGGTCTCATCGATGACGACGATCTGCGGGTCCTCCGTCCCGGTATGGGAGATAACATGCGATGACGCCCATACGCCGACGGCGAACAGGGCCGCATAGGCAAGCACCGTCAGCCAAGGTGATGCGGGTATCAGAGCCGCGGCAACAGCCACTCCAACCATTGCGCCGGCCGTGCCCGGCCATGTTGGAGATAATCCCACGCCGACAGAGGTCGCGAGCAGGTAGGCGAACTTGGGTAGAAATTTATGCATCGAGTTTCGGCCGGCTTCCGACGGGTCGCAAGCAATCATAGTCACATCGTTCGGGTGTTGCCGCCAGACCGCCGCTCGATTTGCACACCCGTCAAAAGGCATCGCCCAAACCGTGAAATGCTGTCGGGCAGCTGTCGCTGCGACCGGAAGTTCTGTTTCGCCGTCAGCTTGGCGAGCATCTTAATCCGCCGGCCACATTCGCCAAACGAGATCGCTTTTGCGGCGAGTTGAGAACGTTCCTGAGCCCGGTCTCGGCCCGCATTGGCCAACTGAAACGGTGGCGATGGTGGAACAAACCCGCAAATTGCTGGTAAAGCTCCGTCAAACGACATCATCAGAGGAGCCGCCATGATCGCCGGTCTCATGAAAAGTCGCATCGACCCGCTATGGGAGCAGGCCGCCTCTCCGCTGATCGGGATCGGCATGACGCCGAACCAGGTTACGGCCAGCGGGCTCGTGCTCGTGGCTTTGTCTTCGGCCGCCTACGCGTATCACCATTCAAGTCTTGCCTTTGGCTTGTGCCTGGCGTTTGCCTTCAGCTTCGACGCGCTGGACGGTGCGGTCGCCCGCCGGACAAATATGAGCACCAAGGCCGGTGGCTATTTCGACGCTATCGTCGACCGTTATCAGGAATTGGCCGTCTTTGCGGCAATAGGCTGGGTCGCCGATCTGTGGGCGATCGCAATGTTCGCGTTCGCCGGCGGGATTCTCACCAGTTATGCCAAGGCGCGGACGGCGCTGGAAATCCCTGTGAAAAACCATGGTTGGCCGGATTTCTTCGAGCGGATGGAACGTCTGGTGTTCATTTGCGTGCTGCTCGCCGCTGACGGAGTCGCGACTGCCATGGGCGCGGATTCGCCCTGGATTCTGGCGGGGGGGTTCGCGCTGTACGCGGTGCTGGCCAACGCCACGGCCCTGCAACGGATCAGTCGCGCATTTGCGATGCTGAAACGAGCCGACGGGAAGCAGCCGTGAGATCGCTAGAACGCGAGCATCGTATTGACCGCCGTGGCTTCCCAACAAAGTCGTCAGCGCCAGCCCAAGCCCGGAGCGACATGGGTCAGGATCGCCTCGATGGCATGGACATTGTAGTCGACACCGAGCTGGTTGGGGACTGTGAGCAGCAGCGTATCGGCCTCAGCGATGGCTTCGTCGCCCTTTAGCTGCTCGATCAGGACGTCCGGCTCGGCGGCATAGGAGCGGCCGAACACGGCAAGCCTGTCTGCCTCGATATAGCCGAACTGATCTCCGCCCTGGTTGCCGCCGAAATAGGCACGGTCGCGATCGTCGACCAGCGCAAAAATGCTGCGGCTCACCGACACCCGTGGCTCGCGCGTGTGGTCGGCCGCCTTCCAGGCTTCGCGAAAAGCCCTGATCTGTTCGGCTTGCTGGATGTGAAACGGCTTTCCGCCTTCATCGAATTTGAGCGTGGAACTCTGCAGGTTCATTCCAAGTTTCGCCGCCCATTCTGCGGTGGCGTTTGTGGCGGCGCCCCACCAGATGCGCTCGCGCAGGCCCTCCGAGTGTGGCTCGACGCGAAGCAGGCCAGGCGGGTTGGGAAACATCGGCCGCGGGTTGGGCTGGGCAAAGCCTTTGCCCAGCAACACTTCGAGCAGCACTCCGGTGTGTCTGCGAGCCATGTCGGCATCGCTCTCGCCCTCTTGCGGGGCGTAGCCGAAGTAGCGCCATCCGTCGATCACCTGCTCCGGCGAGCCGCGGCTGATGCCTAGCTGCAGACGCCCTCCGGCGATCAGATCGGCGGCGCCGGCGTCCTCGGCCATGTAGAGCGGGTTCTCGTAACGCATGTCGATCACCGCCGTGCCGATCTCGATTCGGCTGGTCTTCGCCCCAACCGCTGCCAGCAGCGGGAAGGGCGAGGCGAGCTGGCGGGCGAAGTGATGCACGCGGAAATACGCGCCGTCCGCACCCAGCTCCTCGGCGGCGACGGCCAGCTCGACGGACTGCAAAAGCGCATCGGATGCCGTCCGCGTCTGCGATTGCGGCGAGGGCGTCCAGTGCCCGAACGAGAGGAAACCAATCTTCTTCATGAAATAGCCAGCCTAGAGGGAAGACAGGTGCAGACTATGCTTCGGCGCAGAGCAAAGCATCCCGAAATCGGTACCGACGGCCCAGTTTGAGGTGAACGGTCCGTTGTTGATCAGCGATGCCGTCAATGGCGAGCCTGTTGCTGGCGCGAGCGCGTCTAGGAAGGTGCCGCGAACGCGAGCACTATCGCGATGAGGATCAACAGCGGCCCCATCCATTTAAAATGGGTTCCAAAGTTGGTCCACCATGCTTGCTGGCCGGGGCGAGCTTGGAACGGGTCCGCGAGAAATCCGAAGCCGATGCCAGCCATCCACAACCCGGCGCAGAACATGATGAACTCGTCGATGTAATCCGCGACCATGTTCCGCAACTTTCGAATTATGCCGCCGCCACGTGCGCCGAATTCGAGCCGATATAGTTACGGATCGTTTCGATGATCCGGTCCTGGTCGGCCTCGCTCAGATAGGGATGCATCGGCAGGCACAGGATGCGCTTCGGCAGCTCTTCCGAAACGGCAAGGCCGGTCGGCGTGCGCGGATAATCGCGATAGGCAATCTGGCTGTGCAGCGGTTTCACATAGTAGATGACCGACGGAATGCCCTTTTCACCGAGATGTGCCTTGAGCCCGTCGCGCTTCGGCGTTTCGATGGCGTATTGCGCCCAGGCCGAGCGGCCGCCGCCCAGATTGCGCGCCGTCTTGACTATATCGCCGAGACCTTCGGCATAGCGATTAGCGACCGCTTGCCGCGCCACCATCTCGTCCTCGAGGATGGCCAGCTTCTCGATTAGGATCGCCGCCTGCAGTGTATCGAGCCGTGAATTGATGCCGACGCGGACATTGTCGTATTGCGTTTCGCCCTTGCCGTGAAAGGCGAACGAGCGCAGCTGTTCGGCCAGCGCATCGTCATTGGTGAACATCGCACCGCCGTCGCCGTAGCAGCCGAGCGGTTTTGCCGGATAGAAGCTGGTCGAGCCGACGGTGCCGAACGAGCCGCACATCTTGCCGTCAGCCGAGCCGCCGGTCGCCTGCGCCGCATCCTCGATGACCATCAGGCCTTCGCGATTGGCGATGGCCATGATTGCTTCGTAATCGGCGGCGAGGCCGAACAGGTCGACGGGAATGATTGCCTTCGGCCTCAGCCGCCCCTCCGCCTTGATCATGGCGATTGCCGCCTCGAGGCTGGCGATGTCGATATTGTAGCTGTCAGCATCGACATCGACGAACACCGGCTCGGCCTTGGTCAGCGCCACCACTTCGGCCGTGGCGGCGAAGGTGAAGCTCGGCACGAATACCGCGTCGCCCGGGCCGATGCCGGCGGCAAACAGCGGCAACAGCAGCGCGTCGGTGCCGTTGGCGCAAGCGACCACGTGCTTGGTGCCGATATAGGCGGCGAGCTTGTTTTCGAATTCGGTGACCTGCGGTCCAAGAATATAACGACCTTCGTCGACGACGCGGTCGATTGCCGCCTTCAGCCTGTCGCGGATGCGTTCGCGCTGTGCGCCAAGATCGATGAACTGCATGTCGGCCTCAAACGGTTTTAGCCAGATAACCGGCCGCTGGTAGCAGACTTGGCACGGCCGAGAAAGCCGCAGGGCAAAGCCCTGAATTGCTCAAGTGTCGCAGCCTGTTACCTCTGGTTTCCGATCTGCCCTCTTAAACGCGGGAAAATCCGGGCTTCGGCATGCTTGATATGGGCTGCGCATCCCGCCCGCCAGGTTAGGCGAAACATAAAGTGATCGCCGGCAGGCAGTCCGTGAGGCGGTTGCCAGCCGGTCAGGCGAGTTCATGCCGCCATGGCGGATTGGCGCCGGCCCGCGAGACCGTCACCGCCGCGGCCTTGGCGCCGAGCGTCAGCGCCTTATGGATGGCTTCTTTCGGCAGGCCGGCGATTGCCGTCTTCGACAGCAGGCCCTGCTCGTGCAAGGAGGCAAGGATGCCGGCATTGAACGTGTCGCCGGCGCCGACCGTATCGACCACCTCGACCTTGTCCGGCACGACCGTGACCCGGTGCTGGCTGCTGTAACCAACCGCGCCCTCGCTGCCGTGGGTGACGACGATCAGCTTCGGGCCGCGGTCCAGCCAGTTGCGGACGACGTCCTCATGCGAGCCGGCTTCGTCGAACCAGTTCAAATCCTCGTCCGACAGTTTCACGATGTCGGCCATCGCCATCATGTTGCGGATGCGCCTGAGATGCCTGGCCTTGTCGGGAATGAAGTTTGGCCGGATGTTGGGGTCGAGCATCATCACGCGGCGCTCATGCTCACGTCGCATGAACTCCTCATAGGCCGATCCGGCCGGTTCCGAGATCAGGCTGATGGCGCCGAACAGCATGGCCTCGATCTCGCTGCCGAGCTCCGGCAGGTCCTCGATGGTCAGCATGCGCCCGGCGGTGTTCTCGTCATAGAATGTATAGGTCGCCTGGCCGTTGGTGAGCCGCACGAAGGCGAGCGTGGTCGGCCGCGGCGAGGTGTGCGCATAGGTGGAACTGACCTTGCTGGCCCCCAGCGCCTCCCTGAACTGCCCGCCGAACAGATCCGACGACAGGCCGGAGAAGAAGCCGGCCGGCGCGCCGAGTCGGCCGAGCGCAATGGCCGAGTTGAAGACGGCACCGCCGACATAGGGGGCAAAGGCCGCTTCGCCCTCCGTCGTGGTGCGCGGCAGCATGTCGATCAGGGCTTCGCCGCAGCAGAGGATCATGAAGTCTTGCTTTCCGGCGGATAGATCACGCCCTTGCGAATGATGATGTTGGCGTAAAGCCGCGGCTCGCTCGTCGCGACGATCGCGTGGGCGGCCTTGACCCGTGCATAGAAGTCGGCGCCGGCAAGCGCAACCACCTTGCGGCCCGGCGCATGCCTGGCGCAGATCGCTTCAATCTCATGATGAACCGGATCGGCGAGCAGGGGATCGCCTTTAGCCGAGGCGCGAAACAGCGCCTGCGGCACGGCGTCGTCGACAGGCAACACGCTCAATACGGCATCCAGCACCGGGACGAGATGATGACCGTCGGCGCGGATCAGCCGCTGTGCCTGCTGTTCGGCCGGGTAGTTGCCGTCGACCAGCGCGATCTCGTCGCCATGGCCCATGGCGCGCAACATCGCCAGAAGCTCCGGGCCGAGCAGCGCCGGGATACCGATCAGCATGCTCAGAAGCTCCGGGAAATCGTGGTCGAGCCGATGAGGAAGCGCTCCGATAGCGGCAGACTGGCGCCACCCAGCGCCCGCGCATGGATGCCGACCGTTCCCTCGCGGACGGCCGGCAGCCTCAGGCCTTCGCCGTCGATCCTGCCGATGGCCTGGATGACGGCATCGACAAGCCGCCTGCGCACGGCGAGCGGCATCCATCCGTCGATCACCGCGGCTTCGAAATCGATGACGGACGACGCCGCAACGATGGCATAGGCGAGCGCCTGCGAGGCGCTGGCGATCCAGTCGTCAAGCTCGGCACCGATCTCGCCCCAGTCCCCCGGTGATGTCCACAGATGCGAGGCCTCGACGCCGCGTGCGTTGAGCGCCTTCTCCAGCGTGGCGATCGATGCAACGTCGATCAACTGCGTCGGCTTGCCGTCAGGCCCGGGCACTGGCATTGAGCCCAGCGCGCCGGCATTGCCGGTTGGGCCGCCAAACAGCCGGCCGTTCAGCACGATGCCGCCGCCGGCAAAGGCACCGATGTAGAAATAGACGAAATCGCGCGCCGCACCCGCCGCCTGGCCGAACACGAGCTCGGCGCCGCAGGCCGAGGTGGCATCGTTTTGCAGGTAGACCGGAAATTCGCATTGCGCCTGGATGTCGGCGCGGATGTCGCGATGGCGCCATTCGTCCATGATTTCACGCGGCGCGCCGGCGGTATCGGCCCAGTTCCACAATTCGAACGGCATGGCGATGCCAAGCCCGGCGATGCGCTTGTCCTGCGCAGGAGTGAGCTCGCCGCGCATCTTCTTCATGCCGCTCGTAACGAATTCCACCGTCTCGCGCGGCGCCGGATAGCGGTACGAATGCTGCAGCATCGAGCGCACATTGCCGAGGAAATCGATCAGCACGAGCTCGGCGCTGCGCCGGCCGATCTTCAGGCCGATGAAATAGGCGCCGTCGGGATTGAGCGCCATGGGTATCGAGGGCTGGCCAATCTTGCCGCGCAACGGCGCCTGGCGAACGAGCAGGTCGTCCTCCTCCAGCTCGCGCATGATGACTGATACTGTCTGCGCCGAGAGGCCAGTCATGCGTGCGATGTCGGATTTGGCCAGGCTGCCGTGCTGGCGCACCAGCGACAGCACCAGCCGCTCATTGTGGTCCCGCATGCCGCTTTGATTGGTGCCGCGGTGCAGGCGGCTTTCGGCCGCATCGGGCGAGCCGTGCCTTGTAATGCCGGTCTCCACCCCTGTTCCTCCCGTCGTTTCCCCTCAATGCTTTTGGTCTAGAGTGAGTGAACAATCCTGCGTTGTCAATAATAAATAAGAGTGATTTAATTATTGACAGTGCTGGCCGACTGGTGTCTCTTGAGATCGGCGTCGACACTGGGAGATTTCGTCGGACGCGCTGCAGATGCCGGTTGGCCGGCATCCTAAATGGTTCAATGGGAGGAAAATCGTGACCACGTCAAAACTGTTGAAATCCACCGTGTTTGCCGCGGCCGGACTGAGCCTGATGGCGTTTGCGTCGACGGCATCGGCCGCCGGGGTCGGCGCCTGCTTGATCACCAAGACCGACACCAATCCCTTCTTCGTGAAGATGAAGGAAGGTGCCGCCGCGAAAGCCAAGGAAATCGGTGTCGATCTGAAAGCCTATGCCGGCAAGGCGGAAGGTGACAATGAGGGCCAGGTTGCGGCGATCGAATCCTGCATCGCCGACGGCGCCAAGGGCATTTTGATCACCGCCACCGACACTGCGGCCATCGTGCCGGCGGTGAAGAAGGCGCGCGATGCAGGGGTGCTGGTGATCGCTCTCGACACGCAGCTCGAGCCTGCCGATGCCGCGGATGCGACGTTTGCGACCGACAATTTCAAGGCCGGCGAGCTTATCGGCTCCTGGGCAAAGGCTACCTTGGGCGACAAGGCCAAGGATGCGCACATTGCCTACATGGATCTGATCGCCAGCCAGCCCTCCGTCGACGTCCAGCGTGATCAAGGCTTCATGAAGGGCTTCGGCATCGACCTCGGCGATCCCAAGAAGATCGGCGACGAAACCGACGCACGCAACGTCTGTCACGATCTGTCGAGCGGCAATGAGGATGGCGGGCATACTGCCATGGAGAATTGCCTGCAGAAGGATCCGGATATCAACGTCGTCTACACCATCAACGAACCTGCGGCCGCGGGCGCCTACCAGGCGCTGAAAGCCGTCGGCAAGGAGAAGGACGTCCTGATTGTCTCGGTCGATGGCGGCTGCCCCGGTGTCAAGAACGTTGCCGAGGGCGTGATCGGCGCCACTTCACAGCAATATCCATTGCTCATGGCCTCGCTCGGCATCGAGGCGATCAAGACCTTTGCCGACACCGGCAAGAAGCCTGAGCCGTCGCCCGGTCTGAACTTCTACAACACCGGCGTCACGCTGATCACCGACAAGCCTGCCGCCGGCATCGAATCCATCGACACGAAGCAAGGCCTCAGCAAGTGCTGGGGTTGATTTGATCCCCTGATCGGCTCAACTTCAAAAGAACAATAGGGAATGTGGAGCGGTTTCGGCCGCTCCACATCACAGGCGGGGAGGCCGACTTGAGCGTCGAAACAACCAGGAGCAAGGGACCGCAGGAATTCGAGACGGTCCTGGCCGCTAGCGACGCCAGCGTCGCATCATTCGAGACGCATTCCCGCTCGACGTTGGAGAGCATCCAGCACCGCTTGCATAAAAGCCCGGCCATGGTGCCGCTGATCATCCTGCTCATCTCGGTGGTTCTGTTCGCAGTCGTCGTCGGCGGACGCTTCTTTTCTCCCTTCACCCTCACCCTGATCCTCCAGCAGGTGGCGATAACCGGCATGGTCGGCATCGCGCAGACACTGGTGGTGCTCACCGCCGGCATCGACCTGTCAGTCGGCGCCATCATGGTGCTGAGCTCGGTTGTTATGGGCCAGTTTGCCATGCATTACGGTGTTCCAGCGCCGGTCGCCGTTGCCATCGGGCTGCTTGTCGGCGCGATTTGCGGCTTGATCAACGGCATTCTCATCGCCTGGGTGAAACTGCCGCCCTTCATCGTGACGCTCGGCACCTGGTCGATCTACGCTGCCATCAACTTCATCTATTCCGGCAACGAGACCATCCGCAGCCAGGATCTCGAGGCGACGGCACCGCTGCTGCAGTTTTTCGGCGGCTCGTTCAGGATCGGCGGCGCAGTCTTCACCTATGGCGTGCTGTTGGTGCTGATCATGGGGGCAATTGCCTGGTACGTGCTCAATCACACCGCATGGGGCCGGCATGTCTACGCAGTCGGCGACGACCCGGAAGCCGCGGAACTGTCGGGGGTGCGCGTCAGCCGGATGCTGGTCACGGTCTATACCCTGACCGGCATCATTTGTGCCATCGCCGGCTGGGCCTTGATCGGACGCATCGGATCGGTCTCGCCGCAGGCCGGGCAGTTCGAGAACATCAATTCGATTACCGCCGTGGTGATTGGCGGCACATCACTGTTCGGCGGCCGCGGTTCCATCCTCGGGACCATCTTCGGTGCGCTGATCGTCGGGGTGTTCGCGCTCGGCCTCAGGCTTTGGGGGACAGATCCCCAATGGACGCAATTGTCTGTCGGCGCCCTTATCATCATCGCTGTTGGTATCGACCAGTGGATCAGGAAGATCTCGGCATGAACCAGACTCAGGAACCGATCCTTACCGCCCGCAGCCTGGTCAAACGCTACGGTCGCGTCACCGCCCTCGACAATGCCGATTTCGATCTCTATCCGGGCGAAATCCTTGCTGTCATCGGCGACAACGGCGCCGGCAAGTCGTCGCTTATCAAGGCGATTTCCGGCGCGGTCGTGCCCGACGAAGGCGAGATCCGGCTTGAAGGCAAGCCTATTGCATTCAAATCGCCGATGGAGGCCCGCGAAGCCGGCATCGAGACCGTCTACCAGAACCTGGCGCTGTCGCCGGCGCTGTCCATCGCCGACAACATGTTTCTCGGCCGCGAGATCCGCAAGCCGGGCTTTCTTGGCAGCTGGCTGCGCATGCTCGACCGTCCGGCGATGGAAAAGCGCGCCCGCGACAAGCTGACCGAACTTGGCCTGATGACCATCCAGAACATCAGCCAGGCGGTGGAAACTCTCTCCGGCGGTCAACGCCAGGGCGTGGCGGTGGCGCGCGCCGCGGCGTTCGGCTCGAAGATGGTCATCATGGATGAGCCGACGGCCGCGCTCGGCGTCAAGGAGAGCCGCCGCGTGCTCGAACTGATACTCGACGTCAAACGCCGAGGCCTGCCGATCGTGCTGATTTCACACAATATGCCGCATGTCTTCGAGGTGGCGGACCGCATTCACATTCATCGGCTCGGCCGTCGCCTGTGCGTCATCGATCCGAAGCAATATACGATGTCCGACGCGGTCGCCTTCATGACCGGCGCCAAGGTCCCGCCGGAGGCGGCGCTGGCGGCCTGAACAAGAACTTGAGGCCCGCCGCTGAGGGCGCGGTGTTTCAATGCCAAATTGCCGCAGGGCAACCCGGCTTGCGGTCGCCTGAATCCATTGAACATCCGGTGGGATGCATTAGCATTGGCGGAGATGGTGAAAGCCGCATGATCCTGGCAACGTCACGAGAGGCAGCATGACGCGCGCGATGACAACCGAAGCTCCTCTGCCCACCCTCGAAAACCCGGATCCCAAGACGCTCGCCGACGAAGTCTTGCAGGCCCTCAAATACAGGGTCGGCAAGGGCACCAACGTTGCAACCCAGTACGATTGGCTCACCGCCTCGATCAAGGTTGTGCGCGACCGCATCGTCGATCATTGGATGCAGGCGACCCAAGAGGCCTACGCCCAGCAGGAAAAGCGCGTCTATTACCTGTCACTGGAATTCCTCATCGGCCGCTTGATGCGCGATGCCTTCTCCAATCTCGGCCTGATGGACAATATGCGCGAGGCGCTGTCGTCGCTTGGCGTCGACCTTGACATCATTGCAGCGCTCGAACCGGACGCTGCCCTTGGCAATGGCGGCCTTGGCCGGCTCGCCGCCTGCTTCATGGAAAGCATGGCTACCGTCGATATCCCCGCGCATGGCTATGGCATTCGCTACGCCAACGGCATGTTTCGGCAGGAGATCCATGACGGCTGGCAAGTCGAACTGCCCGAGACATGGCTCGATCACGGCAATCCTTGGGAGTTCGAACGCCGCGAACGCTCCTTCGAGGTCGGCTTCGGCGGCTCGGTGGAATCGATCACCTCGAAGGACGGCAGGCTCGAGCGCCATGTCTGGAAGCCGACCGAACATGTTCTGGCCGTTGCTTACGATACGCCAGTGGTTGGCTGGCGGGCCAACCGCGTCAACACGCTGCGTCTGTGGTCCGGCATGCCGGTCGATCCGATCCTGCTCGACAAGTTCAACGCCGGCGATCACATCGGCGCGCTCGCCGAGAGCAACAAGGCCGATGCGCTGTCGCGCGTCCTTTACCCGGCCGATTCCCACAAGGCAGGCCAGGAGTTGCGGCTCAGGCAGGAGTATTTCTTCTCCACCGCCTCGCTGCAGGACATCCTTCAGCGTCATCTCAGCCAGTATGGCGACCTGCAATCGCTGCCCGACAAGGCGGCGATCCATCTCAACGACACCCATCCGGCCATCGCCGTCCCCGAGCTGATGCGCCTGTTGATGGATGTCCACGGCATGGATTTCGACCAGGCGTGGAGCATCACCAAGCGCACCTTCGGCTACACCAACCACACGCTGCTGCCCGAAGCGCTGGAAAGCTGGCCCGTGCCGCTATTCGAGCGGCTGTTGCCGCGCCACATGCAGATCGTCTACGCCATCAACGCCGAGGTGCTGCTCGAGGCGCGCGCCTCCGACCAGTTCTCGGACGAGCAGATCAGCCGCATCTCGCTGATCCAGGAAAATGGCGATCGCCGCGTGCGTATGGGCAATCTGGCCTTTGTCGGCTCGCACTCGATCAACGGCGTCTCGGCACTGCATACGGAATTGATGAAGGAGACGGTGTTTGCCGACCTCCACAGGCTCTACCCGGATCGCATCAACAACAAGACCAACGGGATCACACCGCGGCGCTGGCTGATACAGTGCAATCCCGGCCTCACGGCACTCACCCGAGAGGCGATCGGCGACGGCTTCCTCGACGACATCGACGAGATAAAGCTGCTCGATCCTTTCGCCGAGGACGCTGCCTTCCGCGACAAGTTCGCCGCTGTCAAACGGGCGAACAAGACGAGGCTTGCCAATCTCGTTGCCGACCGGCTCGGCATCAAGGTGGACCCCTCGGCGCTGTTCGACATCCAGGTCAAGCGCATCCACGAATACAAGCGCCAGCTCTTGAACATTCTCGAAGCGGTCGCGCTTTACGACCAGATCCGCTCGCATCCGGAGCGCGACTGGATGCCCCGCGTCAAGTTCTTCGGCGGCAAGGCGGCGCCCAGCTATCACAACGCCAAGCTGATCATCAAACTTGCCAACGACGTCGCCCGGGTCATCAACCGCGACCCGGCGGTGCGCGGCTTGCTGAAAGTGGTGTTCGTGCCGAACTACAATGTCAGCCTAGCCGAGATCATGATACCGGCCGCCGATCTTTCGGAGCAGATATCGACCGCCGGCATGGAAGCGTCCGGCACCGGCAACATGAAGTTCGCGCTGAACGGCGCGCTGACCATCGGCACGCTCGACGGCGCCAATGTCGAGATCAAGGAATGCGTCGGCGACGACAACATCTTCATCTTCGGCCTGACCACCGAAGAGGTCGCCGAGCGGCGCAACAATGGTTACGATCCGCGCGCCGTAATCGAGGGATCGCCTGAATTGGCGCAGGCGCTTGCCGCGGTGTCGTCCGGGGTCTTTTCGCCTGACGATCCGGACCGTTATCGCGACCTGATCAACGGCCTTTACCAGAGCGACTGGTTCATGGTCGCTGCGGATTTCGATGCCTACGCCGCCACCCAGCGCGACGTCGATGCCGTCTGGCGCAACAGCCCGGACTGGTACGCCAGAGCCATCCGCAATGTCGCCCGCGTCGGCTGGTTCTCGTCCGACCGCACGATCCGCCAATATGCGAAAGACATCTGGCACGTGCCCGCCTGATGTGATTGCATGAGACCAGGAACAATGTGGCCCTAGTGGAGTGATTTGACCTTCGCATCCCTTGGAAGGTCAGGCGGCCTGCGACTGTCGAATTCAAAACTTCACTAGAAACACGCACTTGGTGCCCGAGGAGGGACACTGCCTGATGAGCAAGCCGCGCGCGACCGTTGCGACAAGCGGGCCGGACGGACTGGCGCCAGCCGGCGATGTCGCGGCGATTGTCGCCGGCACGCATGGCGACCCGTTCTCCGTGCTTGGCGTGCATGAGGCGGGGAAGGGCTTTGTCGGCCGCTGCTTCGTCCCTCATGCCGAGTCCGTCACCGCCTATACGCTGACCGGCAAGAAGGCCGGCGAGCTGTCGAGACGCGATGATCGCGGCTTCTTCGAGGGCAAACTGTCGCTGCGCAAACGCCAGCCGCTGCGCTATCACGCCAGGAACGCCGGCGGCGACTGGTGGCTGACCGATCCATATTCCTTCGGCCCCGTGCTCGGCCCGCTGGACGATTATTACATCGCCGAAGGATCGCATCTCAGGCTGTTCGACAAGCTCGGCGCTCATCTCATCGACCATGAGGGTGCATCGGGCGTACATTTTGCGGTGTGGGCGCCCAATGCAAGGCGTGTCTCGGTGGTCGGCGACTTCAACGAGTGGGACGGCCGCAGGCACACCATGCGCGACCGCCGCGATACCGGTATCTGGGAGCTGTTCATTCCCGACATCGGCGCCGGCCGCCCTTATAAATACGAGATCATCGGGCCGGATGGCGTGAGATTGCCGCTCAAGGCAGATCCGTTCGCCTTCAAATCCGAACTGCGCCCGGCTACCGCCTCGGTGACGGCGCTGCCGCCGGTGCATGAATGGGGCGACGAGGCGCACCGGAACTACTGGCGCAATGCCGACCACAGGCGCGAAGCCGTATCGATCTACGAGGTCCATGCCGGCTCATGGCGGCTTCACGACGACGGCAGCTTCCTGTCATGGGACGAGCTCGCCGACCGGCTGATCCCCTATGTGGTCGAGACGGGTTTCACCCACATCGAATTCATGCCGATCTCCGAACACCCCTATGACCCGTCCTGGGGCTACCAGACGACCGGTCTCTATGCGCCGAGCGCCCGCTTTGGCGATCCGGACGGTTTTGCCCGCTTCGTCGACGGTGCCCACCGCGCCGGCATCGGCGTCATCCTTGACTGGGTGCCGGCGCATTTCCCGGTTGACGAACACGGTCTGGCAAAGTTCGACGGCACCGCACTCTACGAACATGCCGATCCGCGCAAGGGCTTCCATCCCGACTGGAACACCGCGATCTACAATTTTGGTCGTCGCGAGGTGGTCTCGTTTCTTGTCAACAATGCGCTGTTCTGGGCAGAGAAATATCACGTCGACGGTCTGCGCGTCGATGCGGTCGCCTCGATGCTTTATCTCGATTATTCGCGCAAGGCTGGTGAATGGATTCCCAACGAGAGGGGCGGGCGCGAGAACCTGGAAGCGGTCAGCTTCCTGCAACGGATGAACAAGGAGGTCTACGGCCACCATCCGGGTGTGATGACCATCGCCGAGGAATCGACCTCGTGGCCGAAAGTCTCGCAGCCGGTGCACGAGGGCGGACTGGGCTTCGGTTTCAAGTGGAACATGGGCTTCATGCACGACACTCTGGAGTATTTCTCCAAGGAGCCGATCTTCCGCAAGCATCACCACAACGACATCACCTTCGGCCTGGTCTACGCCTTCAGCGAGAACTTCGTGCTGCCGCTGTCCCATGACGAGGTGGTGCACGGCAAGGGAACGCTGCTTAACAAGATGGCCGGCGACGACTGGCAGAAATTCGCGACGCTGCGCGCCTATTACGCCTTCATGTGGGGCTATCCCGGCAAGAAGCTGTTGTTCATGGGCCAGGAGTTCGCGCAACGCCGCGAGTGGAGCGAGGCGCGCGCGCTCGACTGGAACCTGCTCGATTTCCGGCTCCACCGTGGTGTCTGGCAGACGGTGCGCGATCTCAACTATCTCTACCGCTCGCGCCCGGCGCTGCATGCCCGCGACTGCGAGCCGGAGGGCTTTTCCTGGCTGATCGTCGATGACAGCGCGAATTCGGTGTTCGCTTGGCTGCGCAGCGCGCCGGGCGGCAACCCGGTCGCCGTCATTTCCAACTTCACGCCGGTGCCGCGCGACAATTACCGCGTGCCGTTGCCGCAGACCGGAAAATGGCGCGAGATCATCAACACCGACGCCACGGACTATGGCGGTTCCGGCAAGGGCAACAGCGGCCTCGTCGAGGCTCGGGCGGAAGGAGGAGGCATTTCGGCGACGATGCTTTTGCCGCCGCTGTCGACGATCATGCTCGAATTCGTCCCGGACTGAGCTATGTCTGGAGCATCTAACCTGGGAGGATAGGAATGGCTGAAACAAAACGAACACAGCCGCTGGCACGCGACGCCATGGCTTATGTGCTGGCCGGCGGCCGTGGCAGCCGGCTCAAGGAACTGACCGACCGCCGCGCCAAGCCGGCGGTCTATTTCGGCGGCAAGACCCGCATCATCGATTTCGCGCTGTCCAATGCGCTCAATTCCGGTATCCGCCGCCTCGGCGTCGCCACCCAGTACAAGGCGCATTCGCTGATCCGCCACCTGCAGCGCGGCTGGAACTTCCTGCGGCCCGAGCGCAACGAGAGTTTCGACATCTTGCCGGCCAGCCAGCGTGTGTCGGAAACACAGTGGTATGAGGGCACCGCCGACGCCGTGTACCAGAACATCGACATCATCGAGGCCTATGGGCCGGAATACATGGTCATCCTGGCCGGCGACCACGTCTACAAGATGGATTACGAATTGATGCTGCGCCAGCATGTAGAGGCCGGCGCCGATGTCACCGTCGGCTGCCTCGAAGTGCCGCGCATGGAAGCCACCGGCTTCGGCGTCATGCATGTCGACACCAAGGACACCATCATCTCCTTCATCGAAAAGCCCGCCGATCCGCCGGGCATTCCCGACAAGCCGGATTTTGCGCTGGCCTCGATGGGCATCTATGTGTTCAAGACCAAGTTCCTGATGGAGCAATTGCGTCGCGATGCAGCGGAGCCCGGCTCCAGCCGCGACTTCGGCAAGGACATCATCCCCTACATCGTCGAACACGGAAAGGCGATCGCGCATCGCTTCGCCAAATCATGCGTGCGCTCGACCGCCGAGAACGAAGCCTATTGGCGCGACGTCGGCACGGTCGACGCCTATTGGGAAGCCAATATCGACCTGACCGACATCACGCCGGAACTCGACCTCTACGACCGCGACTGGCCGATCTGGACCTACGCCGAGTTGAAGCCGCCGGCAAAGTTCGTGCATGACGAAGATGGCCGCCGCGGGTCGGCCGTGTCGTCTCTCGTGTCGGGCGATTGCATCGTTTCGGGCGCTTCGCTGAAGCGAAGCCTGATCTTCACCGGCGCGCGCATCAATTCCTATTCGACGCTGGAGGAGGTCGTCATGCTGCCCGACGTCCATGTCGGCCGCAACGCCAGGCTGAAGCGCGTGGTCATCGATCACGGCGTCAGGATCCCGGAGGGGCTGGTGGTCGGCGAGGATCCTGTCCTCGACGCCAAGCGTTTCCGCGTTTCGGAAAAAGGCATCTGCCTGGTCACGCAGGACATGGTCAACAGGCTGGGATCGTAGTGCATGCAGGTTCTGTCGGTGGCGCCCGAGATCTTTCCGCTGGTCAAAACCGGAGGGCTCGCCGACGTGACTGGCGCCTTGCCCGTGGCATTGGCCGGCAACGGCGTCAACATGCGCACGCTCGTCCCCGGCTATCCTCAGGTGATGGGCGCCTTCAGGAAAAAGAAGGCGGTTCAGCAATATCCATTGCTGCAGGGTGGGAAGGCTTCGGTGCATGCCGTCCAGATCGCCGGGCTCGACCTGTTTGTGCTCGACGCGCCGCATCTTTTCGACCGTCCCGGCGGCCCGTACGGCAACGCGGCCGGCGCCGACTGGCCGGACAATTGGCGGCGGTTCGCGGCCTTGAGCCAGGTCGGCGGTGATATTGCTGCCGGCGCCATCTCCGGCTACCTGCCCGATATCGTCCATGCCCATGACTGGCAGTCGGCAATGACACTCGCCTATATGCGCTACGGCAAGGCGGTCGGCACGCCGTCGATGATCACCGTCCATAACCTCGCCTTCCAGGGCCAGTTCGGCGCCGGCATCTTTGGCGAGCTTGGCCTGCCGGCGGCGGCGATGGCGCTCGACGGCGTCGAATATTATGGCGGCGTCGGCTTCCTCAAGGCCGGCCTGCAGGCCGCCTGGGCGATCACCACGGTCAGCCCGACCTATGCGCAGGAAATCCGCTTGCCCGAATTCGGCATGGGCCTCGACGGCCTGATCAACATGCGCTCCGTCGATCTCCATGGCATCGTCAACGGCATCGATACCGAGATCTGGAACCCGGAAACCGACACGCATCTGGTCTCCAACTACACGGCAAAGACGCTTAAGGCGCGAATGCCCAACAAGGCCGCGGTCGAGGACCGTTTCAGCCTCGATCGCGATGACAGCCCGATCGTCTGCGTTGTCAGCCGGCTGACCTGGCAAAAGGGCATGGACATATTGGCGGCCGCCGTCGACGGTATCGTCGCGGCAGGTGCACGGCTGGCAATCCTTGGGTCTGGCGACGCCGGGCTCGAAGGCGCGTTGCTTGCCGCCGCAGCCCGCCATCGTGGTCGCATTGGCGTCGTCGTCGGCTATGACGAGGGGCTCTCCCACACCATGCAGGGCGGCTGCGACGCCATCATTATCCCGTCGCGCTTCGAACCTTGCGGGCTGACGCAGCTTTACGGCCTGCGCTATGGCTGCGTGCCGGTCGTCGCGCGTACCGGCGGCCTTGCCGACACGGTTATCGATGCCAACGAAGCCGCCATCTCTGCCGGCGTGGCGACCGGCTTCCAGTTTGCGCCCCCCATTGCTGGCGCCCTGCTGCACGCCATCCGCCGCCTTGTCGAAGCGCATGCCAATCCCGCGGTGTGGGCGTCGATGCAGCGGCAAGGCATGAAGGCCGACGTGTCGTGGGACAAAAGCGCCGAAAAATATGTCCAACTCTATCGCTTGTTGCTTTCGAAAAGGGCTGCCTGACTGATGATCCGCACTGTCGCCACCAAACCCTATCCCGACCAGAAGCCCGGCACCTCCGGGCTGCGTAAAAAGGTCCCGGTGTTCCAGCAGGAGCACTATGCCGAGAACTTCATCCAGTCGATCTTCGACGCGCTGGACGGGTTCGAAGGCAAGACCCTGGTGATCGGCGGCGACGGCCGCTTTTATAACCGCGAGGTCATCCAGAAGGCCATCGCCATGGCCGCGGCAAACGGCTTCGGCAAGGTGATGGTCGGGCAGGGCGGTATCTTATCCACGCCGGCCGCTTCGCATGTCATCCGCAAATACAAGACCTTCGGCGGCATCATCCTGTCCGCCAGCCACAATCCGGGTGGCCCGCATGAGGATTTCGGCATCAAGTACAATGCCGGCAATGGCGGCCCGGCGCCGGAAAAGCTGACCGACGCGATCTTCGAAAAAACCAAGGTGATTTCGAGCTTCAAGATCGCCGATATCCGACCGGTCGACATCGACACGATCGGCACGGTCGAGGCAGGAGACATGACCGTCGAGATCATCGATCCGGTCGCCGACTATGCCGAACTGATGGAAAGCCTGTTCGATTTCAATGCCTTGCGGGCGTTGTTCAAATCAGGCTTCCGCATGCGCTTCGACGCCATGCATGCGGTGACCGGCCCCTATGCCAAGGAGATCCTCGAAAACCGGCTAGGGGCGCCGAACGGCACCGCTCGTAATTTTATCCCGCTGCCGGATTTCGGCGGCCACCATCCCGATCCCAATCTGGTGCATGCAAAACACCTCTACGACGAGATGATGGGGCCGGATGCGCCCGACTTTGGCGCGGCCTCCGACGGCGACGGCGACCGCAACCTGATCATCGGCAAGGGCATTTTCATCACCCCGTCGGATTCGGTGGCGATGCTCGCCGCCAATGCCCATCTGGCTCCGGGTTACAAGGCCGGGCTGAAAGGCATCGCCCGTTCGATGCCGACCAGCGGTGCTGCCGACCGGGTCGCCGAAAAGCTCGGCATCGGCATCTATGAAACGCCAACCGGCTGGAAGTTTTTCGGCAATCTGCTCGATGCCGGCATGGCGACGATCTGCGGCGAGGAGAGTGCGGGGACCGGCTCCAATCATGTCCGCGAAAAGGACGGCCTGTGGGCCGTGCTTTTGTGGCTCAACATCCTTGCCGCGCGCGGCGAAAGCGCCAGGCAGATCGTCACCGAGCATTGGGCGGCCTATGGGCGCAACTACTATTCGCGCCACGATTACGAGGAGGTCGAGACCGATCGCGCCAATGCGCTTGTCGACGAACTGCGCGGCAAACTTGGCTCGCTGCCGGGCACCAGCGTGCGCGGCATGACAATCGCCAGCGCCGACGATTTCGCCTATCACGATCCGGTCGACGGCTCGGTCAGCAAGAACCAGGGCATAAGAGTATTGTTCGAAGGCGGCTCGCGCGTCGTCTTCCGCCTGTCCGGCACCGGCACCTCGGGCGCGACGCTGCGCCTTTATTTCGAGCGCTACGAGCCAGACAAGAGCCGCCACGATCTCGACACCCAGGAGGCGCTTGCCGATCTGATTACGGCGGCCGACGACATTGCCGGGATTCGCAGCCATACCGGCCGCGCCAAGCCGAGCGTGATTACGTGAGCTTGGAGCGGCGCGCCTTTCCTTCTCCCCTTGTGGGGTCCGAAGGACGGGGCGAGACCCGTGGCTCGCCCCCGGGCGGTGGATCGGCGCGAAGCGCCGAGACGGATGAGGGGTGTTGGAAGGAATGCCGTCCGCGCCAAGCTGGAGCACCCCTCATCCGTCGCCTTCGGCGACACCTTCTCCCACAAGGGGAGAAGGGGGAGCTAACCTGGCAACGCCTCAAACTGTCTACGACCTGCTGCTGTGAGCGCGCGTGAGCCAACTCGGCGCAACCATCACCAAAGAAGGCATTCGCTTCGCCGTATGGTCCTCGTCGGCTCGGCGCATCTGGGTCTCGATTTTCGACGAGCGAGGAAGGCGCGAGATCGACCGGCTTGAACTGCAGCCCGAGGGCGACGGCGTGCATACGCTTTTTGTTGCCGGTCTCGCCGCCGGCACCCGATACGGGTTCCGCGCCGATGGCGACTACGCGCCGGAACAGGGGCTCTGGTTCGATCCCGACAAGCTGCTGGCCGATCCCTATGCCGTCGAGATCGACAGACCCTATGCCTATGACGGCCGGCTCGCCGCACGCCAGGGCGAGGGGGGCGACACGGCGTCGCTGATGCCGAAGGCCATTGCCGGCGCCTTGCCGGAACCCTTGCCCGCCTTGCCGCCTCTGTTTAGGCCCGGCGGCCTCATCTACGAGGTGCAGGTGCGCGCCTTCACAAAGCTGCATCCCGACATTCCCGAGAAGCAACGCGGCACCATTGCAGCCCTCGCTCATCCTCTTGTTGTCGAGCATCTGCAAAAACTCGGCGTTGCAGCCGTGGAGTTGATGCCGGTGACTGCATCGATCGACGAACGGCATTTGCCGCCGCTCGGGCTGGGCAACGCCTGGGGCTACAATCCCGTGACCTTCATGGCGCTGGATCCGCGACTGGCGCCCGGCGGTCTGGCTGAGCTGCGCGAAACGGTCGCCGCGCTGCGCGAGGCTGGCATCGGTACCATTCTCGACCTGGTGTTCAACCACACCGGCGAAAGCGACCGGCTCGGCCAGACATTGTCGCTGCGCGGGCTCGACAACCGCGCCTACTACCGGCACGAGGCCGACGGCGCTCTGGTCAATGACACCGGAACCGGCAATATGGTTGCCTGCGATCATCCGGTCGTCCGGGAAATGGTCCTCGACACGCTTCGCCACTTTGTCCAGCACGCCGGTGTCGACGGGTTCCGCTTTGACCTGGCGCCGATCCTTGGCCGCGTCGACGGCGTTTTCGACGCCGATGCGCCGCTGCTGAACGCCATTCGCAACGACCCAGTTCTTGCCGACCGTGTGCTGGTCGCTGAGCCCTGGGACATCGGACCGGATGGCTATCAGCTCGGCAATTTTCCGCCGCCCTTCCTCGAATGGAACGACAAATACCGTGATGATATCCGCCGCTTCTGGCGCGGCGACGGCGGCATGATCGGTACGCTGGCGACGCGGCTTGCGGGGTCGTCCGATGTCTTTGCCAAACCAGGCCAGGCAACGGTCCGCAGCATCAATTTCATCGCCGCACATGACGGGATGACACTGGCCGACATCGTTGCCTATGAACACAAGCACAACGAGGCCAATGGCGAACAGAACCGCGACGGCCACGACGACAACCTGTCCTGGAACAATGGCGTCGAGGGCCAGACCGACGACCAGTCAATCGTTACGGCCCGTTTCGATGACCAACGCGCACTGCTGGCGACGCTCTTTGCCTCGCGCGGCACGATCATGCTGACGGCCGGCGACGAATTCGGCCGCACGCAGCGCGGCAACAACAACGCCTACGCGCAGGACAATGACATCACCTGGCTCGACTGGGCCGGGCGCGACCGGGCGCTGGAGCGGTACACGGCTCTGCTCGCCAAGATGCGTCGTGCCGCGCCGGCGCTTTTGGACGCAAGCTTTCTCACCGGCGAGCCTGCGGCCGGCTCGGAAATAGCTGACGTCGTCTGGCTGAGCGAAACCGGCGTGCCGCTCGACGAAGCAGCCTGGCACGATCCTAGGCGGCATCGGCTGGTCATGGTTCTCGGCGATGAGGACGGTCGCCTTGCCGTGATCATCAATGGTGACCGTCGGGCCTGCATGTTCACGCTGCCGGAACGGGCGGGTTTTCATTGGTGCCCAGCCATCGAAACGGATAGTGGCGATATCTCACGGCCGGTTTTGGGGCGAACGGTCATATTCATGATCGAAAGCAGGGCCGCGCAGGCGGGCGCAGGGGAGAGCCATGATGGGTGACAATGCCGAATGGTGGCGCGGCTGCGTCATCTACCAGATCTACCCGCGCTCCTTCCAGGACACGACAGGCGACGGTAGCGGCGATCTCCTCGGCATCACCTCGAGGCTTGCCCATGTCGCATCGCTCGGTGTCGACGCCGTTTGGCTGTCGCCTTTCTTCAAGTCGCCAATGGCCGACATGGGCTACGACGTATCGGATTACTGCGCCGTCGATCCGATGTTCGGCACATCAGAGGATTTCGACGCGCTGATTGCAGAGGCGCACCGGCTCGGCCTGAAAGTGATCATCGACCAGGTCTTGTCACATTCGTCGGATCGGCACGAATGGTTCGTCGAAAGCCGAACGAGCCGCGATAACGCCAAGGCCGACTGGTACGTCTGGGCCGATGCGAAGCCCGACGGCACCGCGCCCAACAACTGGCTGTCGCTTTTCGGCGGCCCCGCCTGGGAATGGGACGCAACGCGCAGGCAATATTACCTGCATAATTTCCTCGCCTCGCAGCCGGACCTGAATTTCCACAATCCGCAGGTGCAGGACGCCTTGCTGGAAACGGTGCGGTTCTGGCTCGAGCGTGGCGTCGACGGTTTCCGGCTGGATACGGTCAACTATTACGTCCACGACCGCTGGCTCCGCAGCAACCCGCCTTTGGCGGAAAGCGTCGCCGGCACCAATACGGCAACCAGCCCCTATTTTTACCAGGAGCATCTGTTCGACAAGACGCAGCCGGAAAACCTTGCTTTTCTCAGGCGCTTCCGGGCGTTGCTTGACGAGTACGAAGGCCGCGCCGCGGTCGGCGAGATTGGTGACGAAAGCCGTTCGTTGCAGACGCTTGCCGCCTACACGGGCGGCGGCGACAAGCTCCAAATGTCCTACACGTTCGACCTGCTTGGCCCGCAATTCTCCGCGGCGCATGTGCGCGGTTGTGTCGAGGCCTTCGAGAGTACGGTGTTCGACGGCTGGGTTTGCTGGGCATTCTCCAACCACGATGTCGTGCGCCATGTCAGCCGCTGGACAAGGCCGGGCGGCGATCCGGACAGGGTGGCGAAATTCTCAATCGTGCTGCTTTCTTGCCTGCGCGGGTCGATCTGCCTCTATCAGGGCGAGGAGCTCGGGCTGGAGGAGGCCGAGCTGGCGTTCGAGGATTTGCGCGATCCTTTCGGCATCCGCTTCTGGCCGGAGATCAAGGGGCGGGATGGGTGCCGCACGCCGATGGTCTGGGAGGCTGGCGCCGATAATGCCGGCTTTTCAACCGGCAAGCCGTGGCTTCCGGTCCCGGCAAACCATCGCGCCCGCGCGGTCGATGTCCAGGACGGCGAGCAAACCTCCGTCCTGGCGAGCTACCGGGCGATGCTGGCCTTGCGCAAGCAGCATCCGGCGCTGGTTCGAGGCTCGATCCGGTTTCTCGATGCTGAGGGCGACGTCCTTGCCTTCATTCGCGAAGGCGGTGACGAAAAGCTGCTCTGCGTCTTCAATTTTGCCGATGAGCCGGCCGGCTGGCAATCGCCGCCGGATCTGGATGTGATAGAGCCGATAGATCTTGGCAGTACTACCGGCGTCTTGCAGGAAGGAGCTCTATCCCTGCCGCCGCTCGGCTGCTTTCTCGGCCGGATCGGCTGATCTCTATTTGATCTCATTGAACGAGTACGGAGCGCCCGCAAGTCGCGCCGACAACCCGGACATCGGCCTCGCCGACATGCACGCCAAGCGCTGCAAGAACGTTATAAACCAGTGCGTCGACAGGCGCCGTCACGCCGTTCAGAACCGTTACCACCGCCGGCTTCACCGTTCCGAGCAGAGCCGTCACGTCCAGCCCGAGGCCCAGCGCATTGACCGAGAGCGACAGCCCGCTGACCAGTGACGTGGTGAGCGATTGCGTCAGGTTCTTCGTCGAAACCGTCTTTATCGTCTTGTTGGCGATATCGGTGCTGTCGAACGTCAATGTGGTCGGATCGTTGTTGGTGATCGCAAGTGCTGAAGAACCCTTCACATCGAGCAGATTGAGGGTGAGCAGCAGGAGCTTCACGCTTACCTGTGCAATCGTGGCATCGGAGAACGATTGCGGATTGCTGAAATCGGCGAAGGCCGATGGGTTGTTGTCGGCGTCGCTGGCGGCAAGGTGCAGCGAGGCCACGCCAGGCTGCGCGGCGATCGAGACCTTGATGCTATCCGGCCGGCCCGTCGGGCAGCTGATGTCGGTTAGTTTGGCTTCCGCATAGGCGACTTCGACATGCAGAGGCAGGTTGACGGACAGCAGACTGATGCCGCCGCCGAGATTGGAATTGCCGATGCCGACTGTGGTGACCAGCTTGATTCGTGTCTGCGCAGTGCGCACCACGGTGCCTTTTTCCCCGACGGCCAGCCAGGGTGAATATTGCATCGGTTCACCGATGGCGACGGCGAGCGTGGTGGAGGTAAGTCCCGGAATAGTGGCGCCGAGATCGACCTGGACCTGGTTTGAGCCATTGGCCAGCGAGGCGGCGGCACCCAGCATGCCCATCGCGCTTGCGTCGACGGAAAAGCCTGGAGACTTTTGTCCGAGGCCGAGCTTGCCGATCGAACCAAGGTCGACAAGATGATTGAGCGGTATCTTGGCCGTGTTGGTAGCCCTCGACGCGATTGTCTGTAGGACAAGTTTGCTGGCGCTGCCCGTCCCCGAAGCATTGGCCATGGCGGTCGCGATCTGGCCTACCGTCGCTTTCGAGGCCAGCACTTCGGAATAGCTGACGCCGGTCAGTTGCAACTGCACCGCAAGGGCATCGACGAACGAAAGCACGTTGACGTCGGCCGAAATCAGCGCGTTGTAGTCCATGACGCTGAGCGAGATGTTTCCGCCCAGCAGCTTACTGAGAAGCGCGTTGAGGATGCCGCCGTTGACGCTGAGAAGCCTGGATCCGACCGAGAACATCGCTTGCGGCGTCATGCTGGCAATGGCTTCGGTGCCGACAACCGGAGTAGGGATGAGCGAACTGGCGAAATACCGGGCGGGGATTTTGTGTAGAGTGACGCGAACGGCGTTGTAAGGCGTTTTACCGGCTTCGAAGCGCTTGTCGACCCCGACCGAGGACGCCGCTGAGTATCGGCCGCCGGTGACGGACACGACGGTTTTCCCAACCGTGGGAACGATTGTCTCACCCGGCTTTTGAACAATGATGCCGGGCATTCGGTTGTCACTGAGCGTGGTTACCGCCGCGGCTTCCATATTGTTGATGTTCGACGCCGCGGTGATCGCCGCCAGATCGGTCATCGCCTGGGCTTCCCTGCGCTCCGTGTAGATCGAACCTTCGTCGACAGCGAAGGCCGCCAGCCCCAGCGCGAATGGCGCTATCAGCGCAGTCATGACGGCAAAGTTCGCCTTCTTGTCGCCAACGATGGAGCGAGCGATCCGCCCGATGCCCCTCAGCAAGAACTGCGACATTTCAAATGCCTCCAATCCTGATGGTAGACCTGCGCGAGATCGTGGTTTGCGGCATCGCAAGGCTGGGCAACAGGTTCCAGATCGGCAGGTTGCTGGCATCGTACTGGATCGACACGACGAACTGATTTCCGTCGGCCGTGCTGTCCGTCGCCTGATAGGTCAGCTTGCCGGAATCGACGAACGGGTATCCACTGGCATTGTTTTTGACGAAACCCGCCACCAGCGCCTGGCGCTCGGTTTGGTTCAATCCGGCAATTGCAGTACGGGCGGCATCGGCGGCGATTTGCTGCAACGAGTTGCTTGCACCAAAATAGATACCATATGCAACCATTCCGAGTACGAGCAGGATAAAGATCGGGGAAAGCAGGGCGAATTCGACCGCGGAAGTTCCGGATTCTTCTCCAATTTTGCGTAGATTTGCCCTTATTGGGCGCAATATTTTACGCTTTAATGTGACAGTATTACTGTCTATCTTGTTCATTGCCCTTGCCCGTTGGACCATAAAGGTCGATGTGCCGAACCCATCGGGATTTGTAACCCTTGGTTGCCTAAGAACCAATTAATACATTCCGGTAAACTGAAATAATCAGCCAGATTATCGGCGTTCTGGCCAGGAAACCCAGCCAAACTCATGCTTTCGATCATTGATTGGCGGTTCGCAAAGCGGCTGCCCCGGCCCCCTTACTTTGGGTGACCCCGAGAGTCTGTTGAAATAAAAAATCTCCACGTTACTGTTTGGCCACCAGCTGCCGGAAAGGGAACCGGCTGCGCGCTCGAAAGGAACCAGCCAATCGGTTTCGGGGCGTCAACACTTAGAGACGTAGCTGAAGGGCGACGTCATTAGGGAGAACTCCATGCTGAAACATGTGCTGAAGGCGACGGTACTCGCCACGACCATGGTCTTGGCCGCCGGTACGTTCTACACGCCGGCTTTCGCCGAAACCGTCTACAACCGCGGAGCCGCCGCCGAAGCGGAGACGCTCGATCCGCACAAGACCTCGACGGTCTACGAAGCCGATATCATACGCGACCTGTTCCAGGGCCTCGTCATGCATGACCAGAAGACGAACCTCATTCCGGGCGCAGCCGAAAGCTGGACGGTGTCCGACGACGGCACTGTCTACACCTTCAAGCTGCGCAAGGACGGCCTCTGGTCGGATGGCAGCCCGGTGACGGCGGACGACTTCGTTTATTCGTTCCGTCGGCTGGAAGATCCGGCCACCGCTGCCGAATACGCTTCCATGCTCTATCCGGTGAAGGGTGCCGAGGAAGTCAACACCAAGAAGGCCAAGCCGGAGGATATGGGCGTCAAGGCGATTGACGCAAATACCCTCGAAGTCACCCTCAAGGCGCCAACGCCTTACTTCCTGGAGATGCTGACCCATCAGGCGACCTTTCCGGTTAACAAGGCGTCCATCGAAAGGCTTGGCGCCGACTGGATCAAGGCAGGCAAGCTGGTCTCCAACGGGGCCTTTACAGCGGCGGAGTGGATTCCCAACGACCATCTCAAGCTGGTGAAGAATCCGAAATTCTGGGACGCCGCCAGCGTCAAGTTAGACGTGGTCAACTACATCCCGACCGAGGATCGCTCGTCTGCGATGAAGCGCTTCGAGGCCGGCGAATTCGACAGTTACGGTGACCTGCCGACGGAACAGCTCGCCGATCTCAAGTCCAAATTCGGCGACCAGGTCCGTGTCGGGCCATATCTCGGCACCTACTATTATGCGATCAAGACCGACAAGGCGCCGTGGGACAATGTCGAACTGCGCAACGCCATCTCGATGGCGATCGATCGCGACTTTCTCGCCGAAAAAGTCTGGCAGAATTCGATGCTGCCCGGCTATTCGATGGTGCCTCCGGGCATCGAGGGCTACACGCCGGCACTGGCCAAATACGCTGACATGCCGCAGATCGACCGCGAGGATGAAGCCAAGAAAATCCTGGAGAAGCTCGGCTATACGCCCGAGCATCCGTTGAAGATGCAGATCCGCTACAACACCTCGGAAAACCACAAGAACACCGCTGTCGCCATCCAGGAACAGCTGAAGCCGCTTGGCGTCGAGGTCACGCTGCTCAACACCGATACCAAGACCCACTACTCCTTCCTTGAGCAGAAGGGCGACTATGATGTGGCGCGTGCCGCGTGGATCGCCGACTACAAGGATCCGGAAACCTTCCTTGGCATCACCCGCAAGGCCAGCGGCAACAACTATTCGAGCTACGTCAGCCCGAAATACGAAGAGGCCATGGACAAGGCCGCCGCCGCCGGCGGCAAGCCCGAAGAGCGCATGAAGGAACTCGCCAAGGCCGAGCGCATCCTCGTCGACGATGTCGGTAACATCCCGCTTCTCTACTACAGCTACCACGACATCGTTTCCTCGAAGCTGCACGGCTTCGACGACAATGTGATGGACATCCATCCGTCCCGCTTCATCAGCAAGGACTGATCCCTTAGCCAGGCCGCCGCGCAACTCGATGCGCGGCGGCGCTGGTTTGCCATCGCATCGGCCCGGGAACCGGATTCGATTTTCGACAATGTCGGTGCGAAGATTTGAAGGCTAGAGCGCAATCGTCCAGTTGGACGCGCGCTGCTCTGGATCAAGCGGGGCACCGATGCTGCGTTACGTATTTCGGCGGCTGCTGACCGCCATCCCGACGCTGTTCGTCATCGTGACCATAGCGTTCTTCCTGATACGCGTCGCGCCGGGCGGCCCGTTCAACCAGGAGCGGGGCCTGAGCCCCGAGATCAGGGCCAATCTCGAAGCCCAGTTCGGGCTCAACGACCCGCTCTGGCTGCAGTACCTCCATTATTTAGGCAATCTTCTGCGCGGCAATTTCGGCCCCAGCTACAACATGCCGGATTTCACCGTCGGCGAGTTGTTCAGGGAAGGCCTGCCTATCTCGATCCAACTCGGCGCTTCGGCGCTCGTTCTGGCGCTGCTTCTCGGCAGCGTGCTCGGCACTGTTGCCGCGCTCAACCAGAACAAGCTTGCCGACTATTCGGTGATCGCGTTGGCGACCGCCGGCAGCACCATTCCGACCTTCGTCATCGCTCCGGTGATCCAGCTTGTATTCGGATTGACCTGGAAGCTGCTGCCGATCGGCGGCTGGGGCGATGGAGCCGTCATCAATAAGGTCGGCCCGGTGCTGACGCTCGCTCTGCCGCAGATCGCCATCGTCGCTCGATTGATGCGCGGCTCGATGATCGAATCGCTGCACTCGCATCACATCCGCACCGCCCGCGCGCTTGGGTTGTCGAACTGGTCGGTCGTCGTCAAGCATGCGCTGCGCGGCGCCATCCTGCCGATCGTCTCCTTCACCGGTCCGGCGGCCGCAGCCCTTCTCACCGGCTCGATCATCGTCGAGACCATCTTCTCTATCCCGGGCATCGGCCGCCATTTTGTCGTTGCCGCACTCAATCGCGACTACACACTGGTGATGGGGACGGTGGTGGTCATCGCGCTCTTCACCATTGTCTTCAACCTGATCGTCGACGTCCTCTATGGTGTCGTTGATCCGAGGGTGCGCTATGACTGATATCGCAGTTGCAGCACCGGTCGTCGGCCGATCCCTGTGGGGGGACGCGTGGGCGCGCCTCAAGGCCAACCGCGCGGCCATGTTCAGCCTCTATTATCTTGCCTTCATCGCCGTCATCAGCGTGTTTGGACCCTCTTTCGTGCCGCACCAATACACCACCATCTATGGCGACTATGTCCGCACGCCGCCGAGCTTCTCCGCCTATCCAAAGGCCGACATGATCGAAGGCGCTCTCGACGAGGCGATCAGGCGTATGCGCGTCGACATCAAGGACTGGCGGCAGGAGGGCAGCCGTGTGTTCGTTACCGTCAGATCGTCCAAGCCGATCGACGACCGCAACATTCGCTACCTTGATCGTTCCGATACCTTCGATGACACAAAGATCGAGAGCAAATCGCCGGACGGTCTCGAAATGGTGATGAGTGCCTCGATCAAGCAGCAATATTTCCTGTTCGGCACCGACAATACCGGGCGCGATCTCCTGTCCCGAACGCTGATGGCCGGGCGCATATCGCTGGCCATCGGCCTGCTTGCCGGCATTGTGGCCGTGGTCATCGGCGTGCTCTACGGCGCCACCGCCGGCCTTGCCGGCGGCAGGGTCGACGAGGTGATGATGCGTATCGTCGATGTGCTTTATTCCTTGCCGTTCATCTTCTTCGTCATCATGCTGGTGGTGTTCTTCGGCAGGAACTTCGTGCTGATGTTCCTGGCCGTCGGCGCCGTGCTGTGGCTCGACATGGCGCGCATCGTGCGCGGACAGGCACTGTCGATCCGCCGGCAGGAGTATGTCCAGGCGGCCGAAGCCATGGGCGTCGGCCAGCGCGGCATTCTGCTGCGCCATGTGATCCCCAATTTGCTCGGGCCGGTGGTGATCTACATGACGCTGCTCGTGCCGCAGGTCATCATCCTTGAGAGTTTTTTATCGTTCCTCGGGCTAGGCGTCCAGGAGCCGATGACCAGCTGGGGCGTGCTGATCTCGGTCGGCGCCCAGAACATCGGCTCGGCCAACTGGCTGCTTCTGTTCCCGGCCTTCTTTCTCGTCTCCACGCTGTTCGCGCTGAATTTCGTCGGCGATGGGCTGCGCGACGCGCTCGACCCGAAGGATCGTTGAGATGGCTGCTTCCGAAACCATCCTCAGCGTCAAAGACCTTCGCGTCCGCTTCCGCACCCTCGACGGTGTGGTGGAGGCGGTGAAGGGCATCAACATCCACGTCAAATCAGGCGAAACCGTCGCCGTGGTCGGCGAATCCGGTTCCGGCAAGAGCCAGACGATGATGGCGGCGATGAGCCTGCTCGCCTCGAACGGCGAAGCCACCGGCACCGTCGATTATCGCGGCCGCAATCTTTTGACCTTGAGCAAGCCCGAGCTCAACAAAATCCGCGGCCGCAAGATCAGCATGATCTTCCAGGAGCCGATGACGTCGCTAGACCCGCTCTATTCGATCGGCAACCAACTGATCGAGCCGATCCGCAAGCATCGCGGACTTGGCGCCGTCGCCGCGCGCGAGGAGGCGCTGAAGCTGCTGCGGCTGGTCCATATTCCCGATCCGGAGCGGCGGATGAAATCCTATCCGCATGAGTTGTCGGGCGGCCAGCGCCAGCGCGTCATGATCGCCATGGCGCTGGCCAACGACCCCGACATATTGATCGCCGACGAGCCGACGACGGCGCTCGACGTGACCATCCAGGCGCAGATCCTCATGCTGCTCGCCGAACTGCAGCGCAAGCTCGGCATGGCGATCGTCTTCATCACCCACGATCTCGGCATCGTCAGGCGCTTTGCCGATCGGGTCTATGTGATGCGCTATGGCGAGGTGGTCGAGGAGGGCGAGGCGGAAGCGATCTTCGTCAACCCGCAGCACGCCTATACCAAGATGCTGCTCGCCGCCGAACCGACCGGCACCAAGGCGCCGCCGCCGCCGAATGCCCCTGTCCTGCTTGAAGGCAGGAACGTCGAGGTGACCTTTAGGATCGGCGGCGGATTTCTTGGCGGCGAGCCGTTGCTGCTGCGCGCCGTCGATCGCATTTCGATCCGGCTGAAGCGCAACCAGACGATCGGCATCGTCGGCGAATCCGGCTCGGGAAAATCGACGCTCGGCCGCGCCTTGCTGCGGCTCCTGCCCAGCGACGGCATCATCCGGCTTGGCGACCGCGACATTTCCCACGCCGACCGCCAGGCGATGCGGCCGCTGCGGCGCGAATTGCAGCTGGTCTTCCAGGACCCGTTCGGCTCGCTGTCGCCACGGATGACCGTCGGCCAGATCATCACCGAGGGGCTGCTGGTCCACGAGCCCAATCTGTCGCGCAGGCAGCGCGATCTCCGCGCCGTCGATGCCTTGCTCGAAGTCGGGCTCGACCCGAACACGCGCAACCGCTATCCGCACGAATTCTCCGGTGGTCAGCGGCAGCGCATCGCCATTGCGCGCGCCATGATACTGAAGCCGAAAGTGGTGGTGCTGGACGAGCCGACCTCGGCGCTGGACCGCTCCGTGCAGAAGCAGATCGTCGAATTGCTGCGCAAGCTGCAGGCCGACCACGAACTGTCCTATCTGTTCATCAGCCACGATCTCGCGGTCGTGCGCGCCATGGCCGACTACATCATCGTCATGAAGCAGGGCAAGATCGTCGAGGAGGGGCCGTCCGAGGCGATCTTCAGCAATCCGCAGGCAACCTATACGCAGACACTGATGGCCGCGGCCATCGATGTGACGCGATTTCGCCTGAGCGCATAGCGCGATTGGTCAGAACTGCGGCGGAAGGTGGTTGTTTCGGGAACAAGAACAGCTAAGCCGCTGTTTTTTCTGGTCGGAGTGGCAGGATTTGAACCTGCGACCCCATCGTCCCGAACGATGTGCGCTACCAGGCTGCGCTACACTCCGTGACCAGACCGCGGGCTTATAGCCGCCGCGTTTGGTTACTGCAAGCGCCAATGGCAGCGCTTCCGTCGCATTTCTTTCGCTTTAGCCGCTACGTCATACAGGTTTCAGTTTCCTGTCGCACAAACACGGCTTAAAGGGGCTTCTAGGTAACCGTCCACTTGCCTCGAAGCATCTGATTCAGCCGCCTGGAGTTGCAGCCTTGTCGATGAAGATCGTTAGCGATGTCAGACCAAACACTTTTGAGTTCGAAACCTCGGCGTTGATCAAGCCATCCGGGTTTCGCGAATATGATGCGCGCTGGTGGTTTGGCCATCCCGGCTCGAACGAGCCGCCGGAGCTCAATCTGATCGGCGTCCAGGCGCTCGGCATGGGGCTCGGCACGCTGATCCGCCGTCTGGGTGCCGGACCCGACATCGTCACCGGTCACGATTTCCGCTCTTATTCGCTTGCCATCAAGCTGGCGCTGGTTTCCGGGCTGATGGCCGCCGGCGCGCGGGTCAAGGATGTCGGGCTGGCCTTGTCGCCGATGGCCTATTTCGCCCAATTCGCGCTCGACACGCCGTCCGTCGCCATGGTCACCGCCTCGCATAACGAGAATGGCTGGACCGGCGTCAAGATGGGCGCGGCGCGCCCGCTGACTTTTGGTCCGGAGGAGATGAGCGCGCTGAAGGCGATCGTGCTCTCAGGCGATTTCGACCTTGTCGGTGGCGGCTCCTATGACTTCGTTGCGGATTTCCGCAAAACCTACCTCAACGATCTGACAGCGGGAAAGCGTATCTCGAGGAAGCTCAAGGTGGTGGCCGCCTGCGGCAACGGCACCGCCGGGGCTTTCGCTCCCGAGGCACTGGAAAGGATCGGCTGCGAGGTGATCCCGCTCGACGTCGAACTCGATCATACGTTTCCGAATTATAATCCCAATCCCGAAGACATGAAGATGCTGCACGCCATTCGCGACAAGGTGCTGGAAACCGGGGCCGACGTCGGGCTCGGCTTCGACGGCGACGGCGACCGCTGCGGCGTGGTCGACAATGAAGGCAACGAGATCTTCGCCGACAAGGTCGGGGTCATGCTCGCGCGCGACATCTCACACCTCTATCCCGGCTCGACTTTCGTCGTCGACGTCAAGTCGACCGGATTGTTCATGACTGACAAGGTGTTGCAGGGAAATGGCGCGGTCACCGACTATTGGAAAACCGGTCATTCCTATATCAAACGGCGGGTCGCCGAACTCGGCGCTGTCGCCGGTTTTGAGAAATCGGGCCACTTCTTCTTCAATCCGCCGATTGGCCGCGGTTATGACGATGGCCTGGTCACGGCCATTGCTATATGCCAGATGCTGGATCGCAGCCCGCAAAGCAGCATGGCCGACCTCTACCGCGATCTGCCGCTGACGTTTGGCACGCCGACCATGTCGCCACACTGCGCCGACGAGCTCAAATACGGCGTCGTCGAGCGGGTCGTAGGCGATGTTCGCAAGATGAAGGACGAGGGCGCAGTCTTCGCCGGCCAGAAGATCGCCGAGCTGATCACCGTCAACGGCGTCAGGGTCGTGGCGGAGGATGGTACTTGGGGGCTGGTGCGGGCATCATCGAACAAGCCGGAGCTTGTGGTGGTGGTCGAAAGCCCGGTATCGTCCGAGCGGCGTCGCCAGATGTTCGAAGCCGTCGACGCGGTGCTGCGCCGCAGCCCGGAAGTCGGCGCCTACAATCAGACCTTTTGAGCGGGACTTATTTTCATGACCGAACGGATCGTCAGTTTTGTGATGAGCGGCGGCATCGGCTCGCGGCTGTGGCCGCTGTCGCGCGAGGACAATCCCAAGCAGTTCCATGATTTCTCCGGCGACGGCTCGATGCTGGCCAAGACGCTACGCCGGCTGACTGCGCGGCCGGAAGGCGAAACGCCGGTTTTCCTGATTGCCTCGGAAAGGCACGCCGACCGCGTTCATGCCGACATTGCCGGCCACGAGCTTTCCGGCGGCGGCCCGCTGTTCGAGCCGACCGGACGCAACACTGCCGCGGCCGTCGCTTTGGCAAGCCTGCGCACTTTGTCCGAATTCGGCGACAGCCTGGTGCTGGTGGTGCCGTCCGACCATGAGATCGCGACCGCGCAGCAATTCTGGCGGAGCGTCGAGGCCGGCACGGCGGCGGCGCGCGAAGGCAGGCTGGTGGTGTTCGGCATCAAGCCCACCCAACCGGAGACCGGGTATGGCTACATCGAGGTGGCCGGCGAGCGCGATGGCATCTGCGATGTCTCGCGTTTCGTCGAAAAACCCGATCTCGCCACCGCGCAGAGCTATCTTGAGGCCGGCAATTTCTACTGGAACACCGGCATCTTCCTGTTTCGCGCCAGTGCCATGCGCGACGCGTTCATGGCTTTCCAGCCAGACATCTGGAGCGCCACAGAGGCTGCCTACCAGGCTGCGACATCGGATCTTTCCGGCCTCTACATGCCTCTGGAGCTCTATGCCGCCATCCCTTCGACATCGATCGACTATGCGATCATGGAGCGCGCCAGCGGCATCGCCATGGTGCCGGCCGGCTTTCGCTGGAACGATCTCGGTTCCTGGCAATCGCTGCTCGATGTCGGGCCGTCCGACAAGCAGGGCAACGTCATTGTCGGCGACGTCGTCGCCATCGATTGCGAGAACTCCTATATCCGCAGCGACGGCCGCCTGCTGTCGGCCATTGGCCTGAAGGACGTCGCCATCGTCTCGACCGCCGACGCCACTTTCGTCGCGCCGGTCAGCCACAGCCAGAACGTCAAGAAGATCGTCGAGCAGCTCGAAAAGAGCGGCCGCCTGGAGACCAGGTTCACGCCCGCCGACGATCGCGTCATCGAAAGCGGCGCCTGGCAACGCCGCGTGCACCATTGGCTGTTCGAGGAGACGGTGCCGCTGTGGTCGACGATCGGCGTCGATGAGCGCCATGGCGGGTTCCATGAGGCGCTCGGTTTCGACGCCACCCCGCTGATGAAACCCAAGCGCATGCGCACGCAGGCCAGGCAGATCTATGCCTTCGCCGTCGCCAAGGCGCGCGGCTGGAACGGCCCGGCCGATCGGCTGATTAGCCACGGCCTCGAATTCATGGCCAGGAACGGCCGCACCGATAATGGCGGCTGGGTGCGCACGCTCAACGTCGACGGCACCGTCGCCGATGCCGCCGAGGATGCCTATGACCATTCCTGCGTGCTTCTGGCGCTGGCGCATGCCCATATGTGCGGTAATCCGGATGCATTGCGGCTTGGCGAGGAGACCTTTGCGTTCATCGACGCGCATCTCGAGGACGAACGCCTGACCGGCTTCCGCGAGACCTCGAGCGGCGAGGGCGAACGCCGCTCCAACCCGCACATGCATCTGCTCGAGGCGTTTTTGGCCTGGCATCAGGCGACCGGCGAGCGCGCCTATCTTCGCCGCGCCGCGCGCATCGTCGATCTGTTCCGCAGCCATTTCTTCGACCCGGAAAGCTGGACGCTGGGTGAGTATTTCGACAATGAATGGCGGCCAGCCCCTGGCGAGAAAGGCACGTGGACCGAACCGGGCCATCATTTCGAATGGGCCTCGCTGCTGGTCGACTTCGCGGGCCGCAGCGGCCAGAGCGGCTTGACCGGCCTCGCCAGGAAACTCTACGCGTCGGCGATTGCGAATGGCCTGAACCGCGCCACAGGCCTCGCCTACGGCGCCGTCTCGCGGCAAGGGCTGCCGCTCGACCGCGTCTCGCGCAGTTGGCCGCAGGCCGAAGCGATCAAGGCAGCGATCGCGCTGGATGGCTCGGGCGGTCCCGACCTGAAGCCGGAAATCGAGGCGCGTGTCGGCCGGCTGTTCCGCTGGCACATCAATCCGGCACCGCTCGGCCTGTGGATCGACCGCATCGACGAGCGTGGCCGCTCGCTGGCAAGCGAGGTGCCGGCCAGCATCTTCTACCATCTGGTCTGTGCGCTGACGCAGTATCTGGACGGTACAGCCCGCAAGGATCAGTACGGGCTGGCGACATCACCGGTCTCGACATAGACCGACTTTAGCTGCGAATAGAGTGCCAATGCCGCGAGCGAATTCTCGCGGCCGATGCCGGACTGCTTGAAGCCGCCGAACGGCATTTCGACCGGCGTCAGATTGTAGGCGTTGATCCAGCAGGTGCCGGCCTGCAATTCGGCGATGACACGGTGGGCGCGCGCCAGGTCGCGCGTGAACACGCCTGCAGCGAGGCCGAATTCGGTGTCGTTGGCGCGCTCGATCACCTCGTCCTCGCTGTCGAACTTCAGCACGCTCATGACAGGCCCGAAAATCTCCTCGCGGGCGATGCGCATCGTGTCGGTGACACCGGTGAACACCGTCGGCTCGACGAAGAAGCCGCCCTGGAAACCCTGCAGCGAAGGCACATTGCCGCCGCAGGCGAGCACCGCACCATCCTGCTTGCCGGCCTCGATGTATGAGACGACCTTGTCGTGCTGCGCCTTCGAGACCAGCGGCCCCATCTGCGTGTCCTGGTCGAGCGGGTCGCCGATGCGGATTTTCTTGGTCCGCTCGGTCAGCCTTTCGACGAAACGGTCATGGATGCTGCGCTGCACGAAGACCCGTGTGCCGTTGGAGCAGATCTGACCGGTCGAATAGAAATTGCCGAGCATCGCGCCGCCGATGGCGTTTTCGAGGTTGGCGTCTTCGAAGACGATCAGCGGCGACTTGCCGCCGAGCTCCATCGTCGCGTGCTTCATCTTCGAGCCGGCGAGCGACAGCACCTTGCGGCCGGTCGGCACTGAGCCGGTCACCGAGACTTTGGCGACGACCTCATGGCCGACAAGGCCGGCGCCGACATCGCCAAAACCTTGCACGACATTGAACAGCCCGTCGGGCAGCCCGGCCTCGGTGTAGATTTCGGCGAGCGCCAGCGCTGAAAGCGGCGTGTTTTCCGACGGTTTGAACACCATCGCATTGCCCATGGCGAGGGCGGGTGCGGATTTCCAGCCGGCGATCTGGATCGGGTAGTTCCACGCGCCGATGCCGACGCAGACGCCGAGCGCCTCGCGCCTGGCAAAGGGACCGCCGAGATCGACGGCCTCGCCATTAAAGGCGGCGACCGCGCCGCCGAAATATTCGAGGCAATCCGCCGCCGAAGGGGCGTCCGCAACCAGCGTCTCCTGGATCGGCTTGCCGGTGTCGAGCGTCTCGATACGCGCCAAATCGGCATTGCGGGCGCGCAAAATGTCGGCGGCACGGCGCAGTATGCGGCCGCGCTCGACCGGCTTCAGCCGTGCCCAGGCCGGCTGTGCCGCACGCGCGGCTTCGATCGCGAGTTCAAGCACGTTCGGCGTCGCCGAGCGCAGCATGGCAATGGTCTCGCCGGTCGCCGGATAGATGACCGGCAGCGGCGCGCCGCGCTCGTCGTCGATATAGCGGCCATTGACATAATGCGATGCCGTTGGCTGGGCGCGCATGACTGTTCTCCAATCGTCTTTCGCGGCAGGCGGAATGTGCGTCCGCCGGATCATGGCCTATCTGTCCGACGCCTGCCAGCGCGGATTGATCCATGGTTCCTGGTTGGACGGCGCCAGCGGCGAGCGCCCGAGAACGTGGTCGGCGGCCTTCTCGCCGGTCATGATCGACGGCGCGTTGAGATTGCCATTGGTGACGCGCGGGAAGATCGAGGAATCGGCGACCCGCAGCCCTTCGAGGCCGATGACGCGGCATTCCGGATCGACGACGCTCATCGCATCGTCGGCACGGCCCATCTTGCAGGTGCCGCAAGGGTGATAGGCGCTTTCGGCGTGGTCGCGGATGAAGGCGTCGAGCTCGTCGTCCGATTGTACGTGCGAACCCGGCGACAGTTCCTTGCCGCGGTAAGGATCGAAGGCCGCTTGCCCGAAGATCTCACGGGTCAGCCGGATGCAGTGGCGGAACTCCGTCCAGTCGTCCGGATGCGACATGTAGTTGAAGCGGATCACCGGCTTCGATTTGGGATCGGGCGAGCGCAGCGTGACCGAACCGCGCGACTTCGACCGCATCGGCCCGACATGCGCCTGGAAGCCATGCGCCTTCGCCGCCGCCTTGCCGTCATAGCGGACTGCTGCCGGTATGAAGTGATACTGGATATCGGGATAATCGACGCCGGCGCGCGAGCGCACAAAGGCGGCCGCCTCGAAATGATTGGTGGCGCCGAGGCCGGACTTGAAGAACAGCCACTGCGCGCCGATCAATGCCTTCGAGAACGGGTTCAAGATGGAGTTCAGCGTGATCGGCTTTGTCGATTCCTGCTGGATGTAGAGTTCCATGTGGTCCTGCAGATTGCGGCCGACGCCGGGCCGGTCGACAATCACCGGAATGCCGTTCTCTTTGAGGTGCTGGCCGGGGCCGATGCCGGACAGCATCAGGATCTTGGGCGAGTTGATCGAGGACGCGGCAACGATCACCTCACGCCGCGCTCTGATCACCTGAATCCGCTTGCGCGCTTCGATCTCGACTCCGGTGGCGCGTTGATTCTCGATGATTACCCGTCGGGCGAACCCCTTGACCAAGCTGACATTTTTCCGCCTGAGTGCCGGCCTGAGATAGGCGCTCGCCGCCGACCAGCGGCGACCGCCACGAATGGTCTGCTCCATCGGCCCAAAACCTTCCTGCTTCGCGCCATTGTAATCATCGGTTAGCTCGAAACCGGCCTGACGGCCTGCCTCGACAAAGGCGCCGTAGAGTGGATTGGTCCGCGAGCCGCGCTGCACAGTCAGCGGGCCGCCATGGCCGCGCCAGCCATTCTCGCCGCCATTGCTGTCCTCCATTCGCTTGAAGTACGGGAGCACGTCTGCGAAGCCCCAGCCGGCCGCGCCCTGTTCGGCCCAATGGTCGAAGTCGCGGGCATGGCCGCGCACATAGACCATGCCGTTGATCGAGGATGAGCCGCCGATGACCTTGCCGCGAGGCGTTGCCAGCACGCGGCCGCCGAGATGCGGCTCCGGCTCGCTGGCAAAGCCCCAGTCGTAGAGGCTCATGTTGAGCGGGATCGACAGCGCCGACGGCATCTGGATCAGCGGCCCGATATCGCTGCCGCCATATTCGATGACGATCACCGAATGCTTGCCGTCCTCCGACAGCCGGTAGGCCATGGCCGAGCCGGCCGAGCCGGAGCCGATGATGACGAAATCCGCTTCAAGCATGGTTCATGCGCGCCCATGGTTCATATGCGCAATGAAATCGGCCAGCGAGACGTTGCCGCCGGTTGCCACTACGAGAACGGTCTTGCCGGTCACGTCGACCTTGCCGCCGAGCAACGCCGCGAGTGAAGCAGCGCCCGAAGGCTCGAGCACCAGCTTCAGCCGCTCGAAGGCGATCCGCATAGCGCGCCGCACCGAAGCATCGTCGACGGTGACGCCGCGAACGCCGGCGGTCTTCACCGCTGCGAACGGCGCGTCGCCAGGCCGCCGCGACATCAGCCCGTCGCAGATCGATTTCGGCCCGATCGGCATGGTTTCGATGGCGCCATGTGCCAGCGACGAGCCCATGCCGTCAAAACCTTCCGGCTCGACGCCGATGATCTTCGTGGCTGGCGACAGGTAGTGGAAGGCCAGCGAAACACCGCCGATCAGGCCGCCGCCGCCGACCGAGCAGAACAAGAGATCGGCCTCGGTTTGCCTGGCGGCGAGCTGGTCGAGTGCCTCCAGCCCGGCACCGGCCTGGCCGGCGACGATCTCCGGATCGTCGAACGGGTGCAGCAGCGCCAGGCCTTCGCTCGCGGCGATCTCGCGCGCCCTGGCGGCAGCGACTTCCTCACGCGCGCGCTCGCCATGGTCGGTCAGCACGACGTGCGCGCCGTAGCCCGATGTGGCGTCGCGCTTGGCGGCCGGCGCGTCGATCGGCATGACGATGGTGACAGGAATGCCGAGCGCCTGGCCCGCCGCCGCCAGCCCTTGCGCGAAATTGCCGGAGGAATAGGCGACGACGCCCTTTTTGGCTTCGTCAGGCGACAGCCGCTTCAGCCGCCAGTAGGCGCCGCGCACCTTGAACGATCCTGCCCATTGCAGCGACTCGGCCTTGACGAAGAAGCGGGCGGCGCCGGTCTCGCGGGCGAGTGCCGCCGATTCCAGCAGCGGCGTGATCTGCGTCGCCTTGGAGGTGGCGGCATAGGCCTGCCTGAGATGGTCGAGCGAGGGGACGAGACTGTCTGCCATCATTTGCCTCGCGGAAAGCGCTTCTGCTCTTCGAGCAGGTCGAGGTTCATGTGATTGCGCATGTAGCGCTCCGATGCTTTCTGCAGCGGCTGGAATTCCCAAGGGTAGTGGGTGCCGTTGCGCAGCGCCGGGTAGACCACCCAGCGGCGTGCCTGGCTGGCACGCACCGCGGCATCGAACGCCGCCATGTCCCAGCGCTCCCGCACCTTGCCGGTGAAAGCCGCGACCAAAGCCGCATTGGCCGGATCGGCGGCGAGGTTGGTCAATTCCAGCGGATCCGATTCAAGATCAAACAGTTGCGGCGGATCGATCTCGCAATGGATGAATTTGTAGCGGCCCTCGCGCATCGCCACCATCGGCGCGTTCGAGCCTTCGGCTGCATATTCCATCAGCACCGGCGCGGAGCGTTTCCTTCCGTTCAGCAGCGGCAGTAGCGACTGGCCGTCGGTCCACGGCGCAATCGCGCTGATGTCGATGCCGGCGAGATCGCAAAGCGTCGGCGTCACGTCGAGGTTGGAGACCGGCGTGTCGATCAGCCCGGTGCGTATGCTCTTGCCGGCGATCATCAGCGGCACCCGCGCCGAACCTTCGAAGAAGCACATCTTGAACCACAGGCCGCGCTCGCCGAGCATGTCGCCGTGGTCCGAGCAGAACAGGATGACCGTGTCGTCGAGCATGTGCGTGCGCTCGAGCACCGACAGCAACTCGCCGAGCTTGTCGTCGAGATAGGAGATATTGGCGAAATAGCCGCGCCGCGCGCGGCGGATCTGCTCCGCGGTGATGTCAAAGCTATCATAGTCGCTGGCGCGGTAGAGCCGCTGCGAATGCGGGTCCTGCCTGTCGTAGGGAATGAAGCCGATCTCGGGCTCGAGCGCCGGGCAATCCTCGTAGAGGTCCCAGTAGCGCCGCCGTGCGACGTAGGGATCGTGCGGATGGGTGAAGGAAACCGTCAAGCACCAGGGCCGATGTGCGACGTCGTCGGAGACGCGGGCAAGATCGTAGAGCTTCTGCACCGCATGGAAGGCGACCTCGTCGTCATACTCCAGCTGGTTGGTGATTTCGGCAGTTCCGGCACCGCTCACTGAGCCCAGATTGTGATACCACCAGTCGATCCGCTCGCCGGGCTTGCGATAGTCCGGCGTCCAGCCGAAATCGGCCGGATAGATGTCGGTGGTCAGCCGTTCCTCGAAGCCGTGCAACTGGTCCGGCCCGACGAAATGCATCTTGCCAGAGAGGCAGGTGTGATAGCCGGCGGCGCGCAGATGATGGGCAAAGGTCGGGATCGACGAGGTGAATTCGGCGGCGTTGTCATAGACCCCGGTGCGTGACGGCAATTGGCCGCTCATGAATGCGGCGCGGCCCGGCGCGCAGAGCGGCGAGGCGGTGTAGTTGTTGCAAAAACGCGCCGAACGCGCGGCGAGCGCCTTCAGATGTGGCGCGTGCAGGAAGTCTGCCGGCCCGTCTGGAAACAGCGTTCCGTTGAGCTGATCGACCATGACGATCAGGATGTTGGGTCGCTTGGATGTCACTGCTTCTGCCGTCCGCTAAGCTTCATTTCGAGATAGTCCTCAACCAGTGCGATCGCGGTCGCGGCATCGGGCACGCCGTCCTTCAGCGCGCGCCTGATATAGAGCCCGTCGATCAGCGCCGCCGTCGCTTCGGCAACCCGGTCGGCCTCGCTTCTCGGCAGGATACCGGTCAGCCCGCTAAGCAGATTGGAATGCAGCCGCCGTGCATAGACCTTGAGCAGCCGGCGAAGTGCTGCCGATTTCTGCGCCTCGACATAGAAGGCGAGCCAGGCGGCGATCGTTTCCGGCTGGAACTGGACGTCGGAGAAATTGACCGCGACCACTGCCGAGACGCGCTGGCGCGCCGTGCCGGCCGTGCGAAGCGCGCGCCGCGTATCGGCGGTGAGCCCGCTCAGGATGTGCCGCATCGTCGCCAACAGCAATTCGTCCTTGGCGCCGAAATAATGGTGGGCAAGCGCCGAGGACACGCCGGCGCGCCCGGCGATTTCCGACATCGTGACATCAAGCGAACCGCGCTCGCCGATCGCCGAGATCGTTGCGTCGATGAGCGCCTTGCGGCGCAACGGCTCCATTCCGAGTTTCGGCATTCTTGCTCCGGCCTGTTGGGTAAGTTTATTTTTTATTGACGCATCAATCAACAAAAAATTCAGCCTGATTTGCTGGCAAATGCCAGGCGTTATGACCAGATATCAAGATCAAGCGATTGTGCGGTTCTGGCCCCTTCACGAAACCGGCGGAACGGTTCATCCTTGAACAATGCCGAGCGGCCGCGACATCGCGCAGCCGGGCCTGCAGGATGGAGATCGCCATGACAGCATGCATCGTCGGTTGGGCGCATTCGCGCTTCGGCAAGCTCGAAGGCGAGACGCTGGAGGGCCTGATCACCAAGGTGGCGGTCGAGGCGCTCGATCATGCCGGCATCGGTCCAGATGACGTCGACGAGATCGTGCTCGGCCACTTCAACGCCGGGTTTTCCGCCCAGGATTTCACCGCGAGCCTGGTCCTCCAGGCAGACGACCGGCTGCGCTTCAAGCCGGCGACCCGCGTCGAGAACGCCTGCGCCACCGGCTCGGCGGCGGTCAGGCAAGGCATCCGCGCCATCGACGCAAATGCCGCCCGTATCGTGCTGGTGGTCGGCGCCGAGCAGATGACGACGACGCCCGGTCCTGAGATCGGCAAGAACCTGCTCAAGGCCTCGTATCTGCCGGAGGATGGTGACACGCCGGCAGGCTTCGCTGGCGTCTTCGGCAAGATCGCTCAAGCCTATTTCCAGCGCTACGGCGACCAGTCGGATGCGCTGGCGATGATCGCCGCCAAGAACCATAAGAACGGCGTCGACAATCCCTACGCGCAGATGCGCAAGGATTTCGGCTACGAGTTCTGCCGGCAGGAAAGCGAAAAAAACCCCTTCGTCGCCGGTCCGCTGAAGCGCACAGACTGCTCGCTGGTTTCGGACGGCGCCGCCGCCCTTGTCCTCGCCGACACGGCGACGGCGCTGAAGATGCGCCGCGCCGTCGCATTCCGCGCCAATGAGCATGTGCAGGATTTCCTGCCGATGTCGAAGCGCGACATCCTCGCGTTCGAAGGTTGCGAGCAGGCCTGGAATCAGGCGCTGAAGCAGGCCGGCGTGACGCTCGGCGACCTGTCCTTCGTCGAGACGCATGACTGTTTCACCATCGCCGAGCTGATCGAGTATGAGGCGATGGGCCTGGCCAAGCCGGGCGAGGGCGCCAAGCTGGCCTTGGATGGCGATACGGCGAAAGACGGAAGGCTGCCGGTCAATCCGTCCGGCGGGCTGAAGGCCAAGGGCCACCCGATCGGTGCCACCGGCGTATCGATGCATGTGCTTACCGCCATGCAACTCGTCGGCGAGGCGGGCGGCATCCAGGTGCCGGGAGCAAAGCTCGGCGGCATCTTCAACATGGGCGGCGCGGCGGTCGCCAACTACGTTTCCATTCTCGACCGGATCAGATAAAAGCGGCCCCGCATTACAGCGCGCGCGCCGCTTCGCGCGCGCAAAAGGGCGCTATATCGCTTTGATTTTGCGCATGATCCTTTTCGAAAATTGATTCCGAGTTTCGAGATCATGCGCTAGCGGGGAATTCATGACAAATCCGGTTCTGGTCGAAGTTTTGCGCGGCGCTATCGTCGAGAGCGCGCATCGCGGCGCTGTTGCCGTCTTCGACGCCGACGGCAAGCCTGTTTGGGAGATCGGCGACACGGCACAACCGGTGTTCCCGCGTTCGGCGGTCAAGGCGATCCAGGCGTTGCCGCTGGTCGAGAGCGGCGCTGCCGATGCCTACGGCTTCGGTGACCGGGAGCTGGCACTGGCCTGCGCCTCGCATTCCGGCGAGCCGCCACATGTCGAGCTCGCGAGGGCTATGCTGGCGAAGGCCGGCCTGGACGAGACGGCACTCGAATGCGGCGCGCATTGGCCGTCGAGCCATGGGGCGACGCTGGCGCTTGCCCGCGCCGGCAGCGTGCCGAACGCGCTGTACAACAATTGTTCCGGCAAGCACTCAGGCTTCCTATGCACCTGCGTTCACAGCGGCATCGCCCATCGCGGTTACGTCAAGGCTGGCCATGCTTCGCAGGAGATGGTGCGCGAAGCGATGCAGGCGGTGACCGGTGCTGCCCATGACGCCGATCACCGTGGCACTGACGGCTGCTCGATTCCGACCTATGCCGTGCCGCTGCGCAGCTTTGCGCTTGGCTTTGCCCGCATGGCGACAGGCGCCAGCTTCGAGCCGGTGCGCGCCCGGGCGGCGAAGCGGCTGCTTTCCGCCTGCATGGCTGAGCCGTTTTTCGTCGCCGGCACTGGCAGGTCCGACGTCGCGATGATGGAGGCCGCGCCCGGCCGGATCTTTGCCAAGGGGGGCGCCGAGGGCGTCCATTGTGCCGCCCTTCCAGAGCTTGGCCTTGGCATCGCGCTGAAATGCGACGACGGCGCCGGCCGCGCAACTGAAGTCATGCTCGCGGTCGTGCTGTCAAAGCTTTTGCACGCAGACCAGCCGCTGGCGGGAAAGCTGATCGAACAGGCAAATCCGCCTATCGAAAGCCGGATCGGCGCCAAAGTCGGCGCGCTCCGGCCCACCGCCGCCCTCAACTGACGTGATTGCGCTCGACGGTCAAATGCGCATAGCCGGCATTGCCTGACGCGGCGAGGTCGCCGGTCACCGGCTCGGCCCAGCGCTGGCCGACGATCGCGCCCTTCTGGACCCCGTCGATGACATTGTCGGAAATGATTGCCGTTCCGGCACCTTCGACCACGGTGACGACGATGCCGGTTCCGGCCTTGCGGATGACGTTTCCCGTGGCGACCACATTGCGCATGAACGGTCCCCAGCCGATCTGCATGCCGTAGAGCGGCGCATTCTCAACGACATTGCCGGAAACGGTGGTGTCTGCCTCGACGCTGATGCCGACGCCGAAGCCGGGCGCATCGGCAGGGTAGGGGCCGCTGGTCGACAGGTTGCGGACGATGTTGCCGGAGCAGACCCCCATGCGGCCGCCTTCGTTGAAATTGACGATCGAAATACCGTTCGCAGCACTATCGACGATGTTGTTGCTGATGATGGCGCCTTCGAATGAGAATTCGGAATACACGGCTGTTTCGCCCGAGCGCGAGCAGGTGTTGCCGGTGATCTGCAAATTGCTGGCACTGTTGGCGCGGATAGCCGAAAACGCGCAATCCGAAACAATATTGCCGGAGATGATGACATTGCCGGCGCGGAAGGCATTGATGCCGTTGCCGTTCTGGCCGGTTCCGCCGCTGCGCGCCTGGATGCGTTCGACGCGGTTGCCGCTGACGATGGTACCATCTTCCGCCGCCTGCCAGCGGTGCACCAGAATGCCGCCATTGGCGCAGTCGGAGACGCTATTGCCTGATATTTCCAGGCCATCGGCCTCGACCGAATAGATGCCGGCATCGGCCGCATCGGATATCTCCGAGCGTTCGATACGGCCCGAGGCGTGTTCGAGCGCCAGACCGTTCTTGCCGCTGCCGGTAAGCTGGCAATTGTCGACGACGAGATGGGCGATGCGGTGCAGATCGAGCAGGCCTTGCGTATAATCGCCCATCCAGTGGTTGCTGCCGTCGAACACCAGTCCACTGAGTACGATATGCTCGGCCTGTTCCGCCATGATGAGATGGCCGTTGCCGCCATAGACGATCCGCGATGCGCCCGCCACGCCGGACAGGCGCACGCGGCCGGGCAGCGACAGGTTGGAAACGATATAGGTCCCCGGCGGCAGGAACACCGGCATGTCGCGAACGTGCGCTTCGCGCAGCAGCTTGGTGAAAGCCTTGCTCTGGTCCTCAAGCGCGCCGGGCCGGACGCCGAGATCGGTCGCATTGATCGCCCCGCGCATCGCGGCTTTGTCGATGCCGTGCAGGTTTTCCGCCGCTGCCTTGCCGAGCGAAAGCCCCATGACGGCAAAGCCGGCGGTCTGCGTAAGCAGCGTTCTTCTGTTCAACATCGGCACAGATCCCTTGCGTCCAACGCTCACGCGGCAGGATTCGTGCCAGACGGGATCGGCCCCGAGGTCGGGTTTGCCGGCTATGGCTTGTGGAGTCGTCGCGCCGGGCCTAAGTTCATCGGATGAGCAGGGCCTTCACCCGCGAGGAAGACAGCGAAAACGCCATTGCCGGCATCGGCGAGCGGCCGATCAGCCATCACCGCAATCTGGTGACGGAACACGGCCTGGCGCTGATCGATGCGGAGGTGGCCGCTCTGCGCGACGAACTGGGCAGAGCCGAGAAGAGGGCCGACCGGGAGCGCATCGCGCTGGTCTCGCGCGATCTTCGCTATTGGACGGCGCGGCGGGAAAGCGCCGAGCTTTCCGTGCCGGAACCGGGCAGCGACATGGTTCGCTTCGGCATGGGCGTCACACTGGAAAGCGACGACGGCAAGAAGGTGCACTGGAAGATCGTCGGCGAGGACGAAGCCAATCCGGCCAAGGGGACAATTTCCCATATGTCGCCGATGGCGATGGCCCTGTTCGGCAAGAAGGTCGGCGAAGTTGCCGTGGTCAATGGCAAGGAATGGGAGATCGTCAAGCTCTCCGATAGTTAGTCTTCGAGCTTGACGACATGATCGCGGAAGAACGCCGCGGCACCGGCCTCGTCGATTTCACCGGCGGCGGCGCCCATGACGAATTCGTAAAGCATGCCGTCATTGGCCGACAGGGCATAACCATTCACAATCAGAAATGCGCCGGCAGCGACAATGGCGGTGCGTTTGTTGCCGTCGACAAAGGCATGATTTCGGGCGATGCCGAAGACATAGACGGCGGCGAGTTCTTCAACCGACGGGTCTCCGTAGTTGGCTTTGTTCTCCGCACGGGCGAGCGCCGATTCAATGGCATTTTCATCCCTCAAGCCTTGTGCTCCGCCGTGTCGGCGCAACTGCTCGGCGTGCATCGCTTCGACTGCACGCCGCGTCAGAAACTCCCAGCTCATTCGGCGAGCTTCTGAAGCGCGACCTTGTATTTGTCCATGACCTCGCGGGCAGCTTTCATTTGCCGCTCGAAGCTGTCGTCCACCGGCTTCAGCGCAAGACCGTCACCTGTTTCAACGATTTGAAGCTGGTCGCCGGCCTTCAGGTTCAGACGATCGAGAAGCTCCCTCGGTAGGATCACGCCTTCGGAATTGCCGATCTTGCGAATGGTCGTGTTCATGGTGAGACATCCTGTTGCAACGCTGATTATAACTCAGCGTGTCGGTCGTTGCAACGGGCATTATAACAAAGCGTCAGCCCGCCTGCAGCAGCCGGTCCATCAGCCGCTCCGCCGCTTCCGGGATGACCGTGCCGGGCGGGAAGATCTCCGCTGCGCCTGCCTGCCGGACTGCATCGTAATCCTTCGGTGGAATGACGCCGCCGGCGACGATCAGCATGTCGTCGCGGCCGAGCTTCTTCAGCGCCTGTTTGAGTTCGGGAATGAGCGTCAAATGGCCTGCCGCCAACGACGAGGCGCCGACGATGTGCACGTCATGCTCGACCGCCAGCTTGGCGATCTCGTCCGGCGTCTGGAACATCGGCCCAACGGTGACGTCGAAGCCGAGATCGGCAAAGGCGGTGGCGATCACTTTCTGGCCGCGATCATGGCCGTCTTGCCCCATCTTGGCGACCAGAATACGCGGCTTGCCGCCGGACTTCTCCTCGAACGCTACGACCTTGTCCTGCAACCGGTCGACCACCGGATTGTCGCCAAGCGCGTTGCGATAGACGCCGGAGATCGTCTGCACCGAGGCGACATGGCGGCCGAAGACCTTTTCCAGCGCCAGCGAAATCTCGCCGACCGTGGCATTGGCGCGCGCCGCCCGGATGGCGAATTCCAGCAGGTTTTCGTTACTCCCGGCAGCACGGGTGAGCGCATCGAGCGCGCTCTCGACGGCGGCGACGTCACGCGTGCCTTTCAGCCGCTGCAGCTTCGACAATTGCCGCGCCCTGACTTCCGCGTTGTCGATCCTCAGCACGTCGACTTCGATGTCCGTGCCGGGACGGTGGGCATTGACGCCGACCACGATCTGTTCGCCGGAATCGATGCGCGCCTGGGTGCGCGCGGCAGCCTCTTCGATGCGCAGCTTCGGTAGGCCCTTTTCGATCGCCGCGGCCATGCCCCCGAGGCTCTCGACCTCCTCGATATGGGCGAGCGCGCGCGCCGCCAGATCATGCGTCAGCCGCTCGACATAGGCAGAGCCGCCCCACGGGTCGATGCTCCGGGTCGTGCCGGATTCCTTCTGCAGGATGAGCTGTGTGTTGCGGGCGATGCGGGCCGAATGATCGGTCGGCAGCGCCATTGCCTCGTCGAAGGAATTGGTGTGCAGCGACTGCGTGTGGCCTTGAGTCGCCGCCATCGCCTCTATCATGGTGCGGATGATGTTGTTGTAGGGGTCCTGCGCCGTCAGCGACCAGCCCGAAGTCTGGCAATGGGTGCGCAGCGACAGCGAGCGCTCGTCCTTCGGCGAAAAGTTCTTCAGCATCAGGCTGGCCCACAAAAGGCGCGCTGCTCTCAGCTTCGCGACTTCCATGAAGAAATTCATGCCGATCGCCCAGAAAAACGAGAGGCGCGGCGCGAAACGGTCGATGTCGAGGCCGGCCGCGACGCCGGCGCGGGCATATTCGATACCGTCGGCAATCGTGTAGGCGAGCTCGAGGTCCGCCGTCGCTCCCGCCTCCTGCAGGTGGTAGCCGGAGATCGAGATCGAATTGAACTTCGGCATATGCGTCGACGTGTAGGAAAAAATGTCCGACACGATCCGCATCGAAGGTTTGGGCGGATAGATGTAGGTGTTGCGCACCATGAACTCTTTCAGGATGTCGTTCTGAATGGTCCCAGTGAGGTCCTTCTGCGCGACGCCCTGTTCCTCCGCCGCCACGATATAGAGCGCCATGATCGGCAGCACCGCGCCGTTCATCGTCATCGATACCGTCATCTCGTTAAGCGGGATGCCCTCGAACAGCTGGCGCATGTCGAGAATGGAATCGATGGCGACGCCGGCCATTCCGACATCGCCGGCGACGCGCGGATGGTCACTGTCGTAGCCGCGATGCGTGGCGAGATCGAAGGCGACCGACAGGCCTTTCTGGCCGGCGGCAAGGTTGCGCCGGTAGAAGGCGTTGGACTCTTCGGCCGTCGAGAAGCCGGCATATTGCCGGATCGTCCAGGGTTGCTGGACATACATCGTCGGATAGGGGCCGCGCACGAAGGGCGGCAGGCCCGGATAGGTATCGAGATGCGGCAAGCCCTTGAGATCGCCCTGGTTGTAGAGATGCTTGACGGCGATGCCTTCCGGCGTCATCCGCTGGCCTTTGACCTCGACCGGCGCCCGCCGTGGCGGCGACCAGCCGATCTGGCTGAAATCGGGGATCATGGTACGGCTCCGATCGACTGATCGATGCGGATCGGAAACAGCGGCTCGCACACCGCAACGCCTTCGGTGAAGGCTGGCCGCCGCTCCGCCGCCAGCGTCTCGACCGGACGCTCGGTTTTCGACGGGTGCAGCGTCGTGCCGACGATCGCCCGTTCGCCCGCCTGGTAGGCAGCGTTGCGGCGGGCGGAAGCTGCCTGCACGCGTCTCTGGACGTGGCCTTGTTCGAGGCTGGTCAGCACGCCGCCTTCCGCCTCGATCTGCTGGAACTCCTGCCAGGCCGCCGCGCAGAGCTCCGCAGTCAGGGCTTCGACGGCGCCCGAACCGCAAGCCGGATCGGCGACGTGGTCGATGTGGCTTTCATTGGCCATGATCAGTTGCGCGTTGCGGGCAACGCGGCGGGCAAAACCCGCGGGCAGGCCGTGCGCGATGGTATGCGGCAGGATGGCGATCGAATCCGCTCCGCCGGCGGCAGCGGCAAAAGCGGCGATGGTGGTGCGCAGGATGTTGGTTTCCGGGTCGGCCGCCGTCATCATCCTGAAGGAGGTTTCGGCATGGATGCTGGCGGTGGAGGGCGGTATCGAGCAGGCCTCCTGGACACGCGCCCACAGTCTCCGCAACGCCCTGACCTTGGCCGTCGACACGAACTGGTCCTGGTCGACGCTGAGCGCAAAACCGATATGCGGCGCTGCGTAGACGAGCGGCTGGCGCGCCTTCTCGAAAAGCTTCAAATAGGAGACTGCCGAGGCGAGCATGGTGCCAAGCTCCTGCGCTTCGGTGGCGCCGGCATTGTGGAACACCCGCCCGTCGGCTTCCAGCAGCACGCCGGGTACTCCCATCGAAAAGAAATGCGCCAGCGACTGCGGCATCGATGCCTGCAAAGCCTCGATCGACATGCGCAGCCTGCCGGTCCCGGCAAAGATCGCCGCCGGATCGATACCGAAGGAGAGGTTGAGCTTTGCCGGGTCGGAGCGGCGCTTGGTCAAGAACGCCACCAGCCAGTCGGCCACGGCACGGCTCCAGGGATGGGCATCGATGCGGATCTGGATGCGGTTGAGCGGCACGCCGTCGAGCACGCTCTCCAGCGCCTCGGCCGTCCTCGGCAAGCCATAGCCGAAGGCGTTCGGCGCGCCTTCGAAGACAAGCGACAGTCCGGTAGCACCCTGCGCGACGTCCTCCAGCGCCTGTGCCCTGGCGCGGACTATGTCCGGATCGTCGATACGCTGGCTGACGATCCACGGTGATCCCGGGATGGCGCGCACGACAGGCTCGGCGGTGACCGAACGCTCGTAGAGCGGCTCGATGCGGATGGCGTCGTCCGTATGCGAGACGAGCTTTTCCTCGAAGGAACCGCCGGCCAGCGCTTTCTCCGCCAGCGCCAGCCATCGTTGCCGGTCGGCGTTCGGAAGGTCGGCATCATGGGTCAAGGCACCGGCGCCCATCCGTTCTCCTCGTTCTAGTGGCCGTGTCAGCCTACTATGTCAGTCTACGGTCCCCGGTCCCATATCACAATGCAGCACACATGCCGTGCAACTCGCCTTCCGTGACGGTGACCGTCAACCGATTGCCAAACATGGGCAGGTTCCGCAAGCTCCAAAAGCCATTTTCGACGATGCCCATTGTCGCTGCGCAATGGCCTCACTATACCTGCGGCGGGCCTCCCTTTTCTTCAAGGGGATCAGGGCATTCAACCTATAGGTTTGCGGAGACCGGACACATGGCCGACGACACCAGTATCTTCATGGGAGCCAGCCGCAAGCCGGACGACAGCTATCAGCGGCCGGAACGGCTTTTGCTGCAATATGGCAATCGTCACGGCCTGGTCACCGGCGCGACCGGCACCGGCAAGACGGTGACCCTGCAGATATTGGCCGAGGGTTTCTCCAATGCCGGCGTGCCGGTATTCTGCGCCGACATCAAGGGCGATCTGTCGGGTATCGCCATGATGGGCACAGCGCAGGATTTTCTGGTCAAGCGGGCCGAGCAGGTCAAGCTCGATCCCTATGAGTTCCAGGAATTTCCGGTCATCTTCTGGGATCTGTTCGGCGAGCAGGGTCACCCGATCCGCGCCACCATCTCGGAGATGGGGCCGCTGCTTCTGTCGCGGCTGATGAACCTCTCCGAGGCGCAGGAAGGCATTATGAACATCGCCTTCCGCATCGCCGACGAGGAAGGCCTTTTGCTGCTCGACTTGAAGGACCTGCAGTCACTGCTTGCCAACATCGCCGACCGCGCCGAAGAGATCGGCGCCCGCTACGGCAATGTGACGAAACCTTCGGTCGGCGCGATCCAGCGCACGCTGCTGGTCCTGGAGCAGCAGGGCGCTGCCAATTTCTTCGGCGAGCCGGCATTGCGGATCGCCGACATCATGCGCACCACGCGCGATGGACGCGGCGCCATCAGCGTGCTCGCCGCCGACAAACTGATGATGAATCCGCGGCTCTATGCGACGTTCCTTCTGTGGCTGATGTCGGAACTGTTCGAGGAACTGCCCGAGGTCGGCGACCCGGACAAGCCGAAGCTGGTCTTCTTCTTCGACGAGGCGCATCTTCTGTTCGACGACGCGCCGAAGGTGCTGATCGACCGCGTCGAACAGGTGGTCCGGCTGATCCGTTCGAAGGGCGTCGGCGTTTATTTCGTCACGCAAAATCCGCTGGATATCCCTGAAACGGTGCTGGCGCAGTTGGGCAACCGCGTGCAGCACGCACTGCGTGCCTATACGCCGCGCGAACAGAAGGCCGTCAAGACGGCGGCCGAGACGTTCAGGCCCAATCCCGATTTCGACTGTGCAACCGTGATCACGCAACTCGGCACCGGCGAGGCACTCGTCTCCACGCTGGAAGCCAAGGGCGTGCCGTCCATGGTACAGCGCACGCTGATCCGCCCGCCATCCTCGCGGCTTGGCCCGATCACGCCCGAAGAGCGCCGCAAGCTGATCACTGAGAGCCCGGTTTCGGGACAGTACGACCAGACCGTCGATCGCGAATCGGCTTTCGAGATGCTGCAAAAAAAGGCCAAGGACGCCCAGGAGGCACAAGCGCAGCAGCAGGAGAGCGGCCGTTCGCGCTGGACCATTCCCGGCTTCGGCAATGACGATCCCCAGCCAGCTGGCGGCCGCCGCGCGCCGCGGCCTTCCAACCGCCAGACGGTGGCGGAGGCGGCGATCAAATCCGTGGTGCGCTCGGTCGGCTCGTCGGTCGGACGGGCGATCGTGCGGGGTATTCTGGGGAGTTTGGCCAGGGGGCGGTGAGGGAGCATCGGACCACCGAGTTTGACAAATGCTGTCTTGGCATCAAGCACAGCAGAAAATTTGGAGGGCAACCGACGGCGGCTATGCCAGAAGTAGCCGTTCGGACATGCATTTCTCAACGACCAGAACGGGCCGGCATCACGCATAGCGCGAACGTCAGGTTTTACCACCCATCGCAGCGATTACGCTCAACGGGCGCCGAACCACTCGATGAGGATGTCAATCAGCGCACGCACCTTTCTGGGTGCGGTCCCGCCAGGTGGCCGCACCACGTAGATCCCAGCCTCCGGCGAGGGATAATCCGCCATCACTTGTCTCAACTTACCCTCCGCGATCGGCACGTCGGTAAGGAAGTCGGGCAGCGCGGCAATGCCCAGCCCACCCAAGGCAGCCGTCAACAGTGCGGTGCCGTTGTCCGCCTTGAAGCGTCCGCGCGGACTGATCGAGATCGTCTTGCCGCTCACGACGAAGCGCCACGTCTCGTTGCCCTGCAAGAGGCATTCGTGCTGGGCGAGGTCGTCCGGTGTCATGGGAGTTCCATGTTTAGCAAGATAGGCGGGACTGGCGACGCACGTCCCGCGCAAGGGTGCGATCCGCCGTGCGATCAGGTTTGAGTCCGCCAGAATACTACGCGGATGCCGACGTCGAAGCCTTCACCGACAAGGTCGACGAAGCGGTCGCTATAGGCTGTATGGACATGCAGCCTTGGGTGACGGCTGGCCAGTTCGGTCAGCACGGAGCAAAGGTGCGTGACGCCGAAGCTCAGCGGGGCCGCAATCCGCAACCGGCCCCGCACATCTCCTTCGGGCGAAACCGAATCTCGGGCCGCCTCCAGTTCGGAGATGGCGCGGACGGCGTGCTCGCGCAGGGTGGCGCCTGCCTCGGTCAGCGCCGCGCGTCGTGCGGACAAGTAGCTGCGCGTAGCTGCGCGCCAAGATCCTGCTCCAGCCGTTGGAGCCGCCGGCTGACGATCGACTTCGGCAATCCAAGCCGGCGCGCAGCCGCGGATACCCCGCCAGCATCAGCCACCTCAACGAAGGTACTCAGCACTTCCAGATCGAACATGGCGTTCCACTTTTTGAGACGGCGTGGCTGGCCTAGCACGGCTATCGTCCCTCGACCAGCTACGGCATTGATACTGACGAGCCGGGCAGGTAGCCCAGCGCTGATGAAAGGAAATGCCATGACTAAGCAGCAAGGCGTCTGGAAACACGAGGACACTGTCCTGATACTCATCGACTACCAGAAAGAGATGTTCGACACCGTCCGTTCCGAGACCCCGGCCAATCTCATCGACCTCAACGTGCGGCTGATGATCAAGGCGGCCAAGGCCTTCAAGGTCCCGATCATCCTGTCAACAGTCGGCGTCGAGATGGGCGTCAATCATCCGACGCGGCAATCCATCCTCGACGAACTGCCCGGCATCCAAATCATCGACCGCACGTCGATGAACGCCTGGGAGGACGTTGCCTTTCGCGAGGCTGTCGCGAAGACCGGCCGCAAGCGGCTCATCTTCGGCGCGCTGTACACCGAGATCTGCCTTGCGTTTCCGGTGGTCGACGCACTGGCGGTCGGTCACGACGTCATGTTCGTCGTCGATGCCGTCGGCGGACTGTCGCAGCTCGCACATCGGACCGCGGTTGATCGGCTGACGCACGCGGGCGCTGTTCCCAATACCGCCTTCGCGCTAGTGACCGAGCTGTTCCGCGATTGGGCTACACCCCACGCGAACGCCGCGCGCACGTTGCTCAAGGAATACAGCATCGAGGCCCAGGCGCTCGTGAGCGTGTGACCAACGGGCGGCGAGCCGTCCTGCTTTCATCCCTTGCCGCACGCCCCCGGCTTGCGGCGCTTTTCTCCCTATCGAGAGGATCTAGCCATGAATAGCGATAGCATGTCCGCCAGGCAGCGGATCATCTTGAGGGCCCTGCGCGGCCTCGTCGCCTTTGCCTTCGTCCTTTTCGGAACCCTCAAGCTGATCGGCATGCAGATGATGGTGGATGTATTCGACCATGTCGGCCTGGGCCAGTGGTTCCGCTACGCGACCAGTATGATCGAGGTGGGCGGCGCAATCCTGCTGCTCAGCCCGCGGTTTGTCGGGCCTGCCGCCCTGGTGCTCGCCGCGACCATGATAGGCGCGATCATCTCCCACCTCACCGTGGTCCCGGGATCGCCCGCGCCTGCCGCGTTGCTGCTGGCCCTGTCCTTGGTAATCGCCTGGTCGTATCGCGGCAGCACTCTTGCGTTGCTCGGGCTGACGCAACCGGTGTCGGCATGAGCGCGGCGGTGACCACCTCGCGGCGGGTCGTTTATCGTACCCGCGGCCATGTTCATGGGCCGGTCACCCGGCTCATGAGCCCGAGCGACCTCGGCGAGTTGTTGAAGCCGTTCGTCTTTCTCGACATCTTCTCGCTTGCGGACTCCAGCAAGAGCCCCTTCGACCTCCATCCACATTCGGGCATTGCGACTGTGACCGTCTTCACTGAAGGCGATGCGAGCTTCGATGACGGCCAAGGTAACTCTGGCAATATCGGCTATGGCGGTGTCGAGTGGATGTGTGCCGGCCGCGGCGTCTGGCACGGCAAGGAATTGGGAGCGGGCCACTCCAAGGCACTCCAGGGCTTTCAGCTCTGGCTGGCGCTTCCTGCCGACCTCGAACTTGCGGATGCCGAGAGCCAGTATCTCGAAGCCGCTTCCATTCCGGAAGTCGGCCCCGCCCGTCTCATCATTGGGCGCTATGACGGGCAGCAGAGCCCCGTCCGCGCGCAGGCTGGCGTCAACTATCTCATCGTGACGTTGAAGCCGGGCGAGAGCTGGCGGTATGAAACGCCCGCCGGCCAAACCGCGGGATGGCTCGCGGTTTCAAGCGGCGAGGTTATGCTCGATGCGCCAGCGTCGGTGGGCGAGATGATAATATTCGACGACAGCGACCGCGCCATCGAGATGCGCTCGACTGGTGAGGTCGATGCAAAGCTGGTGATTGGTAGCGCCGCACCGCACCCGCATTCGCTCCATCTAGGGAACTACTCGGTTCACACCTCGGCAGAGGCGCTGAAGGCCGGGGAACGGCATATCATGGATTTGCATAAGGAACTGATTGAGCGCGAACGGCCACCGCCGCCACACAGTAGTGGACCGGTGCCGGTGCTCCGCTAGGAACCGCCGATCGCAGGCGCTGGTCCCGGCGAAGCCAAGGGTGCGCCGTCCACGGTGCAGCGGACGCTGATCGACCGGCCGTCCTCGCGCCTTGGCCCGATCACGCCCGAAGAGCGCCGCAAGCTGATCACTGAGAGCCCGGTTGCGGGACAGTACGGCCAGACCGTCGATCGCGAATCGGCTTTCGAGATCCTGCAGAAAAAGGCCAGGGATGCCCAGGAGGCACAGGCGCAGCAACAGGACGCAGGCCGCTCGCGCTGGACTATTCCCGGCTTCGGCAATGACGATCCCCAGCCGACCGGCGGCCGCCGCGCGCCGCGCCCCTCCAACCGCCAGACGGTGGCGGAGGCTGCGACCAATCCGTGGTGCGTTCGGTTGGCTCGTCGGTCAGACGGGCGATCGTCCGGGGCATTCTGGGTAGCCTGTCTAGGGGCAGGTGAGGCAGGGCGCGAATATCAGCTTCGCGCCATGAACTGCCATGGCGATGCATATTAGTGAACGATCGAAATGGGCCGCTGGCGGACGGACGGCTTCTGGCCTTAGACAGGTGAGAGCGGACGGTCAGGTCACAAGGATCGGGCTACTTGAGTTCGAGATGAAGCCACCCACGTATCAAGCCTCTCCCATGTTTTAGCTTGATAAGGTAGATTGTTGCACCGGAAGGAGGCGATGCACCACTCATTTGGAAAATTCGAACTTGATGAAGCTGCTCGCAAGCTTTCGCTAAGCGGCGTTGGGCAGAAAATCCAGCCGCTTGTTTTTGACTTGCTGGTGTACCTGGTCCGCAACGCGGGCAGAGTCGTCCCCAAAGACGAACTGATGGACGCTCTTTGGCCCGATGTCATTGTGACTGAAGCTTCGCTTCAGCGCATAGTCAGCCTCACCCGCAAGGCGCTTGCAGCGGGGGGGTTGCAGGACGCGATACACAGCTACGTTCGCCACGGTTATCGCTTCGCCATCGATGAGCCGGGGCTGGGATATTTGCAGCCTGCCTCGTTTCAAGGGGCCGACGATCTTGCTGAGGCTCGCAGGCTGGCAGCGGCACGTGATTGGAGCGCGGCTGCAAAACTCTTCGCCAATCTTGCAGATATTGAAGCTCTCTCTCCGGCGGATATCGACCTTTGGGCTCTGGTCGTCGAATGTGGCGGGCGGCCGACCGAGGCGATCCCTGTGCTGGCCCGCGCGGTGGCGGCTCATGTTGAGGTCGCCGACTTCGCTCGCGCCGCCAGATCCGCTGTCACACTCGCAAAGATCCAGGCCGAGCGCGGATCAGATGCCGTCGCAGAGGGATGGCTGGAACGTGCTGCATCCCTTCTTTCCCAATCGAAAGACGATAGTACGCAATCATATCTGCTCTGGATGAGATCGCGCCTTGCATCGTCGGGCGGTCGCCCGGAGGAAGCGCTTCAACTGGCGTCAGCCGCTCACGCGATAGCTGAAAATTGCGAAGATCCTGGCCTCCGAGCGCTGACTCTGACGTACAAGGGATTTTTCAATCTAGCCCTCGGCAAGATCGATGAGGGCAGCGAGCAGCAAAACCATGCGGCGGCGATCGCGTTGTCGAGTCAAGTCGACCCCATCACCGGCAGCTTGGTTTACTGCAATATCCTCTGGAGTTGCAGGACTTTTGCCGACTGGCCGCGTGCTCGCCAGTGGAGCGAAGGCTTTGAAAGCTGGTGCACTGCAAGTTTTGCACAAACATCAGGAGCCTGTGACCTTCATCGTGCTGAAGTCGTCGCAGCGCAGCAGATATTGCCTGAGGCGCTCACCTGCATAAACGAGGCGCTTCCCAAACTTTCTGCGGAGGAATCCTGGTCGCTTGGCGAAGGCTTTCGCGTCCGTGGTGATATCTTCGCCATGATCGGCGATCTCGCAGCGGCGCGCGCCGACTACGATCAGGCCTATGCACTCGGCTGGGATGCGGAGCCGGGCAATGCCCTGCTGTTGTTCGAAACCGGCGATCTGGACGGTGCGCTAGCCGCACTTGATCGGGCTTTACAGGGGATGTCGTGGTTCCATCTTCAGCGACGCGGAAACCTGTTGGTGAACGCGGCCTGCATAGCGGCGCGCGGTGGGCGCTCAGCCCAGGCATCAATCTATCTCGCTGAAATAGATGCACAGCCAGAACGCTGGCGGCAGCCGGCCACGCAGGCATTGATAGCCGAAACCAAGGCTGCGCTTTGCGAACCAAGCGATCCGAACGGAAATCGGCTTCTGCTACTGGCCCGGCAACTCTGGACGAGCGCAGGCGTTGATTATCACGCGGCGAGGGTTCGGCTACAGCTAGCGAGGGCATTGCTGAACTCGGGCGACATTAGCGGGGCGAAGGTGGAGATCACTGCGGCCGAGAGATCGGCTCGTCACCTGGGATCGCAGCGATTGGAAGAGGAAGTTGCAATGCTTCGCCATAGCCTTTCGCAAGATAGCCAGTCGCCTGTCGACGGTTCTATGCAAGCGCTGACTGCTTGACCCTTGCCCTCCTGCTTGCTCGGATTATCTGCCGATCAGGTTTGTCAGCCGACGACGGGAAAGATCAGCCAGAGATCAGCTCTGGATAAGGACGATCAGTCCCCCCAAGACGTATTTGTTTCCCAGCCATGCAGACACCGCATGGCAATCAGCAGCGTCGGCGAAGGGTCGGCGCGAAAGTGAAAGGGAAAATCATGAACCTCTTTGTCATCCGTCGCCCGAGCGCGTGGGCATCTCTGCAGGAACTCGAAGCCGCCGGCGCGAAATCCGCAAAGGTCGCCAAGGAGCAGATGTCGGGCACGGTCAGTTGGATCCGCAGTTACGTTGTGCATGAACCCGATGGGCGCATCGGCACCTTCTGCATCTACGAGGCCAAAGATGGTGAGGCCATCCGGGATCACGCCAAGCGCGTTGGCATGCCTGGGGAGGAATTCTACGCGGTTGCCGACACAGTCATACTTCGGAACGATCCGATTTCGACAGCGGCCGCCTGACGACCTCCAGTCGCTGCCTCGCGTGGTCAACGTGAGGCAGCGTCATCCAACCAGTAAGCAATGAACAGAACGGCGCTTAGAGCGGCCTGCCCGCATTCCTTGGCGCTGCGATTCCTGACGAGTGGAGAAAACGATGTTTCACTACCTAAAGCGCGTTTCGATCGGGCTGAGGGCGCGCAGAGCCGAAAGGGCTTTGCACGAACTATCTGACCATATCCTGAAGGATATAGGCATTCGCCGCGATGCGATCTCCTACGCCGTTCGAGAGCACCTCAAAAACGATCGTTTCTGAGTGCTCGCCATCAAACGGAACTAGAGACATGGAAATTCTTATAAACATGGCCAACATCATGTATGTGGTCGCCTACTTCACCTTGGATATTTTGCGGTTGAGGATCCTCACCACAGCGGCCGCAATCTGCCTCGCCGTGTATTTCTACAGCCAGCCGACGCCGCTCATGAACGTCGTCGGCTGGAATGTCTTCTTTGTGCTACTGAATCTGGTCCAGATTGGCCGCATTTTGAAGTCTCGCTATAGCTGAAGCAACGCTCGTCGACATGCTGAATGTTGGGTCGAATGCAGCTGCAGCCTGCTCCAAGTTACTAGTGGCGTTTGGCACGAAATCACGAAAGCAGCGCGATCGTCGCCACCGCCGGCGCGCTGCTCGGTGCCGTTATTGGCATTGAGTTGCGGTGCGGACCTTGCTGAGCTGATATCTGCTTTCAGGCAAGTGTTAAGTGATACTCGGCGGCTGACATGAGGCGCAGATCTGCCGTTGGCACGCTGACCGCGGAGTCGCGTTCGGGTGGTAGATTGCCATAGCGCAAATCCGATGGCTCAGGCAGCTATCTAACCGGAAACCACCAGGAGCGAGGAAGATCCCGCCCGCGCTTTCGACCAGCTCAGAAGATCGAGTTTGTGATCGATTTTATCGGGCCGAGCAGGATCGATCCTTCCGGCACGCCGGCGTCGATCGGAATGGCTTTGCGGTTTGCGGTCGCCACCATCGGCTGGCCGATATCGGCCGTCACCACGACCGGGGTCTTGTTCGGCACACGGTCGTAGAGATCGATAATGTCCTGGTTCATCAGGCGAACACAGCCCGACGACACCGACTTGCCGATCGACCGCCATTCCGGCGAACCGTGCAAGCGGTAGAGCGTGTCCTGGTTGCCCTGGAAGAGATAGAGCGCCCGCGCGCCAAGCGGGTTCTTGAGCCCGCCGGGCATGCCGCCATTATCGGCGCTGTACGGCTTCAACTCCGGCTGCCGGGAGATCATTTCATCCGGCGGCGTCCATTTCGGCCATTTCTGCTTCCATTGGACCACGGCATCGCCCGACCATTCGAAGCCGGCGCGGCCGAGGCCGACGCCGTAGCGGATAGCCTGGCCGCCCGGGCGCACCAAGTAGAGGAAGTGATTGGTGGTGTCGACGACGATGGTGCCCGGCTGCTGCCCGGTCGGATCGTCCACGATCTGGCGCAGGAACTGCGGGTCGATTTTGTCGACCGGTATCGCCGGCAGCTCGAAGCCGCCATCAGACATCGGCCCATACATCGTCATATAGTCGCCGAGCGCCGGCTCGACATAGGTCGGCGGCGGTGGCTCGACCGGCTGTTGCGACAGCGTGGTGCAACTGGAGACCGCGACCGAGGCGGCGCCAAGGGCTGCGGCGTTGAGGAAACCGCGACGGCTAAGGCGCAGAGAGGACGATGGAGGTGTGAACATGATTGCCTTTTTTAAGTCTCAAATCGCAACAAAGCATGAATGCGTCCGGTTGTGCGCAGGTGCTCGAGCAATGCTCGGCGCGATAGGCGGTTCCAATTCTGGCCGCAGGGTGGACAAACAAAGGCAAAGCTGTGACCGGATCGCCACTGTTGCGCCGACGCAACATTTCCGGTGTCAAACCGCGGCAACCAGACCTTCAAGGGACGGCAGGATCAGGGCCGGTGGGAAATCCCGGTATTCCTCTGGGTGATTGGCGCGGTTGATCCACACCGTCCGGAAGCCGAATTTGGTGGCGCCGGCAACGTCCCAGCGGTTGGAGGACTGGAAAGAGACAGCGCCTGGATAGAGGCGCCAGCCCGTGGTGACTATGTCGTAGACCGACGGGTCGGTCTTGAAGCGCCTGACGCTGTCGACGGAAAAGACGTCGTCCAGGACCTGGTCGAGCGCGGCGGACTTGACGGCCGCCTCCAGCATTTCAGGCGAACCGTTGGACAGGATCGCCAGCCTTGCCCCCGATGCCTTGAGCGCCTTGAGCACGGCCGGCACCTCCGGATAGCAGTCCAGCCGCCAATAGGCCTCGAGCAACTTCGCCTTCAGCCCGGCATCGGCGGACGGAACCTTGCGCAGGGCGAAATCGAGTGCCTGCTCGGTGAGCTGCCAGAAATCGGCATAGGCCCCCATCAGCGTCCGCACCCAGGAATATTCCAGCTGCTTTGCGCGCCAGATATCGGACAGCAACTGGCCGTCCGGCCCGATCTGGTCGGCGTGACGGCGCACGGCCGCATGCACGTCGAACAGCGTGCCATAGGCGTCGAAAACGTAAGCTGCATGGTGCATGCGACAGTTTTGAGGCTGCGCAAGGCAAGGCGCAAGCGCTGATTGCAGTCCGCCAGCCCGCTGGCCTCAACAAATCTCAGCCAAACCGGTTGACGGCGGCCGCCAAAGCATCTTCCAATGCGCCGCAACAAGCATCGAACGGAACCTGGCAATGACACTGGCGACTGCGGCGCAATCCGCGACATGGACCTTCGTCGACGGCGACTGGTATGAGGGCAACGTCGCCATCCTCGGGCCGCGCAGCCATGCCATGTGGCTCGGCACCAGCGTGTTCGACGGCGCCCGTTGGTTCGAGGGCGTCGCTCCCGACCTCGATCGCCATGCAGCAAGGGTGAACGCCTCGGCGATCGCGCTCGGCCTGAAACCGACGATGAGCACCGACAAGATCGTCGGCCTGACCTGGGACGGGCTGAAGAAGTTCGACGGCAACACAGCGGTCTACATCAGGCCGATGTATTGGGCCGAGCATGGCGGCTATATGGGCGTGCCGGCCGACCCGGCCTCGACGCGTTTCTGCCTTTGCCTCTATGAATCGCCGATGATCTCGCCAGCGGGTTTTTCGGTGACGGTGTCGCCGTTCCGCCGCCCGACAATCGAAACCATGCCGACTAACGCCAAGGCCGGCTGCCTTTATCCCAACAACGGCCGGGCCATCCTCGAAGCCAAGATGCGCGGCTTCGACAATGCGCTCGTGCTCGACATGCTGGGCAATGTCGCCGAGACCGGGACCTCGAATATTTTCCTGGTCAAGGACGGCCATGTCCTGACGCCGGCGCCGAACGGCACCTTCCTGTCCGGCATCACTCGCGCGCGCACCATGGCCCTGCTTGGCGAGTACGGTTTCACGACGACGGAAAAGACGCTGTCGATCCGCGATTTCCTGGAGGCGGACGAAATCTTCTCGACCGGAAACCACTCGAAAGTCGTGCCGGTCACCCGTATCGAGGATCGCAATCTGCAGCCCGGGCCGGTGGCCAAGAAGGCGCGCGAACTCTATTGGGAATGGGCGCATTCGACTTCGCCCGGCTGACCCGCTAAAATGCGGCCCGGCGCTTCGTTTCCGGAGTTGTTCCAGACCAATCCAGTCCTATGTTAGTCCGGTATCGACACCGGATTTTTCCACGAGGGAGTACGACCGATGGCTTTTGAATTGCCCGCCTTGCCCTATGATTACGAGGCTTTGCAGCCTTACATGTCCAAGGAAACGCTGGAATATCATCACGACAAGCACCACAAGGCCTACGTCGACAACGGCAACAAGCTGGCCGCCGAGGCGGGCCTGGGCGATTTGTCGGTCGAAGAGGCCGTCAAACAGTCCTTCGGCAAGAATGCGGGGCTCTTCAACAATGCCGCCCAGCACTACAATCATATCCATTTCTGGAAATGGATGAAGAAGGGCGGCGGCGGCAACAAGCTGCCGGGCGCCTTGCAAAAAGCGGTCGACAGCGATCTTGGCGGCTACGACAAGTTCAAGGCCGACTTCATCGCCGCCGGCACCACCCAGTTCGGTTCGGGCTGGGCCTGGGTCTCGGTCAAGGACGGCAAGCTGGCGATCTCGAAGACGCCGAATGGCGAGAACCCGCTCGTCCATGGCGCGACGCCGATCCTTGGCGTCGATGTCTGGGAACATTCCTACTACATCGATTATCGCAACGCCCGGCCGAAATATCTCGAAGCCTTCGTCGACAGTCTCATCAACTGGGACTATGTGCTCGAACTCTACGAAAAGGCCTGATCCGTTCCAGAAAGCCCCGGCAGAACCGGGGCTTTTCTTTTTCAGCATCAGAACGACAGTTGCGAAAATTTCACGCAAGCGTGAGGCGAAGCGTCGGAATTTTTAAGCCATCCTTCCCGTTTGTCATCGGGGTGGGACCGCATCCTGAATTGCCTTCAACATGGAGCCAAGTGAATGAGAAAGCTTATCCTCGCCATCTCGATGCTCGCCTTCGCCGGTTCGGCGGCATTTGCCGACCCGGTTGCTGACCGGCAGGCCCTGATGAAGGAACGTGGCAAGATCGCCGCCGGCTTGTCGAAAGTGGTCAAGGGCGAGACGCCCTACGACGCAGCTTCGGTGCTGACGGCGTTGCAGGCACTGCAGGCCAATGCCGAGAAATTCCATGCCGGCGTCGACGCGCTGTTCCCGGCGGGCAGCGACACCGGCGACACCACGGCGTCTCCCAAGATCTGGCAGGACATGGCCGGCTTCAAGACGGCTGAAGGCAAGTACCTCGCCGACGTCAAGGCGGCGGTCGCCGCGGCACCTGCGGATGCCGACGCGTTGAAGGCACAGTTCGACACCATCGGCGGCGGCTGCGGCAACTGTCATCAAAGCTACAGGGTGAAAAAAGGCTGATAGCGGGCAATGCCCTTGCTGAAGAAACTCGTCGGCGCCGCCCTCGTTCTGGGCGGCGTCGCCGCGATTGCCGGCTGGTTCCTGTCGGCTCCGGTCAGGCTCGGTGCCGCCACGCTGGCGCAGCTTGGCCCCGGTGACGCTGACAGGGGCAAGCGCATCTTCTACGCCGGCGGCTGCACATCCTGTCATGCCAAGCCTGGCTCGCAAGGCGACGCTCGCCTTCAGCTGGTCGGCGGCCTCGAGCTCAAGACGCCATTCGGCACCTTCGTGCCGCCGAATATCTCGCAGGATACCAAGGACGGCATCGGCGCCTGGTCGGTCGAAGACTTTGCCAACGCCATGCTGAAGGGCGTGTCGCCGTCGGGCGAGCATCTTTATCCAGCATTTCCCTATATTTCATACGCGCGCATGAAGCCGGCCGACATTGCCGATCTCTATGCGTTCCTGAAGACCTTGCCCGCGGTCGCCGGCAAGGCACCCGCCAATTCGCTGGGGTTTCCCTTCAACGTCCGACGCGGCCTTGGTCTGTGGAAATTGCTCTATCTGAGCGACAAGCCGGTCGTTTCCTTTCCCGAAGGCACGCCGCAGCCGGTGCAGGCCGGCCGCTATTTGGTCGAAGGCCCCGGCCATTGCGGCGAATGCCACACGCCGCGGGACCTTACCGGCGGTACCAGGAAGAGCCAGTGGCTGGCAGGCGCCGCGGCCGCGGAAGGCAGCGGCATCGTGCCGAACATCACGTCGGGCGAGGGCGGCATCGCCGACTGGTCGGAAGCCGACATCGCCAACTATCTCGAAACCGGCTTCACGCCGGACTTCGATACGGTCGGCGGCGCGATGGTCGACGTGCAACGGAACATGGCCGTGCTGACCCCGGAGGACCGCGCGGCGATCGCCGCCTATCTGAAAGCCGTGCCGCCGCATCCCAACGGCTATCCGGCGCGCAAGAAGCCGGCGAGCTGACGGGCCGTTGGGTCAGCGGTCGCCGAGGAAGTCGAAGCCGGTTTCGAAGAAGTGATTGTAGTCGCAGGTCATTTCCTCGCCGGGCGCAATGTCGCGCAAGGCATAGGTCTCCTCCGGCTGCGAGACGTCGCAATTCGGGCTGTCGGCATGGTTCATGTAGCGCGCATCGTCGGCTTCGAAGACGATGTAATTCGGGTCGCGCCGGTCCGGATAGGCGTAGCGGTCGAGATAGGTTTTGACCGGCCCGGTTTCCCGCTCGTAGGTCTCCACCTCGATGCGCCGGTCGTATTTCGGGTCGAGCTTCCAGACCAGCGTGCCGCGGGCAATGTGGTTTTTGGCAAAGACGCCGATGCCCTGGATGGGCGATTTGTCGAGATAGACATCGACGAGCAACATGGCAGATCCCTGGGTGATTGTGTGTTGGCGCGGCTGTGAAAAGCCGCGCACTGGGTAGCGCGCGGCCTTTGCAATTGCGAGCGGAAAATCAGCTGTGCCTTCCCATTATCCGAAGCCTCATACGGCGTCGCCTGTCGAGGTCCTAGCGCTGTTGCAGCGCCAGCCGGATGCCCAAGGCGCAATAGATGCCGCCGACAGCCTTGCCTTGCCATCTCAGCACCGTCGGGTTTCGGCGCAGGAATGCACCGAGGCCGCCCGCACCCACGGCGAAAACCAGCGTGCTGATGAGGCCCAACAGAACAAAGATCACGCCCAATGTCGCCAGTTGAAGCATCACCGATCCGTTTTCAGGCCGCACGAACTGCGGCAGAAATGCAAGGAAGAAAAGCGCGGTCTTGGGGTTGAGAACCTCGGTCAAAACAGCCTGCCGAAATGCTTTGGCAGCGGGGATCGCAAGTGCGCCGGCGGCCGGATAGGCAGGCGTTTTCTCGATGATCGCGCGAATGCCGAGATAAATGAGGTAGGCTGCGCCGATGTATTTCACGATGCTGAAAAGCGCCGCCGACGTGGCAATGATCGCCGAAATGCCGACGATCGCCATGAAGGTGTGAACCACGTCGCCGGCCGCGATCCCCGCGCCGGTCGCGATGCCAACCCTGGTTCCGGAACTGGTAGCCCGCGCCACGGTCAGAAGGGTGGCCGGACCGGGGATGAAGACAAAGCCAAGCACAACCGCGACATACGCAATCAATGTGGTGAGATCGATCATTGGTGGGCGTCTCCGCAACTCTCACCGCGAATGAAAGCCACGTCTTGGAACGGAAGGCAATGACCGCTCTCCCCCGACTTCACGCGGCTGGTTCGGCTTTGCCTGTCACCTTGAGCGCGAAGGCGTAGGTGAAGGCGATTTCCTCCAGCCTGGAAAACCGGCCGGAGGCGCCGGCATGGCCTGAATCCATGTTGATCTTGAACAGAACCGGATTCCCACCTGTCTTGCGGTCGCGCAACCGCGCCACCCATTTGGCCGGCTCCCAATAGGTGACACGCGGGTCGGTCAGGCCGGCCAGCGCCAGGATCGGCGGATAGTCGAGTGCGGCGATATTGTCGTAGGGCGAGTAGGCAGCGATGGTCCGGTAATCCTCCGCCGAGGCGATCGGGTTGCCCCATTCCGGCCATTCCGGCGGCGTCAGCGGCAAGCTGGCGTCGAGCATGGTGGTGAGCACGTCGACGAAGGGAACCTCGGCGACGATGCCGCCGAAGCATTGCGGCGCCATGTTGGCGACCGCGCCCATCAGCATGCCGCCGGCCGAACCGCCTTGCGCAACGATGCGGTCATGCTGCGTATAGCGTTCGGCGACGAGGTGGTGGGCGGCAGCGACAAAATCGGTGAACGTATTCATCTTGTTCGCCCGCTTGCCGTCGTCGTACCAGCCATAACCCTTGTCCTTGCCGCCGCGGACATGGGCAATCGCGTAGACAAAGCCGCGGTCGACCAGCGAAAACAAATTGGTGTTGAACGCGGACGGCACGGCTATGCCGTAAGAGCCGTAGCCGTAAAGCAGGCAAGGCGCCGACCCGTCGAGCGGCGTGTCGCGGTGATGGAGGAGCGAGATCGGCACCAGTTCGCCGTCGGCGGCAGGCGCCATCAGCCGGCGCGTGACATAGTGCTCCGGGTCATGGCCGGACGGCACTTCCTGGGTCTTGAGCAGCACGCGCTCGCGGGTGCGCATGTTGTAATCGAAGACCTGCGCCGGGGTCGTCATCGACGAATAGGAAAAGCGCATGATTTCGGTGTCGTATTCGTAGGAGCCGGACAGGCCGAGCGAGAAGGCTTCCTCGTCGAAGGAGATCAGGTGCTCTTCGCCGCTCTTGCGATCGCGCACGACGATGCGTGGCAGGCCTTCCTTGCGCTCCAGCCGGACCATGTGGTCCTTGAAGCCGATTACCGAAAGGATCAGCCGGCCCGCTTCGTGCGGCACCAGTTCCTGCCAGTTGGCGCGCACCGGATCATGGGCCGGCGCCGTCATGATCTTGAAGTCCTTGGCGCCGTCGGCATTTGTGAGGATGAAGAAGATGTCGCCGCCTTCCTCAAGGTCGTACTGCAAGCCGGTCTGGCGTGCCGCAACCAGCTTCGGCTCTGCGGATGGTTCGTTGGCGTTCATGATGCGATATTCCGAGGTCTCATGGTCGTTGATGCCGATCATGATCCACTCGTTGGAGCGTGTGCCGCCGACATCCATGAAGAAGCCCGGATCGGTTTCCTCGTAGATCAGCCGGTCGTTTTCAGGACTATCGCCAAGCGCATGGAACAGCACTTTGGAAGGACGGTGGTTGGGGTCGAGGCGGGTGTAGAAAAAACCGTCATTGCCGGCATCCCACACACCGCCGCCGCCGGTGTCCGGGACCCTGTCCGCCAGATCGTTGCCGCCGGCGAGATCGCGGACGCGCAGCGTGTAGAATTCGGAACCCTTGTCGTCGAAGGCCCAGAGCAGTTTGCGGTGGTCGTCCGAATGATCGACGCCGCCCAGGCGGAAATAGGGCTTGCCCTCGGCCTCGGCATCGCCGTCGAGCAAGATCTGCTTGTCGCCGCCGTCGCGCGAGGTACGGAAATAACGCGGCTGCTGGCCGCCAAGCTTGAAGGAGGAGCCGTAGGCGTAGGGCCCGTCCTTCATCGGCACGGAAGAATCGTCTTCCTTGATACGTCCCTTCATTTCCGCGAAAAGCTGCTTCTGCAGCTGGACCGTATCGGCCATCAGCGCGGCCTGGTAAGCATTCTCGGCTTCGAGGTGGGCGCGGATCTGGCCGTCGAGCAGGGACGGATCCCTGAACATCTCTTGCCAATTCACGGCCCTCAGCCAGGCATAGTCGTCCGTCCGCGTCATGCCGTGATGCGTGTCGAAGATCGGCCGCTTCTCCGGCTGCGGTGGGGTGGCGGTCGGAAACACTGAGGTTCTGGTCATTGCGTCTCGCTGTGGAAGTTACTTGAATGGCGAATGAACACGCCGATCAGCGCGGGTTCAAGGGCTACGATCTATTGTCGTGGGGGCTCGAGAGCACGGGCTGGAGGAGAGGACAATGAATATTTTTTCTCGGACTGCCGCGGCCCTCGCCGTCGCTGCGATGACCCTGGCCAATGGCGGTCAATCTCATGCAACTGCCTTCGCGGCTTGGCAAGTGGCCAATGTGCCGTTCGGCGACACACTCAATGTGCGCAAATATCCTTCAGGAACTTCGCAGAAGCAGGCCGCCTATCCCAACGGGACGGTTCTGCAGATGACCGGCAATGCACCGGCCGGATAAACCTGCTCGACATGACCATGCAGACCTACTGGCAGCAGAAACAGAAGATCCGCCATCGCTGGTGCGAAGTCTGGCACGATCCGGCACAGAACGGCCAGTTCGTCACGGGCTGGGTCTACGGAAAATACATCACCCCGTTTCAGTGACGCAGCACGCCGTTCCGGCCGACGGCTCACGAGCAACAGTAACGCTTCGCAACCTATGATTTTACTGAATCCGCCGATCGGCCAGGCTGTAATGCTGCCGGCAGGATCAAGCATTGAGCTCTATTTACCTGCCACCGTCTGTGTAATGGCTCGTTGCCGCGGCGTCAGTCGATGCTGGTCTGACCAGAAAAAACGGCAAAGTTACACTCTGCACGAAAGAGTGAAGCTGAATATGAAAGATTTGACTTGTATCGCTGAATAGAGCGCAAGAAGCGAATTGACTTACTTGACGCTCAGGCCCATTAAGATGCCGCGACGCGAATCGCGGAGGCTTTTTCCTGCACAAGTTCGCGCGATGCCCAACTATCGAAACGGGCGCAAACAGAAACAATTCTCGTTGGGGCCTGAACGCCATGGATATTACCGAAACACCTTCCAGAAACAGTGACGCGCTGATCGAGCTCACCGCCGATGTGGTGGCCGCCTATGTCAGCAACAATCCCGTGCCGGTCGGCGAATTGCCGAACCTCATCGCCGATGTCCATGCCGCTCTCGGGCGCGTCGGCGGGGCCGCCGAGCAGCCGCCTGCCGACAAGCAGAAGCCGGCGGTAAATCCGAAGCGTTCGGTGCATGACGACTACATCATCTGTCTCGAAGACGGTAAGAAGTTCAAGTCGCTCAAGCGTCACTTGATGACCCACTATGATCTGACGCCCGACCAGTATCGCGAAAAGTGGAACCTGGACCCGAGCTATCCGATGGTTGCGCCCAATTATGCGGCCGCCCGTTCGCAGCTCGCCAAGAAGATGGGTCTCGGTCGCAAGCGCAAGGGACGCTGACAAGCGGCTCTTCCGGTTTGACACTCAAGCGGCGCCTTCGGGCGCCGTTTTGTATTGTGGGGAGACCAAGCTCGGGCCGCCAGTTCTTCATACTGCTGGTAATTGCCGTCCGGTCAGGCGGTCTGCTTCAGTGCTGCCTCGGCGTCACGCTTGATACGCTTGACCATCGAGCGAAGACCATTGGCGCGCTGCGGCGACAGGTGCTCGTCAAGTCCGAGTGCCTTTAGCGTTGCCTCTGCGTCGGTCCTCTGGATTTCGCTGGCGGGCCGTCCCGAAAACAGCGCCAGCATGATGGCAACCAGGCCGCGCACGATATGGGCGTCGGAATCGCCCTTGAAGGTGATAACGGGATTGGCACCCTCGCCTTGCTCGGTGGTCAGCCAGACCTGGCTGACGCAGCCGGGCACCTTGTTGGCTTGTATGCGTTGCTCGTCGGGAAATGGCGGCAGCGCTTCACCCAGTTCAATCACATAGCGATAGCGGTCTTCCCACTCGTCGAGCAGGGAAAAGTCGTCGCGGATGGTCTGGATCGTCGTGGTCATTTCCCCGGATATAGTCATCCGGCGCGGCCGCGTCACGGAAAAAGAGGAGAAACGCCGCAGGCGCCGAGAGCGGGGCGCCCTGCGGTTTAGCGATGGATTCGGCCGAAACAGTCTCAGTTCTTTGCCGGCAAGTGCACTTTCGCCGGCAAATCGACTTTCGCCGGCAAGACGATTTCCTCGGGCACGCTGCCGGTGGTCACCGTATCGGGTTCAGCGGCCTTGTCGTCCAGCATGGCGGCCGCGATCTTGGCGGTCTCCTTTGCGCGGGCGGTGATGGTGTGCATTGCCGATTTGCCGGTCTCGCACACGTCCGGCTTGCGCTCGCAGATGCCGGCGATGTCGCCGACGGCTTCGCGCGCGGCAAACAGCGCCTGGAGCGGTCCGACGCTTTCACGGCCCGCATCATCGGAGCCGACACCCAGCGGCAGCGCCAGAAGCACCAGCGAAAACCAGAAAGCAGCTCTTATCAGAAAGCCCATCTGTCTGTCCTTTATGACGGTCATGCATCCGAACCGCACGACCCCTGTACGGCGATATTGGCACGGACGCGCAAAGGACGGCTTGTCCCGAAAGCAACAGTTTTCCTCAAATTTTAGGCAGATTCGAAACGAAGCGTTTTGAAATTCATTTGCCTCGAACGACTTAGATTTTATTCAGCAAAGGGTAACCATCCAACCTGTTGTTTTTCCTGCTCATTTTTTGAACCGGCGACAGTTTGGCGGCCTCGGCCGCAGATCCAGGCGCGGGCGGTCCGGATAACGCTCCGTTTACTATGGCGGCAATTGCCCCGGTTTTTCGCCGCCGGTATCCCGATATTTGCAGCCGGCCAGGGGACGATCGGCCCAGCCTTATCCATTCCTTAAACGCTGGATGCGAGTTTCGGATCGACAAAAGCCACCTGCAAAGCAGGGCCGTTCACGACCGGGTGCGTTGAGTTGAGTGCGATCAAGGCCAGATACGCCGAGTTGCCGGGCGCGATAGCCGCCGGTTGCGAACGGATGGTTCATCCGTCCGTCCTCGTCCAGGACGACCGCCGCCGCCACAGCCGGTTCATTGGCGTCATGCTGGCGGCTCCGTTCTTCAGCGCAGGTGCAGCGGTGACGCTGGTCACGTCGGGCATGGGCGCGGCCGTGACTGTGGCTGCGATCTTTGCCGCGTTCGGCCTTTGCTGGTTCGCCGCCCTGCTGGTGGCTGCATCGGGTAAGATCACCCTGGCCGGCCAACTAGCCTTGGTCGTGAGCAGTGTTGCCCTGGGTGCCCTTGTCGCTGCCGCCGGCGGTGTGGCCTCGCCGGTTGCCGTGCTTGCGGTGGCGCTGCCGTTTGAAGCCTGGTGGATCGGCCAGTCGCGCCGTGCCGTGATCTGGGGCGCCATATCGGCCCTTGTCGCAGTCTTGCTGCAGCCTTTCGCCGGTTCCGTCTTGCCGCTCGGCCAGACCGAAATCGCCGCATGGCACTGGCTGGTACCACTGGCCTGGGCGCTCACGCTCTTTCCGCGTGTCGCTCCACTTCGTGGCGCCGCCAACGCACAGCTCGATCCTGCCGGCAGCGACCGGCTCGAAGACCTGATCGACGCTGTCGTGCTGCGAATAGCGGCGCATGGCGAGGTTCTGGACGCCTCGACCAAGGCGCGCACGATGCTGAGGCTGCCGCCGGAGTTGCTTTTCGGCGCCGGGCTTTTCGATCGCATCCATCTGTCCGACCGCGTCCCGTATCTCAGCGCGCTGGCCGATATGCGCGATGGCGCCCTGTCGCGCCGGCTCGACCTTCGCGTCCGGCTGCCGCAGAACAGCGGCGTGACGGCCGACAATTACCGGCCGTTCTCGCTCGAGATGATGCGCGCGCCGGGGCAGGAGACTGTCTTCACGCTCGTTCTGCGCGAGAATGATGAACTGGCCGGACTGCGCCAGGAGCTTGCCGCCGCCAATGAAGCGGCTGCCTCGGCCGAGGTGGCGAAAGGACGCTTCCTTGCCGTCGTCAGCCACGAGCTGCGCACCCCGCTCAATGCCATCATCGGTTTTTCGGACATGCTGCTGCACGAGATGTTCGGCACCTTCAAGGATCCGCGCCAGAAGGAATATGTCGGCTTGGTACGGGATTCGGGCCAGCACCTGCTTGCCGTCGTCACCTCGATACTCGACGTATCGCGGATCGAATCGGGCGCCTATGCGACCGAACCGGAACCGTTCCGCTTCCGCGAAGCGGTCGAGATGTGCCAGTCGATGATGCGCCTGCAAGCCGAGGCAAAAGCCATTGATCTGCAGGCCCAGATCGCGCCGGACGCAGGCGAAATAAATGCCGACCGTCGCGCCGTGCAGCAGATCCTGATCAATCTCGTCTCCAACGCGATCAAGTTCACGCCCGAAGGCGGCAACGTCGCCATCGGCGCCAAGCGGATCGGCTCGCGGCTGCATTTCTGGGTCCGGGACACCGGCATTGGCATCGCCGAGGAAGATTTTGCCAATCTCGGCAAGCCGTTCATGCAGATACAGAACGACTATACCCGCCGGTTCGAAGGCACCGGGCTCGGGCTTTCGCTGGTGAAGGGGCTGGTGGCGCTGCACGACGGCACCATGTCGATCGAAAGCATGCCGGGCGAGGGCACCACGGTAACGATCAGCCTTCCCGTGAACGGCCCGACGGGCCACTCGGCGGACAAGACCGGCGTGGTGCCGATGTCCGCGGCCAAAGCCAGAGCGGACGGTGGCAAAGGGGAGAGCAATGGGTCGCTCCGCAAAACAGCCTAAGGCGGTCAAACGCCGCGGCAATGCCTTCGAGCACGGAGCGATGGCTCTGGGCAGCCTGATCTCGCGCAACCCAGTTGTGGTCGGCGGCTCCACCGCATTCCTGGTGACGCTGTTCTACGTCTCGGCGAACGCTCTTTGGTACCAGCCCTTTCCGCACGCCGGCGCGTTTTTCGTCACCAGGAGCATCGAGCGCTTTCCCCGGGCGGACAGCGACGAGCCCGAAACCACCATCAACATCGTGCGTCCGGCGGCTGCGCCGATCAAGAGCGACCCGGTCGTCGAGCAGGTCCAGGGCATATTGAAGGATCTCGATTTCTATTCCGGCACCGTCGACGGCATTCCCGGACCGAATACGCGCAAGGCCATCCAGGCCTATCAGCAGAAGGTCGGATTGAATGCCTCCGGCGAGATCGACAGCATTCTGCTGGATCAACTGGGTGCCACGCCGACGACCGCGGCCGTGGTGCCGCATCCCGTGCCGCGGCCGGTCGAAACGGCCGCTGTTCCAGCCGCCATTCCAGCGTCCGCACCGGCAAATGCGGCGGCACCTGATCCCCGCATCGTCAAGATCCAGGCCGGACTGAAAGCTTTCGGCAATGACGACATGCAATTGGACGGCGTCGTCGGCGCACGCACCAAGGCCGCGATCAAGGAATTCCAGGCGCTTTTCGGCCTGCCCGAGACCGGCGAGCCCGACGAGATCGTCTACGTCAAGATGCGCGAGATCGGCCTGACCAACTGAGGGTCGTGACGGCCGCACGCCGGTCGCTCGGCAAAGACCGGTTACAGTCTTCCGGCCAATGCTGTAAGGACCGCCGCATGGCCAGGAATTCTCCATGCGGGTAACCACCGATCTGTGGGTATCGGCGTTGTTGCGTCGGGTTTTCAGCGCCGGCGGCTTTGCCGCCGTGGCCAAGCGCGGCGCCACGGAAGCCGGCGCGGTTTTCGTGCTGGCGCGTGGCAGGCTGGGGGAGATGGCGCTATTCGGGCCGGCGCCGCAGACGAGCTACGATTCGGCCAGGCCGGACGACCGTTTTTTCACCCGTCTCGGCGAAGGCGGCGATGCTGCCATCTTCGACGCGCGGCTGGAGCGCGAGAAGAAATTCGATCCTGATATCTGGGTGGTCGAGGTCGAGGCGGGCGCCATTCCCGTCGAGGAGCTTATCTCGGTCAAGTCGCCGTAACGGCAAGCCTTCAGACGCGACGCGCCTTTGGGATAGCGGCAACATCGGCGCTGTTCGGCTTGCGCAGGTCGGCGTTTGCGGCGACGCGCCCAGGCCTGCGAACGATTTTCGACACGGTGTCGGCCTTCCAGCCGCGGAGCCTGTCCAACGCCGCGTCGCGGTGTAGCAGGCGGTAGCGGTCGAGGAAGATGCGGATCGCCTGCGGGTGGGGGAACTCGGTCGGATAGATGGCGGCCGTGATCAGGAACGCCTTGTCTTCGCTAAGGTCGAGCGCGCGCAAGGCGGCCAGCAGCGGTGTGTAATTGTGGCTCGCGGTGAGCGTCCGCGCCGTTGAAAAATCGACTTCGAGCGCATCGGCGAGCGCTGTCTGGAAGAATGCCGCATTGCCGGTCAGCGCGGTCTCGCGCAGCTTGACATAGGTTTGCGGCTCGACGAACGGACCGATAGCGGTGCCGCTCTCGGCGCGCATCATGGATCGCAACCGGCGGCGTACTGTTTCGGCGGCATCGGAAGCCTCTTGCCTGTTGGCATCGCCCGCAACCACTTCGGCGTTTTCGGACGCGGCATTGGCAGTCGCTTCGGGCTGCTGCAACCGCACCAGCGTCGGCCTTTCGAGCACTTTGATGAGATCCGCGATCGTTTGATTGAGATCCTTGCGGCGGGCAATGGCACGGGCATGCGGCAGGCCGTGACGCCCGATCAGCGCGATGAGGTCGACGTCACTGAGGGCACGCGAGCGGATGAGCAGCGGGGCGGCGATGTCGACCCGCTCCTGACAAAGCCGCCGCACCAGTGCGGCGGGTGCATATTCGCATTCGGAAAGGGCTGCCGCGACGTAGCGGCGCGATTCGACCGAGACATTGTCGAAAAGCGGCAGCGTCAGGTCTTCGAGCTGCGCGATCTCGCGGCGCGAAGGTCGGGTGAGCGAACAGAACGCCGACACGGCGGCGCGGAACAGCCTTTCGGCCTTTCCCGATTCAGCTCCTGCTGCGATTTGCCTGAAATCCGAAGCTGACACGAAGGATACGCCCGACACTCGACACGATCTGGACTGCGCTCTGCCGGGCTGTACCGGTTTCGCGTTTCCCAAGAACAAAGATCAATTTAGCGGCGATCCGTTAGCGCTCCGTTAACCTACTGCCTCCTTAATCGACTATGGAGGCGTTGCGTTGTGCTCCGGGGCAACCGAGAGGAATACGCGAACCATGGGCATGGTACTGTCTTTCGTGCCGCGAACGGCGGCAACCAATCGAGCACAGCAAACCGCGGGAACGCCGGCGGCGGTGATCATCTTTCCCGGGGTCCGCTACGAGCAGCGGCCGCTGACCGGCGAGACGCGGCCGGTCGGCCCCGATAAGCCGGGACCTTCGGGGACATTGCCGGTACCGCATCACTGAGCATCGGAAGTGGGTTAAAAATCCTGCAGTTCGCAGGAACTCTGTTCGAGAAACCGCGAGACGATCGGCTTCCAGCTGTCGTCGGGCACGAACGAGCGGATGACGAACATGCCTTCCGCTATCGGCGCTTCGACGAAGATCGCCCCTTGCAGTTCCGCGGGAAGATTCTTGCGGACCTCGATCATCTGCGCCGGCGTCAGCACCACGGTGTCGAGCACGCCTGCGGTCGCGCTGCGGTCGTTGAACGAGTAGATGTTGTGGCCGCCGCGGTCATAGACCGATATCGACCAGAACGGCACCTTTCCCGGCGCCTTGACCCGCACCATCCCCTCGGCAAGGTCGAAGCGGCAAGCCGCCGCATAAAACAGCGGATCGACCGATTTCACCACCGGCGCGCCGCCGGCTTCCGCGTCGAGCCTGGTCATCTTGTAGAGATCCGAAGCCATGGCCAATCGCGACCAGGCGTCGCGTTCGGAAAACTCGGGGACGAGCAGCAGCACGATGATGTGCACGATGCCACCGCCAAGCAGGCCGAGCAGCACGGCATGCAGCAGGCTACGCATTGCAGCCGACCTTCTGGATCTGCGGCAGCGTGACGTCCGAGAGGCCGGTGCTGCTGGCGATCGGCGTGTCATAGAACGTGAGCACGAAGTACATCCCGCCGGCGCCGCTGGTCAGCAGCCAGTTGTCGGGCGCCGGGCGGCTGCCGACGGAAATGATCACCGAATTGTCGGCCTCGCGCAGCACTTGATAGGACTGCAGCGCAGCCAGCCTCGGCTTGCCGGTCTCGATCACGCCAAGCGACCGATCTGCGGCATAGAGGGTCCAGAACCGGGCGGTGGGAAAGCCGCCCGCAATCTTGTAGGCACATTGCCGCTTGAGTTGCTCGCCGCCGGAATCGCGCTCGGCGATGAAGGACAGTCCTTCCGCCTGTCCGAGCGCCAGCACGCCTTCGCGCGCCACGCGGGCCTTCGAATAAGGATCCGCCGTCGGCGTGCCGATATCGGGGAAGGCGGTCCATTGGCCGATCCTGATGGCGCCGACGCCGTCCTGCAGCTTCAGTGCATACCAGACGCTGCCGCCACCGCCGACGACGGCGATGGCAAGCGAAAGCAGTGTCAGGAAGGCATTCTTGAGCATGAGGAGCCGGGGAACCGAAGGCCGGGGACTGAAAGACTGTCGCTCGGGATATCGCGGTGCGGGGGCTTGTGGCAAGCGGCCCTGTGGAATTGACCGCTCAGAGCGCCGAGAGGGTCTCCGGTGCAGCGGGCGCGTCGAGCACGGGTGCCGCCTGGAACAGCTTGGTGAGTTCCTTCAGGGTCTGGGTGGTCCGGCTGGACAGCACCGGCGGACGCTCGGCGGCGGCATCGGCTGCTGCCTGTTCGGCGCTCTTCTTTTCCGCTTCCTCGGCCTTGGCAGCGATTTCGGCATCGACGAAGGGGTGATCGAGGCCGGGGATCGGTCTGAGGTCGATATTCTGGTGCGCATAGAGCATCAGGCGCTGCCACACCATGGCCGGCAGCGTGCCGCCGGTCATCTTGTTGGTCGCGGTGAAGTCGTCATTGCCGAGCCAGACGGCGGCCGTGTAGTTGCCGGTAAAGCCGACAAACCAGGCATCACGATAGGACTGGGTCGTGCCGGTCTTGCCGGCGATAACGATGTTTGGAAGGGCCGCGCGCCGGGCCGTGCCGATCACCGGAACCGCTGCCAGCATGATGTTCATGTATTTGAGCGCCTGCTCCGACAGCACCCGGTGCGGCGGCGCCGCATCCTTGGCGAAGTCGTAGACAACCTCGCCGGTGCGGGTGAAGAGTTGGCTGACGCCATGCCGGGTTCCGGCAAAGCCGTTCTGGGCGAACACGCTGTAGCCCGTCGCCTGGTCCATCACGGTCATGCCCGATGTGCCGAGCACCATGGTCTTGTGTGATTCCAGCGGTGACTCGACGCCCATCGCCTCGGCCATCGCCTTGATCGGCTTGATACCGAGATAATCCTTGGCAAGCCGCACGGGCACGGTGTTGATCGATTTGGCCATCGCTGTGATCAGCGTGACGTTGCCGGCCGACCCGCCATTGTAATTGTGGGGCGACCAGCTGCCCCAGGAGATCGGTCCGCCGGAAACCACCGAATCCGGCGTGAAGCCATGCTCCATCGCCGTTGCATAGACATAAGGTTTGAAAGAGGAGCCGGTCTGGCGAAGTGCCTTGGTGGCGCGGTTGAACTGGCTGGCGCCGTAGTCGCGGCCGCCGACGATCGCCCTGACCGCGCCATTGGTCTCGATGACGACGATCGCGCCCTCGGTGACGTTGTATTCCTTGCCGAACTGGCGGAGGTGGAATTCCATAGATTCTTCGGCCGCCTTTTGGATGTTGGCGTCGAAGGTGGTGTGGGCGACGAGCGAGTGCTGGCCGCTTTTGGCGGCGATTTTCTTGACCTCTTCGAAGGCCCAATCGAGATAGTAGTCGGGGCTTTTCTGCTCGCCGCGATCAACGATTTCGGCCGGGTGTAATCTTGCCTGCAGCACCTGGCCCTCGGTCATGAAGCCGGAATCGACCAGGTTGGACAGCACGACATTGGCGCGCGCCCGGGCGGCGGGCAGGTTTATGTGCGGCGCATATTTGGTCGGTGCCTTGAACAGGCCGGCCAGCATCGCCGCCTCGGCAAGGTTCAGGTCCTTGACGCTCTTGCCGAAATAGAAATCTGCCGCCGCCTCGATGCCGAAGGTGCCGCCGCCCATATAGGCGCGGTCGAGGTAAAGCTGCAGGATTTCCTTCTTCGACAGATTGGCTTCGAGCCATAGCGACAGGAAGGCTTCCTTGATCTTGCGCTCGAATGTCCGCTCATTGGTCAGGAACAGGTTCTTGGCCAGCTGCTGGGTGATGCTCGAGCCGCCCTGGACGACAGAATTCGCCCGTACGTTCTCGAATATCGCCCGCGACAGGCCGAGCACGTCGATGCCGTAATGGTCGAAGAAGCGCCGGTCCTCGGTGGCCAGCACCGCCTTGATGACATGGTCGGGCATCTCGTCGACCGGCACCGAATCGCGCTGGATAATGCCGCGCTGGCCGATCTCGTTGCCGTAGCGGTCGAGGAAGGTGACGGCGAAGTCGCCCTGCGTGCGCCAGTCGCCGGCGGTTATCTGAAAGGCCGGCAAGGCCAGCGCCAAAAGCACGACGATGCCGCCGGCACCGAGCGTAAACCCTTCACTCAACAGTTCGATCATGCCGCGGCGCCAGCCGCCGACGCGGAAACGCCGCGAGAAGATGGTCGCCGCTTCCCAGAACTGACGCGCCCTGAAGCCGATTTCGTAGACCGAGGAATCGATCCACGCATCCACCGCCAGCAGCCTTGCCGCGATCGGACCTCTTCTCTTGCGTGGTTCCAAAGGACTGGCCATTCCAGGATCCGGCTGCGGCGATGCCGCCAACTGAGAAACCGCATGCCGGCAATTTCAGGGCGGCGCGCCTTGCAAGACTATTCGTCCATTTTGGTGCTGCCGACAAGGGCGATGAAGGTAAGGGCGATGAAGATATAGCGGGCGGTTCGTCGAGGGGAAGACGGCTCCCGCGAGGCGTCAGCGCAGGATGTTGGCTGCCCTGCGCGAGTAGGTGGTGCCGTCGAGTTGGGCGAGCATGAAGGTCGGCACGCGCCAGCGTCGGCAGCAGCGACGCCGACCGGATGCCGTTTGCCGTGCGGAATTCGCCCGTTGCCGCTCCATTGCTCAACCTGGGCGGCTCCACGATGGTCCAGTCGAGCCTGGATTGAACGATCAGGCTTTCCTTCACCTCGTGGTCCACCACCTCATGGCGCAGAACCAACGGTACGATGACGCCGCCAAGTAGCGGCCCCAGTTGCCGCCGCTCGGAGATAAGCTTGACCGCACCATGCAGGCACTGACGGCGCTTGTGCGTTCGGGCAAGAATCGCATTCAGCTGGCGCTGATCAGCGACGAGACGCGATAAGGGTCTGGTGCCGCGCTTGCGCGGGGTGCCGAGGATTGGCAATCGTCACATGGGACGCTTGTCCGCGATCTTTTTCGGGTCGCGGCCTATCGTGCCGGCGTCGGCTTTCCTGTGCTTGTCGGCAAGCCTGCGAATGCGATCGAAGCGGCTTTCCTCTGCCACTTTGGTCTTCGTGGCTGCATTTGGCTTCGGGACGAATGCGATCATGGATCGATCTCCTTGCCGATGGCGCGCGCCGGGGAATATCCCCCGGCGGCTGTCTTTCAGGCTTGTTTCCGGCAGCGGCTGGTCAATAGCCCATGCCGCCGGGCGAAGCAGCGGCTTCCTTGGCTGAAACGTCTGTGATCATGGCCTCAGCAGTGATCAGTAGCGCCGCAATCGAGCCCGCGTCCTGCAGCGCCGTCCGCACCACCTTCGCGGGGTCGACGATGCCGGCCTTGATCATGTCGACATAGACCTCGTTCTGGGCATCGAAGCCCTGATTGTGGTCCTTGCTGTCGGCGAGTTTGCCGACGACAATCGAACCTTCGACGCCGGAATTCTCGGCGATCTGCCGGATCGGCGCTTCGAGCGCTCTCGACACGATCGAAATGCCCGCCGTTACATCGGCATTGGCTCCGGTCAGCCCGTTCAGCACAGCCTTGGCGCGCAGCAACGCGACGCCGCCGCCGGGAACGATGCCTTCCTCGACGGCCGCGCGGGTGGCGTTCAGCGCATCGTCGATGCGGTCCTTCTTTTCCTTGACCTCGGATTCGGTGGCGCCGCCGACGCGGATGACGGCAACGCCGCCCGCCAGCTTGGCGAGACGTTCCTGCAGCTTCTCCTTGTCGTAGTCGGAAGTGGTTTCCTCGATCTGCCCCTTGATCTGCTGGACGCGCGCCTGGATGGTGGCCTTCTCGCCGGCGCCGTCGATGATCGTGGTGGTGTCCTTCTCGATCAGCACGCGCTTGGCGCGGCCGAGCATGTCTATGGTGATGTTCTCCAGCTTGATGCCGAGATCCTCGGAAATCATCTGTCCGGCGGTGAGCACGGCGATGTCTTCCAGCATCGCCTTGCGGCGGTCACCGAAGCCAGGCGCCTTGACGGCCGCGACCTTGAGGCCGCCGCGCAGCTTGTTGACGACCAGCGTCGCCAGCGCTTCGCCCTCGACGTCCTCGGAGATGATCAACAGCGGCCTGCCGCTTTGCACCACGGCTTCGAGGATGGGCAGCAGCGCCTGCAGATTGCCGAGCTTCTTTTCGTGGATGAGCACGTAAGGGTCTTCCAGCTCGGCGCGCATCTTCTCGGCATTGGTGACGAAATAGGGCGAGAGATAGCCACGGTCGAACTGCATGCCTTCGACGACGTCGAGTTCGGTTTCGGCGGTCTTGGCCTCCTCAACGGTGATGACGCCGTCATTGCCGACCTTGTCCATCGCCTTGGCGATCATGGCACCGACGCTGGTGTCGCCATTGGCGGCAATGGTGCCGACCTGCGCGATCTCGCCTGAGGACTTGACCTTCTTGGCTCGAGCCTGGATTTCCTTGACGACGGCGGTGACGGCAAGGTCGATGCCGCGCTTGAGGTCCATCGGGTTCATGCCGGCGGCAACGAATTTGGCGCCCTCGCGCAGGATGGAAGCGGCAAGCACCGTGGCGGTGGTGGTGCCGTCGCCGGCGAGGTCGTTGGTCTTCGAGGCCACTTCGCGCACCATCTGTGCGCCCATGTTCTCGAACTTGTCGGAAAGTTCGATTTCCTTGGCCACAGTCACCCCGTCCTTGGTGATGCGCGGCGCGCCATAGGCCTTGTCGATGATGACGTTGCGGCCCTTAGGGCCGAGCGTCACCTTGACGGCGTTGTTGAGGATTTCGACACCGCGCAGCATGCGGTCACGCGCGTCGGTGGAAAATTTGATTTCTTTGGCAGACATGATTTTTTCCAGTTCGGTTGGTTGTGGCAAGACGCTTGCAGCGCGCCTGAATCAAAGCTTGGAGCATCCTTTGCGCGCCCGGCAGGGCGCGCGGCATTCCAGTCAGGCGGCCTTCTTGGCAGCCACGGTTTTGTCGATGATGCCCATCTCGCTCTTCTCGATGATGCCCATGATGTCGGCCTCCTTCATGATCAGAAGGTCCTCGCCGTCTATCTTGACCTCGGTGCCGGACCATTTGCCGAACAGGATGAGGTCGCCGGCCTTGACGTCGAGCGCCATCAGCGCGCCGCTTTCGTCCCGCGCGCCCGGCCCGACGGCGATCACTTCGCCTTCCTGCGGTTTTTCCTTGGCATTGTCGGGGATGATGATGCCGCCCTTGGATTTGGTGTCGCTTTCGGCGCGCCGAATGACGACGCGATCGTGGAGTGGCCGGAATTTCATGGGGACTCTTTCTGGGGCCGGCTTAGGCGGCCGCCCCTCTCTATAGGCGCCTTGGCACTCGATTGATAGGAGTGCCAAAAAATATTCATGGGGTATGTCAAATATTGAATGAATTATTTTGCCTGGCTATCCCTTGGTGTTCGGGCATTGCCGAATATTAATGAAATTGAATTTCTGTCTTTGAACACCTATTTTATGGTGAAGTTCACACTCACGACTTTCGCTGCAAGGGAGATTTTACCGATGGCCGAAGGCAATCAGAACATCATGGAAAAAGCTCAGGCTCGCTTCATGGAAAATCAAAAGAAAACGGCGGAGCGGAACAAGGCAACTGCCGAATATCTCTCGGAGGCCAAGGCCAGGGCGATCAAAACGGCAAGACTGAGGGAATTGCGACTGGCCAAGGAAGAGGCGGATCGCGCGGCGGCAGCTCTGAATCCGGTCGCCCCAAAGAAGAAGCGGGCGGCGCGGACAGTCAAGCAGGCCGTATCCGCATCGACGGAGGCCAAATCATGAGCCTGACATTTCCCAATCCCAGCCGCAGCTACGACGAGGCAAGCAAACGCATCCGCTTCGTCGGCCATGACGGCATGTTCCAGATTTCCTTCTCTGTCGCAACCGATGCCATCTCCAAAGTGCAGCCGGGAACGGCGGCCTCGGAAGCTACCTATCTGGCGGCCTTCGACACGGCTTCCAGCTCGATCCACGATGTCGCCAGGAATGCCTATGCCCGCACCCGCAGGAGCATATATGTGCTGACTGCGGCCGATTTTCGCTAGATCCGTCGCGATCCGTCCACAAGACGCTTTCTCGGGGCTTCCGGTCCGCCTGCATCCGCCGCGATGTCACGACTGTTCAGCCGATCGACCATCGCGTGCGCATCGCACGTGTTCATGCCGACCATGGATTGCTGCTTGAGCTCGACAGGCTGGCCGGTGAAGACGTAGAAGACGGTCCAGCTGTGAGGACGTTCCATACGCAGCGCGTAGCGGTTTGCCATCTTGGCATCCTTTAGTTTCCGCCCGATCGATGAATGTCGCGCGGTCAGGCTTGGGCGACGAAGAATATTGCCGCCAGGATAAGCACCGTCCACAAAACGACGAACAGCTTCAGGGCCAGGCTACCGTGCGCCGAGAGCAGCTCCCGAGTGCGGTTGACCAAATTCTTGATGGTCATCGACATGGTCGGCGCCGCAATCGCGACCGGCCGCGCCCTGACCCCAAGCTTTCCGAAAACAGGCAGCAGCGATGGCTCGCGCACGAAAACGACCTCGAATGTTTGGAAACCAGAATCTTCATAGCATCGTTCTTCGAACGCCCTGCACGCCAAATGAATTCGCGTCACCCTCAAGGGCGTCCGTGACGCGAAAGGCCGCGGCGTCGCGGGTTCCAGTAGCAGGGCTTATTCCCGAGATCATGAAGGTTCATAATCCGTATGAGACGCGCTGATTCGCGCTTTGCCGGGATGCCGCCATGCAACGCAGCTACGCAGCAGGGAGGTCGACGCGACGGGCGAGGGGAAAGACAATGACCGCGCCACCCGTCGAATTGCAGAAGGCCATATTCGAGGCAGTGAATGGCGATCCCGATTTATCGGCGGCACTGGGCGACGCAAGATTGTTCGACCGTGCGCCGGAAAATGTTGCGTTTCCCCACATGACCTTCGGCCGCACCAGCGTTTACGACTGGGCTACGGGCACGGAGAACAACGCCGAGCAGTTGCTGACGCTGCATGTCTGGTCGAAGTCCGAGGCCAGCAAGGAAACGCTCGACATCATGGACCTGGTCAGCGCCCGCTTGCGAGATGCGGCACTCTCGCTTGGCGAACATCGCCGCGCCTATCTCAAGCTCGAATTCGCCGAAGCCCGCTACGACGAGGACCTTTCGGCCCACCACGGGCTGCTGCGTTTCCGCGCCATGATCGAGGATGAGGGCTGACCGCCGGCCACTTTCTGTAAGAATCGGGCAATTTTGTTCTTGCTTTGTGCCGGCAGCTATGCTACTAATTTCACTATGGTGCTGATTGGCGCCAACGACCCGCCGCCGAGCGGGTTTTTTTGTTTCAGGTCGGTTCGCCTGAACCTGCCTTCGGTTGCCGGATCGATTGTCCCGGATCGATTGTCGAAGTCGGCGCACACCTGAAGCGATTGCCTTCTCCGCCAAATGATGCCGGTTGTCGGCGAACGATCGGAGGGCTAGGTTAAACTTTGGCGATTTCGCGAGACGGGCGGCGAAATGGCAATCCGGTAATCTCGCGCTTCAGGGGTGTGGCGGGCATGCATTCGAGCGTTCACCGTTCATATCACGTTCAGCACCGGCGCGTTAGAACGCTGACCATGAACATCCTTCGCTCCCACTTCCGGACCGCGGCACTGGCGCTCTCAGCCGCCGGTCTGCTTGCGTCGCAGGCGATGGCGATCCCCGTTGTCGTGCCCGAGCAGCCCCAGCCGGTCGTCCTCGCCGCCTCCGACTGCTATGCGATCGGCCAGCAGGTGGCCGAGCAGAATGGCGGCACCCTGGCCAAGGCCTCGCAGTCGACACGCGGCGGCCAGCCGGTCTGCGTCATCGTCGTGCTGGTTCCGGGCAAAGAAGGGCAGCGTCCGCGTCGCTCGGAGATCGTCGTTCCGCTGAACTGAACCGTGCCGTTTCCCAGTCTGCCGGAATCGGCCTATATCTGAACAGCTTCAACAGGCCTCCCGCATGCGCGTACTCGTCGTCGAAGATGACAAGGATCTCAACCGGCAGATCGGCGACGCGCTGGTCGATGCCGGCTATGTCGTCGATCGCGCTTTCGACGGCGAGGAAGGGCACTTTCTCGGCGACACCGAGCCCTACGATGCCGTCGTGCTCGACATCGGCCTGCCGCAGATGGACGGCATCAGCGTGGTCGAGCGCTGGCGCCGTGGCGGCCGCAAGATGCCGGTGCTGATCCTGACGGCACGCGACCGCTGGAGCGACAAGGTTGCCGGTATCGACGCAGGCGCCGACGACTACGTCACCAAACCTTTCCACATCGAGGAAATCCTGGCCAGGGTGCGGGCCTTGATCCGGCGTGCCGCCGGGCATGCCTCGTCGGAGCTGACCTGCGGACCGCTGCGCCTCGACACCAAGGCCTCCAAGGCCGACGTCGATGGTGTACCGCTGAAGCTGACATCGCATGAATTCCGCCTGCTTGCCTATTTGATGCACCATATGGGCGAGGTCGTGTCCCGGACCGAACTGGTCGAGCATCTCTACGATCAGGATTTCGACCGCGATTCCAATACGATCGAGGTCTTCGTCGGAAGGCTTCGCAAGAAGATGGGCATCGACATGATCGAAACCGTTCGCGGCATGGGCTACCGCATGCGTAAGCCGGAGGCGTAACGCGGAACCGCTGCCTACAAAACCCGCCGTCTCGAACACGCCGTCGCTGCGGTCATGGCCGCGTTCGCTGGCGTTTCGCGTCATCGCCTTTTCCACGGTCTGGGCGATCCTCACTCTGGTCGTCATCTTCACCTTGATCACCACGCTCTATCGCCAGGCCAGCGAGCGCGGTTTCGACAGCCTGCTCTCGGCGCATCTGTTCAACCTGATCGGCTCGGTCGGCGTTTCCGAAAGCGGCCAATTGACCGGCGCTCCCGACCTTGGCGATTTGAGGTTCTCGGAGCCGAATTCCGGCTGGTACTGGTCGGTCGAGCCCGCCTCGGAAGGCGTGCACGGCGATCTCCATTCGTCGTCGATGACCAAGGCGATCCCGTCGCCAAGCGTTGCCGAGGTGCCATTCAATGCCAGCTTCCAGCGCAGTTATTCGGCGGACGGCATCGAAGGCGAGCAACTGGAGGTGTTCGAGAGCGAGTTCGTCCTCGATGCGAAAAACCGCGCCGCGCGCTTCCGTGTCATGGGCAACCAGACCGAGCTCGAGCAGGAAATCGCCACCTTCCAGCGGCGCCTTTTGACCTATCTGTCGCTGTTCGGCGTCGGCATGATCGCCATCAATGCAATCGCCATCCTGCTCGGCCTGCAGCCGCTGCGCCGGGTCAGGAATGCCCTTGCCATGGTGCGCGAAGGAACTGCGCAACGGCTCGACGGCCGCTTCCCGGCCGAGATCGAGCCGCTCGCCAACGAGACGAATGCGCTGATCGAGAACAACAGGCGTATCGTCGAGCGGTCGCGCACGCAGGTCGGCAACCTCGCGCACTCGCTGAAGACGCCGCTGGCCGTGCTGCTCAACGAGGGGCGGGCGCTGGGTGGCGCCAAGGGCCAGCTCATCGCCGAGCAGGCCGCTTCCATGCAGAAGCAGGTCGACCACTATCTGCAACGTGCCCGCGTTGCCGCGCAGCGCGACAGCGTCGTTTACCGCACGCCGGTGGCGCCGCTGGTCCAGCGCATGGTGCGCGTGCTGCAGAAGCTCAACCCGCGGACCGCGCTCTCGCTCTCGCTGCCGGCCACCGACATCGTCTTTGCCGGCGAACGTGAGGACCTTGAGGAGCTGCTCGGCAATCTGCTCGACAATGCGATGAAATGGGCAAGGAGCGCGGTCGCCGTTTCCGTCAAGCCCATCGCCGGCAGGGAAGGGGCGGCCAATCTGTTCGAGATAGCCATCGAGGATGACGGCCCCGGCATTCCCGAAGACAAGGCGCGCGAGGCATTGCAGCGCGGACGGCGTCTCGACGAGACAAAACCCGGCAGCGGGCTCGGACTTGCCATTGTCGCCGACCTTATCAACGAGTATGGAGGCGTTCTGGCGCTGGAACGATCCGTCATGGGTGGATTGAAGGCGGTGGTTCGATTGCGGAGCCTTCAGTAATGCTTTTCCGGGCGGCTGGCTGCGGCCAAATTTCCGATAAACATCGACATTATGGCCGCGCCAGCCTGCTGACAGCGCGGCGGTCCAGCTCAAGAAAGCCGGTATTGGCATGAAGATTCGCGTCGCGCTCGTTTCCGCCCTGCTCGCCGTCTCCGGCTGTACGACGCTCGGCAAGGGCCCAGCCGTTACGGTGACACCGGCCGCCACGCCTCCCAGTGGCGCCAAGGTCGCGACGACGATCATCGCCGCCATGGGCGGCGGCCTCGTCGGTGGCTCGATCGGCACCGGCTTGAGCGAGACCGAGAAGCGCAGCGCGCTCGAGGCGGAATACAAGGCGCTTGAATATACGGCGAGCGGCCAGAAGGTGGCGTGGAAGAGCGACAGTTCGGCCCATCGCGGCGAAGTTGTCGCCGCCCAGCCCTATCGCGTCGGCTCGCAGGACTGCCGGCAATACACCCATACGGTGTTTACCGGCGCTGCCGGCGCCACCGCGCGCGGAACCGCCTGTCGCAATGCCGACGGCAGCTGGACCCCGCTGACGTAGCTCGCCGGCCGTTAATACACCGATCCCGGTCCGGCACTATCGATCGGAGCGGTCCCGTCAAAGCGTCGCAGCACGCTTGTGTTGGCAGGGCAAGGGTCTCGTTCTATTGGAAGAGCCATGCTGTTCTGGGTCATAGCCGCAATCCTGACGCTGGGCGCAAGCCTGGCGGTGCTGCTGCCGTTGGCGGGCGAAACAAAGAACACGTCCGCTGCCGGCGATCACGACCTTGAAGTCTATCGCGACCAATTGGCCGAGCTTGACCGCGACGTGGCGCGTGGCCTGATCCGGCCAATGGAGGCCGAAGAGGCGCGCGCCGAGATCGCCCGCCGCATCCTTCGCCTGAGCAATGCCGGCCCGGCCGGCACGACGGCGACACAGCGGTCGACAAGGCTGGTGGCGACCGCTGCCGTGCTGGTGGTTCCGCTGGTTAGCTGGGGCCTTTACGGCCAGCTCGGCTCACCCGACCTGCCGTCGCAGCCGCTCAGCGAACGCCTGGCCAAGAACCCCGCCGACAGCTCGGTGGACGAGCTGGTGGCACGCGCCGAAGCGCACCTTGCGGCCAACCCGTCCGATGGCCGCGGCTGGGACGTGCTGGCGCCGGTCTATCTGCGCATGCAGCGATACGCCGATGCGGTAACCGCCTACCGCAATGCCATTCGCCTTGACGGCGACAGTGCCGCCCGTCAAGCCGGCCTCGGCGAGGCGATCGCCAATGCGGCCGGCGGCATCGTTTCAGCCGATGCGCAGGCAGCGTTCGAGGCGGCGTTGAAGCTCGATCCGGCCAACCCGAAGGCCACGTTCTATCTCGCCATGGCCATGGCACAGGAAGGCCGCATAGCTGAAGCCACGGCGGCCTGGCAAAAGATGCTCGCCGCCTTACCGCAAGGCTCGCCGTGGCGCGGCGCCGTCGAGCAGGCGCTCGCTGAATCCGCCGCCCGCAACGTCGCTTCGGAGGCGCCCGCGAAAGGGCCGAGCGCCGAAGATATCGATGCTGCCTCCTCGATGTCGCCGCAGGACCGGCAAGCCATGATCAGCACCATGGTTGCCGGCCTCGACGAAAAGCTTCGGCAAAATCCGCGCGACGAGGAAGGGTGGATGCAGCTCGTTCGTTCCTATGCCGTGCTGGGCAAGACAGATCAGGCGCGTGACGCACTCAATCGCGGTATCGCCGTCTTTGGCGCGGACAGCGACCAGGCCAGGAAATTCACCGCCTTTGCCGCCTCGCTCGGCGTGACGGCGACGGAGTAGACGATGACGCGCAAGCAGAAACGACTGTCGGTGATCGCTGCGGGGCTGGCCTTCCTCGGGGTTGCCACCGGGCTGACCTTCTATGCGCTCGGCCAGAAGGCCTCCTACTTCTACATGCCGGCCGATCTGGCCACCGCCAGCCTTCAGCCGGGCCAGCGTATCAGGCTCGGCGGCCTCGTCGAAAAAGGCACAGTAGAGCGTAGCCAGGGCGCCACCGTCGCCTTTTCGGTGACCGACAACCAGAAGGACGTCAAGGTTACCTATACCGGCATTCTTCCCGACCTTTTCCGGGAAGGGCAGGGCGTGATCACCGAAGGCTCGTTCGGCCCTGACGGAATCTTTGTCGCCGACAGCGTGCTCGCCAAGCATGATGAGACCTATATGCCCAAGGAAGTGGCCGACGGCCTCAAGGCCAAGGGCGTCTGGCAGGAGAGCAAGAGTGACTAGAGAGGTTCCGCAAAAGTGTTCCACGGTTTTGCGGCAAGAACCTGCGGCAAAACCTGGCGAGCGCGGCGACAATGGTTGAAACCGGACATTTCGCCCTGGTCCTGGCGTTTGCGCTGGCCCTGGTGCAGACGGTGGTGCCGCTGTTCGGTGCGCGCACCGGCAACCACAAGATGATGGCCGTCGGCGCACCCGCCGCGCTGACCGGCTTTGCCTTGACAGCGCTGTCCTTCGTGGCGCTGGCGACCGCGTATGCAGGCTCCGACTTTTCGGTGGAGAGCGTCTGGGAGAACTCGCATTCGCTGCAGCCGCTGATCTACAAGATCACCGGCACTTGGGGCAATCACGAAGGTTCGATGCTGCTCTGGGTGCTGATCCTGACCTTCTTCGGCGCGCTTGTCGCCGTCTTCGGCGGCAATCTTCCGGCGACGCTCCGGGCCAATGTGCTTGCGGTGCAGGGAGCGATCGGTGCTACTTTCTTGCTGTTCATCCTGACGACGTCGAACCCGTTCGTCAGGCTCAATCCGGCGCCCATCGAGGGCCGCGATCTCAATCCGATCCTGCAGGATCTCGGCCTCGCCATCCATCCGCCGCTGCTCTATCTCGGCTATGTCGGCTTTTCGATATGCTTTTCCTTCTCGGTCGCCGCCCTCATCGAGGGCCGCATCGACGCATCGTGGGCGCGCTGGGTGCGGCCGTGGACGCTGGTCGCCTGGATGTTCCTCACCGGCGGCATCGCCATGGGCTCCTACTGGGCCTACTACGAGCTCGGCTGGGGCGGCTTCTGGTTCTGGGATCCGGTCGAGAACGCGTCCTTCATGCCGTGGCTGGCGGGCACGGCGCTGCTGCATTCGGCGATTGTCATGGAAAAGCGCTCGGCGCTGAAGATCTGGACGCTGCTGCTGGCGATCCTGACCTTCTCGCTGTCGCTGCTCGGCACCTTCCTGGTGCGCTCCGGCGTGCTGACCTCAGTCCACGCCTTCGCCACCGATCCGACGCGCGGCGTTTTCATCCTCTGCATCCTGACGCTGTTCATTGGCGGCTCGCTGGCGCTGTTTGCCTTGCGCGCCTCCCGGCTGACGGCCGGCGGCCTGTTTCACCCGATCTCGCGCGAAGGCGCGCTGGTCCTCAACAATCTGTTCCTGACCACCGCCACCGCCACCGTGCTGGTCGGCACGCTCTACCCGCTCGTAGTCGAAGCGCTTTCGGCCGACAAGATTTCTGTCGGCGCGCCGTTCTTCAACCTGACATTCGGCCCGCTGATGGTGCCGCTGCTGGTCGTCGTGCCGTTCGGGCCACTGCTCGCCTGGAAGCGCGGCGACATTTTCGCGGTCGCCCAACGCCTGATTGCGGCTTTCGCGGCGGCGCTGCTCGCCGTGCTGGTGACCGCCCTGTTCATCGATGGCGCTTCGGTGTTGGCGGCACTCGGTGTCGGCCTTGCCTTCTGGCTGATCTGCGGCGCGTTCACCGATCTCGCCGTCAAATCCGGCTTCGGCACCGTCGCGCCCGCCACCGTGCTCAGGCGCTTCGCCGGCCTGCCGCGCTCGGTCTTCGGCACCGCGCTTGCGCATCTCGGCCTCGGCCTGACGACGCTCGGCATTGTCGGCACGCTTTGCTTCGGCACCGAAAAAATCCTGTCGATGCATGCCGGCGATACAGTCGAACTGTCCGGCCACACCCTGCGCTTCGAGGGGCTCTACCCGGCCCAGGGGCCTAACTACAGCGAGGATCGCGGCCGCTTCGCCCTGCTTGGCGCTGACGGCAGCATCGCTGGCGAGATCACCTCAGCCAAGCGCTCATACCCGGTGCGCCAGATGACAACGACCGAATCCGGCATCAGCACGATCGGCTTCAGCCAGCTCTATCTCTCGCTTGGCGACGAGGCCAGCGACGGCTCTGTAGTCGTTCGTCTGTGGTGGAAGCCGCTGGTGACGCTGATCTGGGGTGGCGGCCTGGTGATGATGGCGGGTGCGGCGATGTCGCTGCTCGACCGCCGCCTGCGTGTCGGCGCGCCGTCGTCCCGCAAGCCGGCGGGCGCCGTGCCATCGGCGAGCCCGCCATGAGCCAAAGGGTCACGCTGGCCTCGCTGGTCCTCTTGCTGGCGCTGTTGTTCGCCGGCGCCGCGCAGGCGGTCAAGCCCGACGAGGTGCTCGCCGACCCGGCGCTCGAGGCGAGGGCGCGCGCTTTGTCGGAAGGCTTGCGCTGCATGGTCTGCCAGAATCAGTCGATCGACGAGTCCGATGCCGACCTTGCCCGTGACCTGCGCATCCTTGTGCGCCAGCGCCTGGTCGCCGGCGATACCGACCGGCAGGTGATGGACTATGTCGTTTCGCGCTACGGCGAATTCGTGCTGCTGAAGCCACGCTTCAATCTGCGCAACGCCTTGCTCTGGGGGACGCCAGTTCTTCTGCTGCTCGTTGGCGGGACGTTCATCCTGCTGGCCGCTCGCTCGCGCCGCTCGACAGCGACCGCTGCCCTGACCTCGGACGAGAAGGCGGCGTTGGACGCGATACTCCGCCGCGATTGATCCTAACATTACGAAAGTTTCATGTACCGGAAATGGCGCCGTAATGTGCGGCTCTCTATTTCCTTTGTCGAGGATGCCAATCAAGGGGCGTCCCTTGAAAAGAGGATACGAGAACCATGAATGTTGCCCCCAATTCATATCTTCGCACCCGCAAACGCCTGCTGGCCGCAGCCGCATCCCTAGCCATTGCCGGCGCGATCGGCTTTGGTGCTGTTGCCACCGGGACAGCCCCGGTTCTGGCCGATGCCGTGCGTGTCGAGGCACCGCAGGTCCCGAGCTTCGCCGATGTGGTCGAGCGCGTTTCGCCGGCGGTCGTCAGCGTGCGCGTCAAGGCCAAGATCCAGTCGACGGCCGATGACGGTTCCGGCCAGATGGACGACGAGGACGGCCTAGGCAATCTTCCCGACAATCCGCAGCTGCGCCGGTTCTTCCGCGAATTCCGCGGCTTTGGCGACCAAGGCGGCGACCAGGGTCCGAACGGAATGCGCCGTTTTGGACACCGTGACCGCAACAACGACCAGCCGCGGCCGGTGGCGCAAGGGTCGGGCTTCTTCATCTCCGATGACGGCTATCTCGTCACCAACAACCATGTCGTCGAGGAAGGCACCGCCTTCACCGTGGTGACCAATGACGGCAAGGAGCTTGACGCCAAGCTGATCGGCACCGATCCGCGCACCGACCTTGCCGTGCTCAAGGTCGATGACGGCAACAAGTTCACCTATGTCGACTTCGCCGATGATTCCAAGGTTCGCGTCGGCGACTGGGTGGTGGCTGTCGGCAATCCGTTCGGCCTCGGCGGCACGGTTACCGCAGGCATCGTTTCGGCCCGCGGCCGCGATATCGGCGCCGGCCCCTATGACGACTTCATCCAGATCGACGCCTCGGTGAACCGCGGCAATTCGGGCGGCCCGACCTTCAACCTCAACGGCCAGGTCGTCGGCATCAACACCGCGATCTTCTCGCCGTCGGGCGGTAGCGTCGGCATTGCCTTCGACATTCCCGCTTCGACCGCCAAGCAGGTCGTGCAGGATCTGATGAAAAACGGCACAGTCCAGCGCGGCTGGCTCGGCGTCGAAATCCAGCCGGTCACGCCCGAAATCGCCGAGTCGCTTGGCCTTGGGTCCGGCAAGGGCGCGCTCGTTGCCAGCGCGCAGGACAACAGTCCCGGCAAGAAGGCCGGCATCACCGCAGGTGACGTGATCACTCAGGTGGACGGCAAGGACGTTGCTTCGCCGAAGGAACTCGCCCGTCTGATCGGCGCTTACCCGCCCGGCAAATCGGTCGATGTCACGGTGTGGCGCAACGGCAAGAGCGAGGCGGTCAAGGTCGATCTCGGCAAGCTGCCGTCCAGCGACAAGCAGGCCTCGGCCGACCAGCAGCCTGCACCCGCGCCGAAGACCGATACGCTGGCCGATCTCGGCCTGACCGTCACCAAGTCCGACAACGGCAAGGGTCTTGTGGTTACCGATGTCGACCCCGACAGCGATGCCGCCGATCGCGGCATCCAGCCCGGCGACGTCATCACCTCCGTCAATTCGACGGAGGTGACCGGCACCGGCGACGTCGACAAGGCGATGGCCGACGCGGTGAAGTCCGGACGCAAGGCGGTGCTGATGCAGATCACCCGCGACGACAGCAACCGCTTCGTCGCGCTGCCTGTCGCCAAGGGCTGACGACCGGTTCGACTTTTCCGGTGCGGCGGTTTTCACACCCCCGAGCCGCCGCACGGGAAAGCACGGGGGCCTGAATACGTTAGTCAGTCATCGTGTTCCGCCCCAGCGGCAGCGGGCTTCCCATCGCCCGCTGCCGCTCGAACATGCCGCTCAAAGCGTGAAGCGGTTTTAGGCTACGACATGCTAAAACAAAGACTTACCGCGTATCCCTGAATCACTTTGTTCGCGATACGCCATGGAGACGGCCACGATGCATATGCCGGCCACTCAATCTTCCAGTGAAATCGCGTATAACGGTTCTATGAAGATTCTCGTCATAGAAGACGATCGCGAGGCGGCCGACTACCTGCAGAAGGCGTTCGCCGAGGCCGGCCATACCGCCCATGTCGCCGGCGACGGCGAAACCGGCTTCGCACTCGCTGATTCCGGCGACTATGACGTCATGGTCGTCGACCGCATGATGCCGCGCCGCGACGGCCTGTCCGTCATTGCCGGGCTCAGGTCCAGAGGCAATACGACGCCCGTGCTGATCCTGTCGGCGCTCGGCGAAGTCGACGACCGGGTCACCGGTCTGCGTGCCGGCGGCGACGACTATCTGACCAAGCCCTACGCCTTTTCCGAACTGCTCGCCCGCGTCGAGGTGCTGAACCGCCGCGCCAGCGCCAGGGAGGCAGAAACCGTCTACCGGGTCGGTGATCTCGAACTCGACCGGCTGTCGCATTCGGTGCGGCGCGCCGGGCGCGAGATAACGCTACAGCCGCGCGAGTTCCGCCTGCTCGAATATTTGATGCGCCATGCCGGCCAGGTAGTGACGCGCACCATGCTGCTCGAGAACGTCTGGGACTACCATTTCGATCCGCAGACCAACGTCATCGACGTTCATATCTCGCGGCTGCGCGGCAAGATTGAGAAGGGCTTCGACAAGCCGATCCTGCACACGGTTCGCGGCGCCGGCTATATGCTGAAAAGCGGCTAGAACCCTATGGCTCTTTCCGTGCCGGCCATCATGAGGACGACGGCAGCGCGGCTTTCAGCGCTTTATCTTCTGCTTTTTGCGCTGTGCGCGGTGCTGCTGGTCTTGTACATGACCTCGCTCTCGGCGCGCATGCTGACCGCCCAGACGCAGGAGACGATCAACGACGAGGTACTCGGCCTTGCCCGCGCCTATCAGCGCGGCGGCCTGCCGGTGCTGGTCCGCGTCGTCGAGCAGCGCTCCCGCCAGCCCGGCGCCAATCTCTATCTGATCGCCGACGCCAACGGCCAGATCCTGACTGGCAACGTGCAGAGCCTGGAGCCGGGCGTGATTGAGGCCGAGGGCTGGACCACCGAACCGTTCTCCTACCGCCGCTTCGGCGAGGGCGAGCTCGAGCGGCAGCGCAACCCGGTCTCCGACCCGAACGAGCCCGCGCAGAACGAGGTCCAGGCCGAAGGCGAGAAAGGCCACAACGCCATCGCCCTGGTGCTGCGCCTGCCCAACCAGATGATCATGCTGGTTGGCCGCGACCTCGGCGAGCCGGAGCGCTTCCGCGCCGTCATTCGCCGCGCCTTGATGCTGGCGCTCGGCATGATGGGCGTCGGCGGGCTGCTGATCTGGTTCTTCGTCGGGCGCGCTGCGCTGAAGCGCATCGACAGTGTGTCGGAGGCGAGCCGCCGCATCATGGGCGGCGATCTTTCCGGCCGGCTGCCGGTCACCGGCGCCGGCGACGAGTTCGACCGGCTGTCGGAAAACCTCAATTCCATGCTGGCCAGGATCGCCACGCTGAACGAGGGACTGAAGCAGGTCTCCGACAACATCGCCCACGACCTGAAAACGCCGCTGACCAGGCTGCGCAATCGCGCCGAAGCGACGCTTTCCGGCAAGCACAACACCAGCGACTACCGACAGGCGCTGGAAGGAACGATCGCCGAATCCGATCAGCTGATAAAGACCTTCAACGCCATCCTGATGATCTCACGGCTGGAGGCCGGCTATTCCTCCGAAAGCACCACCAGGGTCGACCTGGCCGCTGCCGTGCACGACGTCGTCGAACTCTACGAGCCTGTGGCGGAAGAGGCGGGTGTGACGCTCGAAACCTCGGTACAGGGTGCCTTCGCCGTCAACGGCAATCGCGAGCTGATCGGCCAGGCGCTGTCCAATATCGTCGACAACGCGATCAAATATTCGACCGACTCGACCTCCAGGCCTACGGTTCGCGTGACGCTGGAGCGTATCGATGGCGAGATCAGGCTTGCTGTTTCCGACAACGGCCAGGGCATTCCCGACGATGTCGACCGCGCCAGGGTGACCGAGCGTTTCGTGCGGCTGGAAAAGAGCCGCTCGCAGCCGGGTTCCGGCCTTGGCTTGAGCCTCGCCAAGGCGATCATGACGTTCCACAATGGACGGCTTGCGCTTCTGCCCGGCAATCCCGGATTGTCCGTCGTCATGAGTTTTCCCGGGCGGGAGGATCGCTGATGGTGGCGAGGATGGCAGCGCGACGCCGCGAGACGGACTGGCTTTTGAAGCCGGCGGTAAAGCTCGTTCCGCTGGATGCAAGCCGCGCCAGGCAGGAATTGGCGGAGATCGCCGACGCCGCGCGGCAGGAAGAACTGCCGCGACTGGCGAAATTTCTCGCCGGCAAGGGGGTCGTCCAGGATTTCCTCGCCGCCGTTTTCGACCTGTCGCCGTTCCTGCGCGATACCGCGCGCCGCCGGCCGCGAATCCTCGATGCGCTTTTTGACGAGACCATCGAGGCGCGGCTGTCATCGATCGGCGCCGCGGTCGACAAGGCAGCGCGCGCAGAGGCCGTCTCCGAAGGCAGCCTGATGATGGAGCTGCGCCGATGCAAGGCGGAGGCGCATTTCCTGATCGCCTTGGCCGATCTCGCCGGCGAGGCCGAGACTTCGCTGACGGTGCGGCGACTGAGCGACCTTGCCGACGCCTGCACGCGTGCAGCCGTCGATTTCCTGCTCCGCGACGCGCATGAGCAAGGCAAGCTCAGTTTGCCGGATCCGAAAAATCCGGCGCAACGCTCGGGCTGGATCCTGCTCGGCATGGGCAAGCTCGGTGCGCATGAGCTGAACTTCTCCTCCGACATCGACCTCGTCGTCTTCTTCGACCCCGATGCGCCTGCCGTCGTCGATCCGCTCGATGCCACCGAGCTGTTTTCGCGCCTGACCCGCCGGCTGGTCCGTATTCTGCAGGACCGCACCGAGCACGGTTACGTCTTCCGCACCGATCTCAGGCTTCGTCCCGACCCCGGCTCGACGCCGCTGGCGATCCCGGTCGAGGCGGCGCTGCGCTACTATGAGGCGCGCGGCCAGAACTGGGAGCGCGCCGCCATGATCAAGGCGCGCCCGGTGGCTGGCGATCTTGCCGCCGGCGCCGCGTTCCTGAAGGAACTGCAGCCCTATATCTGGCGCAAATACATGGACTATGCGGCGATTGCCGACGTCCATTCGATCAAGCGCCAGATCCACGCCCACAAGGGCCATGGCGAGGTCGCGGTCAAGGGCCACAACGTCAAGCTCGGCCGCGGCGGCATCCGCGAGATCGAGTTCTTCGTCCAGACCCAGCAGCTCATCGCCGGCGGTCGCTTTCCCGAACTGCGCGGCCGCGAGACCGTGCCGATGCTTGGCGAACTCTCCGCGCGTGGCTGGATCACTGCGGATGCGCGCGAGGCGCTCACCAGGCAATACTGGTTCCTGCGCCGCGTCGAGCACGCCATCCAGATGGTTGCCGACCAGCAGACGCACATCCTGCCGGAGGACGAAGAGGGGCTGGAGCGCGTCGCCCGCATGTTGGGCTTTGCCGATGCGGCAGGCTTTGCCGAAGCGTTTCGCGCGGCGCTGCACCAGGTCGAGCGCCACTATGCAGCGCTGTTTGAAACCGCGCCGGAGCTTTCGGCAGGCATCGGCAATCTGGTCTTTACCGGCGACGTCGACGATCCCGACACCTTGCAGACCCTGAAGCGGCTCGGCTTCCAGCGGCCGAGCGACATCTGCCGGGTTATCCGCGGCTGGCACTTCGGCCGGTATCGTGTCACCCGGTCGGCGGAAGCGCGCGAGCGGCTGACCGAACTGACGCCGGCGCTGCTGCAAGCCTTCGGCCAGACGCGGCGGGCGGACGAGGCAGTGATCCGCTTCGACGAATTCCTTGCCGGCCTGCCTGCCGGCATCCAGCTGTTTTCGCTGCTGCATTCGAACCCGGCTTTGCTGAAGCTGATGGCGACGATCATGGGCGCGGCACCGCGGCTGGCCGCCATCATCACGCGCCGGCCACATGTCTTCGACGGCCTGCTCGATCCGGCGCTGCTGAGCGAATTGCCCAACCGCGCCTATCTGTCGGCGCGTCTTACCGCCTTCCTCGAAGGCGACAGAGCCTATGAGGATGTGCTCGACCGACTGCGCATATTTGCTTCGGAGCAAAAGTTCCTGATCGGCGTAAGGCTGCTTGCCGGGTCAATCGATCCGCCGCGCGCCGGCCGCGCTTTTTCCGACCTCGCCGATCTGACCATCGAGGCGGCATTGCAGACGGTGACGGCGGAATTTGTGCTGCGTCATGGCCGTATTGCCGGCGGCAGGGTCGCACTGCTCGGCATGGGGAAGCTCGGCAGCCGCGAACTGACGGCAGGTTCCGACGTCGACCTCATCCTGCTCTACGATCACGACGCCGATGCCGAGGAGTCCGACGGCGACAAGCCGCTTGCCCCGTCGCATTACTACAGCCGGCTGACGCAGCGGCTGATCGCCGCCGTTTCCGCGCCGACGGCCGAGGGCGTGCTCTATGAGCTCGACCTTCGCCTGCGGCCGTCCGGCAACAAGGGGCCGGTGGCCACCCATGTCGATGCTTTCAAGAAGTATCAGCGCCAGGACGCCTGGACATGGGAGCACATGGCGCTGGCGCGCGCCCGCACGATCGGCGGCGATGCCGAGCTCTGCCGCGAGGTCGAAGGGGAAGTTGCCGCAGTGCTCGCTCTGCCGCGCGATCCAGCCAAGGTGATGGCCGAGGCATCCGAGATGCGCGCCATGGTCGACAAGGAGAAGCCGCCGCGCGATACCTGGGACATCAAGCTGATCCCGGGCGGCCTCATCGATCTCGAATTCATCGCCCAGGTTGCGGTGATCACCGGAAAGATCGAGGCAGGCCGCAGGGCCACCGGCACGGCTGACATCCTGTCGCGCCTGGCGCCGGATTTCGCCAGCGCCCAGGTCAGGCAGGAACTGGTGGATGCCTATTCGCTCTATCTGGCGCTGACCCAGATAATACGGCTTTGCCTTACCGGCGCGTTCGAACGCGACGACGTTCCGCCAGGGCTTTCGGATCTGCTTCTGGCGGTCACCGACCTGCCGGATTTCGGTGTGCTTGAAGCGCACCTCAAGGAGACGTCGCAGAAGGTCAGAAAGGATTTTGACCTTTTGCTTCGTGCGAAACAACCGTGACGGCAATCGGCCGAACGGGCGAGAGCATCGGAGCCAAAAGTGGCGACCTGCTTTGGGAGCTTCCGATGCTCAAACAAGGAGATAGAGCGGGGATTGAAGATCTGCCGCTCTAGCATCGGGGGTGACGATGCAACAGGAGAAGACCATGAGAAAGACGACCAGACTTGCACTCGTTTTCGCAGCCCTGGCCGGCGCCGTCGGCACCGCTGCCTATGCAGACGAGCACTCCGGCGCCGGGCCGCGCGAGGGCATGATGATGCGCCTCGGTAAGGTCATGAAGGACAATGAAGGCACCATCACCTTCGACCAGTTCTCCGACGCCATGAACGCGCGGCTGAAGAAGATGGTCGCCGACAATGGCGGCAAGCTGACCGTGGCACAGCTCGCCGACGCGCTGGAGAAGGCACGCTTCGAGCAGATGGCCAGGCGCATCATCGCCCGCTACGACACCAAGGGCGACGGCACGCTGACCGCCGACGACATCACCAGCCGCCAGAAGAAGGTGTTCGCCATGCTCGACCGCGACAATGACGGCAAGATCGAGAAGAACGAACTGCCGAAGGGTCCCGGCCGTCACCACCAATGGGGCGGCGACGGCAATGACGGCATGCAGTGAGAATTAATAACCTCTCCGGCGGCGCGAGCCGCCGGAGACTTATTTTGTCGTTTCAGGCAGCGGCCTTGACCGCCTGCGTGGCTTTCTTGATCGGGATGCGTACCGAGACGATCGTGCCGACGCTTTCGGTCGAGCGGATCTTCAACGCGCCACCCTGAAGCTCGGCCAGCGAGCGCGAGATGGCGAGGCCGAGGCCGGAGCCGGCATGGCTCTTGGAGAACTGGTTTTGCACCTGTTCGAACGGCCGCCCGAGCTTGCTCAGCGCCGCCTTCGGGATGCCGCAGCCATTGTCCTCGATCGTCAGGATCAGCGCGCTGGAAATGCTGCGGGCCCTGACCGAGATGTGGCCGCCTTGCCCGGTGAACTTCACGGCATTCGATAACAAATTGATGAGGATCTGCTTGATCGCCCTGCGGTCGGCGAACAGCGTCAGCGAATCGGCGATGCGGGTTTCGACGGTGATCGATTTTTCCGCCGCCTGCAGCGAAACGACGCGAACCGTTTCCCTGATCAGCGGGCAGAGATCGATTTGTTCCTGATCCAGCGCGAACTGGCCGGCCTCGATCTTCGACATGTCGAGGATATCGTTGATGACGCCGAGAAGATATTTGCCGCTGCCGTTGATGTCGGTGGCATACTCTTCGTAGCGCGGCGAACCCAGCGGCCCGAACAGGCCCCGTTCCATCAGTTCCGAAAAGCCGATGATCGCGTTGAGCGGCGTGCGCAACTCGTGCGACATATTGGCCAGGAATTCAGATTTGGCCCGGTTCGCCGCTTCCGCCCGCTCGGTTTCCTTCATGTATTTGCGATTGAGCTCGACGAGTTCGCGGGCCCGTTCTTCTTCCGCCCGACGGGCAAGGCTGAGGTCGTGGATCGTTGCCATCAAACGGCGCTCGCTGTCGACCAGCTTCTCCTGGTGCAGCTTGATCTGGGTGATGTCGGAGCCGACCGAGACGGTGCCGCCGTCCCTTGTCCGCAATTCGTTCACCTGAAGCCAGCGGCCGTCGGCAAGCTGGCGCTCGAAGGTCACGCCCCCCTGCGGTCCGTTGGTATTGGCAAGCCGCCGCTCCGAGGCGAACGCCAACATGCGTTCATCCAGCACGGCGCGCGGGGCGCCCGGCATCACGTCGCGATCCGACAGGCCGTTATCCTGCTGGTATTTGGAATTGCACATGATCAGGCGCTCGGACGAATCCCACAGCACGAAGGATTCGTTGATGTTTTCGATGGCTGTCCTCAGGCGCAGGTCCGCGGCTTCGGAGCGCAGCGCCAGGTGCCGCTGCTCGGTGACGTCGACGGCGATGCCGATCAGCTGGATCTCCGGCGCTTCCGGGTCGATAACCTGTGCTCTTGCCCGCATCCAGACCCATTGCCCGTCGGCATGACGCATCCGGAACACCTGGTCGATGTGGTCGATCTCGCGCCCGACGATCCTGTTGGCGAGTTCAAACAAATCGCCGTCCTCGGGATGGATGATTTCGTCGACTTCGCCGAACGACAGCATCGTGTCGCAAGGCTCGTAGCCCAGCATGTCGTACATCGAGCGCGACCAGTACATCTTGCCGCGCACCATGTCCCAGTCCCACAGGCCGCAGCGGCCGCGCACCAGCGCCATGTCGATGCGCTGGTGGGCTTCGAGATAGATGCGGTCGGCGGCCTGGGCGCGCGCCGCCTGGCCGAAATAGGCGTAGAGGATGATGATCAGCACGCCGGCCGTCAGCACAAACAGCGTGACGTTGAGCGAGACCGTCTTGCGCCAGGTGTCAAAAACTGCCTCCTGCGGCACAAAGGCTGCCGCGGCACCCCTTCGGCCATTCGCCAGGCTCACCGCCGCGTACCAGTCCTGTCCGCCGATGCTGACCTCCATCACCCCGGCGCGGTCGCCGAACATGAACAGCGGCTGCCCGCCCTGCACGACGCCATCGAGCGATCGCCCCTCCCAGTGCGTCGACTGCGGCGATACGGCAATGATCTTGAAGGCGCTGTCGGTGATCGCCAGTACGTGGCTTCGGCCCATCGCGCCCTGACGGCCGGTTCCCCCCAGCAGGTCCTGGATCGCGCCGGGCGTCGAAACCAAGGTCGCGTCGGCAGCGATCGAACTGGCCAGTTGGCCCGCGGCCAGCGCAAGGATCGCCTTAGCGTCGCGCTCGATCTCGTCGCGCTCGTTCATCAGCGACAGAAAGCGCAATACTGCAATGATCAACAGAAAGATGATGATGAGGGCCGGTATCGATCGCCGCAACAGCGGCTCGGCTGCCAGCAGCCGTCGGTAGGCAGGTTCGGCGATGAGCCGCGTATTGCCGGCGAGACCGTCGCTTCGCGCCTCGCGTCGCTCAAAAGCCGTCCCACCGGGCGCGCCCCACGCGTCCGCCTTCGCCATAAATGGCACTCCCCGATTTTCAATCTGCTTGACGATCCGGCAACGCCGCACTTCCGAATCGTCTGTAAAGAATCAAAGGTGATTCGCCTTGTCCAGAGGCGCGGCGAAAAAAGATTAAAAATCGACTAAAATAATGCGGTTTTCGGGCGAGACGCCATTGTGGTGGTGAGCCGGCGCGTTGTCAGGCCAGCGTGCGCTCGACGATGTCTCGCAAATCGGCCGACAGCTTTTCTGCATTGGCGATCGAAAGCAGCGCCTCCCTTGCCTTGGCCTGCCGCACCGGTTCGAGCGACCGCCAAGACCTGAGCGCCGTCGCCAGCCTGGCGGCCACCTGCGGGTTGCGCTTTTCCACCTGCAGCACCGTTTCGACGAAAAGCCGGTAGCCCTCGCCGTCGGCGCTATGGAAGCCGGTCTGGTTGGCGCTGGAAAACGTACCGATGAGTGAGCGCACCCGGTTCGGGTTGGCCATCGAGAACGTCGGGTGGCCGGTCAAAGCGCGCACCGCATCGACGGTTTGCGGGCCGGGCACACTGGCCTGGATCTGGAACCATTTGTCCATGACCAGCGCATCGGTTGCATATCTCGCCTCGAAATCGGCCAGCGCCTTGGTCGCCTCCGGTGAGCCGTGGTGACGGTGCGCAAGCACGGTCAACGCCGCGGCCCGGTCGGTCATGTTGGTCGCCGACTGGAAGTGCCGGGCAGCGAGTTCCGCGCCTCCCGGCAGCAAGCAGAGATAATCCAGCAGGACATTGCGCAGTGCACGCCGCCCGGCACTGGTCGCATCCGGGCTGAACGGACCATTGTCGGCGAGCCGATCGTAAAGTTTGGAGAATATCTCGCTGTTGGTCTCGGCGATCGCAACCACTAGCGCCTCGCGCGCCGCGAAAATGGCGTCGGGGTCGATGTTCTTGCCGATGTCGCGGGCGATATCGGCCTCGCCGGGCAGCGCCAGCGCCAATGCCCGATAGGCGGGTTCGAGTGCTTCGTCGCCGGCTATCTTGCCCGCAAGCTCGGTCAGCCGGGCGCTGAACTCGGGTTGCCTGTGGTCCAGGATCTGACGGAAGGCTGCAATCAGGGCATCGGTCAAAAGCGTGTTGAACGCCTGCCAGCGCGAGAAGGCGTCGCTGTCATGGCCAGCCAGAAAAAACTGGTCGTCGGGCCGTTGCTCGACCGAAAGCGTCACCGGCGCCGAAAAGCCACGGTTGAGCGACATGGCCGGACGCTCGGCAATCCCGGAAAACCTGAGGACATGGCGACGTTTGCGGATATGGATGACACCGTCCTCGACGTTCGCCCCTTCGACGCCGCTATGCGCTATCGCCTCGCCACCGGCGCCAACCAGGCCGAAGGCAAGCGGAATGTGCATCAGCCGCTTGCGGCTTTCCGCCGGTGTTGGCGGCACCGACTGCTCGATTTCGAGCGTGAATTCTCGCGCCGCCGGATTATACGCCGAGCTGGCGGTCAGGTTCGGCGTACCGGCCTGATGGTACCACAGCGAAAACTGCGACAGGTCGCGACCGGAGACGTCTTCGAACACCTTGATGAAGTCTTCGATCGTCGCCGCCTGGCCGTCGTGACGTTCGAAGTACAGGTCCATGCCGGCGCGGAACGTCTCGGCGCCGAGGATGGTATGGATCATGCGCACGACTTCCGAGCCCTTTTCGTAGACCGTCGCCGTGTAGAAATTGTTGATCTCGCGGTAGCGGCGCGGCCGCACGGGATGCGCCAGCGGCCCCTGGTCCTCGGGAAACTGATGGGCGCGCAGCGTACGCACCTCGGCGATGCGCTTGACGGCGCGCGAGCGCTGATCGGCGGAGAATTCGTGGTCGCGGAAAACGGTCAGGCCTTCCTTCAGGCAAAGCTGGAACCAGTCGCGGCAAGTGATTCTGTTACCTGTCCAATTGTGGAAATACTCATGCGCGATGATGGCTTCGATATTGGCGAAATCGGCGTCCGTCGCGGTTTCCTGGTCGGCCAGCACGTACTTGTCGTTGAAGATGTTGAGACCCTTGTTCTCCATCGCGCCCATATTGAAGTCGGACACGGCGACGATGTTGAAGACATCGAGGTCGTATTCGCGGCCGAACGCCTCCTCGTCCCATTTCATCGAGCGTTTCAAGGCATCCATGGCGTAGCCGGCGAGCCTCTCCTTGCCCGGTTCGACATAGATTCCGAGCTCGACGTTGCGGCCAGACAGGGTAACGAAACTGTCCGAGATCCTGCCGAGGTCGCCCGCCACCAGCGCAAACAAATAGGACGGCTTGGGGAACGGGTCGTGCCAGACCGCATAGTGCCAGCCGCCGGCAAGTTCGCCGCTGCCGGCCGGGTTGCCGTTGGACAAAAGCAGCGGCGCCTCACGGCGCTGAGCTTCGATGCGCACCGTATAGACCGACAGGATGTCGGGGCGGTCGAGGAAATAAGTGATGCGGCGAAAGCCTTCGGCCTCGCACTGCGTGCAATACACGTCGCTGGAGCGATAGAGGCCCATAAGCGCTTCGTTCCGCGCCGGCGCCAGCACGGTTTCGATTCTCAGTTGGAAGCGCCTTGCCGCAGGGGGGCTGACGATTGTCAGTTGATCGGGCGTGGCGAGAAAATCCGCAGGGCTCGTTTCCTGGCCGTCGATGGCGATGCTGCTGAGCGTCAGCCCGTCGCCATCGAGCACCAGCGGCACTGATGCCGCAATCCCGTCGCGGCGTTCGACCGCCAGCACGGCGGTGACATGCGTTGCTTCAGGTGAAAGGCGGAAAGTCAGGCTGGTTTCCGGAATGAGATAATCGCTGGGGCGATAGTCTTCTAGCTTGAAGACCTGGCCGGTATCGGTGCGCATTCCTTGATTTTTCCTGTCGATCCGGGAGTGGCGGGCGGGTCCGCTGGTCCAAATAAATTGAAGTCTGCGCTCTTTACACGAAACACTCCCTCGACAAAACTGCAGCGACGTCTATTTCAGGCGATCATTTCCCAAGCATCATCGCGAGGCTTCCATGACCGTCGTCACGCCGAAATTCGGGATGGGCGCCTCGGTGCTGCGTCGCGAGGCCTTCAAGGGCGCCGGGGAGGCGAGTACGATCGGGTCGACGCGTGCCGCGCTCAATGAGGTGACCGACGCTCTCTATAGCGCCTACGGCATCAGACATATCGACATGCCCGCAACGCCGGCGCGCATCTTGGCGGCGATCCAGGAAGCAAAAGGGGCGTGACAGCCGAACGGGACTTGCCAGTGCTTGCTGCCGGCGACCACGCCGGCGAACACAGCACGTTAACCGGGATCGTGCTCAAGATCGTATCGGTGGCGGTCTTCGTCGGCATGTCGTCCTGCATCAAGGCGGCAGGCACGGTGCCGGCGGGCCAGATCGTCTTTTTCCGCTCCTTCTTTGCCATCTTTCCGATCATCGCCTTCCTCGCCTTCCAGGGGAAACTCGGCACCGCCTTTTCGACAAAGCGCCCGCTCAACCACATTGCGCGCGGTGTTGTCGGGGTTTGCGCCATGGGGCTCGGCTTCTTCGCGCTGACGCGGCTGCCGCTGCCCGAGGCGATTACGCTGAACTACGCGCAGCCGCTGCTGGTCGTGGTGTTCAGTTCGATCTTCCTCGGCGAAGCCATCCGCATCTATCGCTGGAGCGCGGTTGCCGTCGGCCTGGTCGGGGTGCTGATCATCTCGTGGCCGGAACTGACGCTGCTGGGCTCGGGCGCTGCCCTTGGCGACCAGGAGGTGCTCGGCGTCATCGCCGCCCTCATGGCCGCGGCGATCTCGGCCATCGCCATGCTCCTGGTGCGCAACCTCGTCCAGAGCGAGCGGACGGCGACCATCGTGCTGTGGTTCTCTGTGACGGCGAGCGTCATGGCGCTGCTTTCGCTGCCATTCGGCTGGCAGGCGCTGACGCCAGTGCAGGCGGGGCTTCTGATTGCCGCGGGTTTTTGCGGCGGGCTCGGCCAGATCCTGATGACCTCGGCCTATCGCCATGCCGAAGCTTCGGTCGTTGCACCGTTCGAATACACCTCGATGATCCTCGGCGTCGTGGTCGGCTATCTGGTCTTTGGCGACGTCGCCACGATCAACATGCTGGTCGGCGGCATTATCGTCGTCGCAGCGGGCATTTTCATCATCTGGCGTGAGCGCCAGCTCGGCCTCGAACGCACCCGCACGCGCAAGGCGATCGCGCCACAGGGGTGATCAGTCTTTCGCCGCGTCGGCCCGCCCTTTCGCCAGCCGCACCAGCACCGCCCGCGTCTGCTCGTCGGCCGGGAAAAAGGATTCGATCGCCAGCTCCGACAACGTCACGTCGAGCGGCGTGCCGAATACGGTGATGGTGCTGATGAACGACAGCATCGCGTCGCCATGGGCAAGCTTGAGCGGATGGACAATCGCATTCGGTTCGACCGGCGCCGGCCGGCTGCCTTTGAGGCCGGACGGATAGGCCCGAAGCTCGCGCTCGAGCTCGACCAGCACCGGATCGGCGGTAGCATCGTTCTGCTGCTTCAGCCGCTCCAGAAGATGCGTCCGCCATTCCGCAAGGTTGACGATGCGCGGCGCGATGCCGCCGGGATGCAGGCTGAGGCGCAGCACGTTGACCGGCGGCGTCAGCAATGAGGCATCGGCGACATTGGCGAGGAACGGGCCTATGGCGGCGTTCGCCGACACCAGGTTCCAGTGCCGGTCGACGGCAAGCGCCGGGAACGGCTCGTGCGCCTTGAGCACGGTCTCGACCGCCGCCATCGCCGGCGCCATCGAGGCATCGTCAAGCGGCCGCTCACTGAAGCTCGGGGCAAAGCCGGCGGCCAGCAGCAGCTGGTTGCGCTGCCTGAGCGGGATCGAAAGCTGCTCGGCCAGATGCAGCACCATATCGCGCGAGGGTGCGGCGCGGCCGCTTTCGACGAAGCTCAGATGCCGCTGCGAGATCTCGGCCTCCATGGCGAGGTCGAGCTGGCTCATGCGCCGGCGTGTACGCCATTCGCGAATGAGACTGCCGGCTGAAATCTGGACTGCTGTCATGACGAGATGACTAGGCCGGTGGGAGAGGGATTTCAATTACCTGGGAAGTCATCGGCACTGTCTTTCCCTTCTCCACCACAGAGAGAAGGAAGAGGCGCGCGAACCTCAACTCAGCGCCCGCAACTTCGCCTTCACTTCGAGGAAATCCCGCCACGCCAGCTTCTTGTGCGCCGGCGTCCTCAGGAGATAGGCCGGATGCAGGGTCGGCATGGCGGGAATTGCGACGCCGGATGGGGTCGTGTGGACGCGCCAGTTGCCGCGCAGCCGCAATATGCCTTCGGAGGTGTTGAGCAGGGTCTTTGCCGACGGGCCGCCGAGATTGACCAGCACTTTCGGAGCAACCAACTCGATCTGCCGTTCGATGAACGGCCGGCATATCTCGGTCTCGTGCGGCGTCGGCGTGCGATTGCCCGGTGGCCGCCAGGGAATGACATTGGCGATGTAGACTGAATTTCGATCAAGACCGATCGCGGCCAGGATGTGGTCGAGCAGCCGGCCAGAGCGGCCGACGAACGGCAGGCCCTCTATGTCCTCGTCGCGGCCCGGCGCTTCGCCGACCAGCATCACCTCGGCAGTCGGATTGCCGTCGGCGAACACCAGGTTCTTGGCCGTGAATTTGAGATTGCAGCCGTCGAATGCCGCCATGTGCTGGCGAAGCTCGTCGAGGTTTGCCGCCGACCTCGCCAGTTGGCGCGCCAACGCCGCCTGCGCCTCGTCGGGCACCGTTGCGGTGGCCGGAGGCGTTCGCACTACCGGTGCCGTATTCGGTCTCTCGCCCATTTCGGCACGCGACACGCTCGTCGAGCGTTGCGGCGCCGCATTTTCACCGGCCGGCAGAGCGGCCGCCGCGGGTACCCGCTCCGGCGGCCTGGCTTCTGCAAACCTGTTTACCGGCTGTTCTTCAAGTGCCTCATCGACGCCAGCGCTGGCGTAGAAGGCCAGCAGCTCGGCGAGATCGGCTCGGTTATTGTGGGGGGCGGCAGTCATGGTTTCACATTCGGCCGCGGAGCTTGAATTTGCAAGTTCAGCTCGACGGTATGCGCGGATCCTGCACCAGATAGAACGTCCAGCGCGGCGTGTAGTCGGTGATCAGGAAATAGAAGCTGGCGGTCTTCAGCGGGTCGATCTTGCCGTTCTTGAACAGCAGGCGGTCATACGGTTCGAAATTGCGGTCGAAATCGGCGTAGCTGCTCGACCAGATATTTTCGGGCGTTTTGTTGCGCTGGTCGAACGACAGGCCGTCGCCGAACACGCTCGGCTGGTCGAGGATCTCCTGGAGTTCGAACTGGAACTCGACCCAGGCCTGGCCGCTATTGTTGAGCACGTCGATGCGCATGTACATCAGCCCATTGGCGAAGTCTCCAGCCTTGCCGAACGGCTGGATCGGCTTCGTCGTGCGAATGGCCAGCGTTACCGGCGTCGCTGAATTCAGCTCTTCGGTGATGACGAGCGGATCCTCCTTCGTGCCGACGCCCGAAGCCCCGGTGATGCGGAAGCCGCCGCGCTCGTCGGAAAAGGAGTAGGCGCCGGTCGCCCAGACCAGTCGTGGGTCGGCGCGGGCATCGACGGCCGCCAGCGGCAGAAGCGCCAAGAACGCCGCACGGCAAATCCGGCCGGGCGTGAAAAAAAAGCGCGTCGATGAAAAGCCAGCCGGCCCGAATATGCGCATGGCGGGAAGTATGGCCGATAAGCAAGCCGTCGAACAATTAAAAACATCAGTGCGACATATCTCTACAAACGGAATAGGATTGAAGATTGGTGCTCGCCACCGCGAATCTGTGCGGCAGGACGCGACTTTTTGACGAAATCGGTATTGTCGCGTCCGCGCCGGTTTCCCGTCGCTATTTGATGCGCTATGCAGCGCGTGAGCCAGCAAGATGCCGGGAATAGCGAGCCAGTGAGGGGTCGATGAGCGATATCGAACGCGAAAGCATGGAATTCGACGTGGTCATCGTCGGCGCCGGCCCGGCCGGCCTCGCCGCCGCGATCCGTCTCAAGCAGGTCAATCCCGAGCTTTCCGTCGTCGTGCTGGAAAAGGGCGGCGAAGTCGGCGCGCACATCCTGTCCGGCGCCGTCGTCGATCCGATCGGCATCGACCGGCTGTTGCCGGGTTGGCGCGAAGAGGAGGGTCATCCCTTCAGGACACCGGTCACCGACGACCATTTCTTGGTTCTCGGCCCCGCCGGTTCGTTCCGTCTGCCCAATATCCTGATGCCGCCGCTGATGAACAATCACGGCAACTATGTCGTCTCGCTCGGCAATGTCTGCCGCTGGCTGGCGACAAAGGCCGAGGCGCTGGGCGTCGAGATCTATCCGGGCTTTGCCGCGGTCGGCCTGCTCTACAACGAGGCCGGTGCGGTCACCGGCGTCGTCACCGGCGACATGGGCGTCGAGAAGGACGGCACGCACGGCCCGGGCTTTGCGCCGGGCATGGCGCTGATGGGCAAATATGTCTTGATCGGCGAGGGCGCGCGCGGCTCGCTAGCCAAGCAGCTGATCGCCAAATACCATCTTTCCAATGGCCGCGAGCCCGGAAAATACGGCATCGGCCTCAAGGAACTCTGGCAGGTCAAACCGGAAAACCACCGGCCGGGCCTTGTCCAGCATTCCTTCGGCTGGCCGCTCGACATGAAGACCGGCGGCGGCTCCTTTCTCTACCATCTCGAGGACAACCAGGTGGCAGTCGGCTTCGTCGTTCACCTGAACTACAAGAACCCCTATCTGTCGCCCTTTGACGAGTTCCAGCGCTTCAAGACCCATCCGGCGATCCGCGGCACCTTCGAGGGTGCCAAGCGGCTGGGCTATGGTGCCCGCGCCATCACCGAAGGCGGCTGGCAGTCGGTGCCGAAACTGTCCTTCCCCGGTGGTGCGCTGATCGGCTGCGCGGCCGGCTTCGTCAACGTGCCGCGCATCAAGGGCTCGCACAACGCCGTGCTTTCAGGAGTGCTGGCGGCCGAGCATGTCTGCGATGCGATAGCCGCCGGCCGGGCCAATGACGAGCTGGCCTCCTACGAGGCCGCCTGGCGCGCCACCGACATCGGCAAGGATCTGAAGAAAGTGCGCAACGTCAAGCCGCTATGGTCGCGCTTCGGCACCATTGTCGGCGTCGGTCTTGGCGGGCTCGACATGTGGCTGAACACGCTGTTCGGCTTCTTGCCCTTCGGCACGATGAAGCACGGCAAGGCCGACTACGCGACGCTGGAACCGGCCGCCGCGCACCAGAAGATCGCCTATCCGAAGCCGGACGGGGTGCTGACCTTCGACCGGCTGTCGTCGGTGTTCCTGTCCAACACCAACCACGAGGAAAACGAGCCGGTGCATCTGCTCGTCGCCGACATGGACCTGCAGAAGCGCTCCGAACATGACGTCTATGCCGGGCCCTCGACGCGTTACTGCCCGGCCAGCGTCTACGAATGGGTCGACAAGGACGGCAATGCCGCCGCCGATCCTGCGGCCAAGGATGTGCGCTTCGTCATCAACGCGCAGAACTGTGTGCACTGCAAGACTTGCGATATCAAGGACCCGAACCAGAACATAAATTGGGTGCCGCCACAGGGCGGCGAGGGCCCGGTCTACCAGAACATGTAAGTCACAAGGTTTGCTCCGGACCAAACAAGATGAGGAGCAGCGCAACCGTAGGATTGTTGAATAGACCGCCTGCCTGTGTTTCCTTTCTGTGACGACAGGGAGGAAGGAAAATGCGTCTGGCAGTTCTGACGAGCGCTGTGGCGATCGGGGCGTTGTGCACCCCTTTAGCCTTGGCCGACACTAAAGTATTGGTCAAGACACGAACTTATAACATTGCCGGAACCACCGGCGCGGCCCTGATCGAGGCCATGGATCGCAGTGGGCCGAAGCACGGCTTCATGACCCACGCCATCGCGCAGACCGGCTACAGCGTCGATGATTGGACCTTCGACGCCTATACGGAAAACGGCGTCTGCCGCCTGCGCCAGGCCAACGGGACGCTCAATCTCTTCTATACCTATCCCAAACTGGCCTCAGCCACGTCGCCGGCACTGCAGAAGCGGTGGAAGCGGTTCTTCGCTGGCGTCCGCGCCCATGAAGAGACCCATGGCCGCATCGCCAGACAGATGATGCGGGCCACCGAAAAGTCGGTTCGAGGGCTGACAGTCGATGATGACCCGCACTGTTTCGAGGCACGTCGCGAGGCAAAGCGCCGGATCAATGCCATCTATGCCGAATATGAAGCAAAGCAGAAGGCCTTCGATGCGCGCGAGCATCGCGACGGCGGCCCCGTCGAGCACCTCATCCGCGCTTTTGTGGGCCAATAATAAGCCAGGGTAGAGATTGGACTGCGGATTTTCAGCTTCGGGCCCCGCCAGGCAGCGCCGCAAGCGCGGTCGCCGTCTGGTGCTCGTCGAGCGGCTTTTGTTCATCCGAGCGTAGCGAAAATTCCACCAGCACCGGCAGATGATCTGAGCCGGTGTCCTCAAGGGTCGACGCCGAACGGATGGCGATAGCGCCCTTGCTGAAAACCTGGTCGATCGGCAGTCCGGCGAAGCGCAGGAAATCCGGCAGCTTTCTGTAGAGCCAGGTCGGCCCGACCGATGGCATTACAGTCAGCTTGCCAAGCGATGCGACGCGCCGGACAGCGGCGCTCCATGGCGCTGCGTTGCAGTCGCCCGCCAGGATCGACGTCTCGCCAAGCGAGACGATTTCGTTCGACAGTCCGTCAATCTGCCGTGATTGGTTGTGCGGCCATGGCCAGGTGAGGTGGATGGCGGCGACATCGACGTCGGTTCCGCCGAAATCGACCGTAGCGATTGCCATCGCGCCGCGGCTGTCGCAGTGCGGCTCTGTGCCCGCGGCAAACGGTCGTCTGGACAGCAGCGCAACGCCGAACACGCCATTGGGATACGGGCAGAGGATCCGGTAGGGATAAGCGCCGGACAGCAGCCCAAGCTTTGCCTTCCACATTTCGGACACCTCATCGAGGGTGATCACATCAGGCTGGGTCCGGCCGATCAGCGACAGCACCTTCTCAGGCGTTGGATTGTTGAACCTGAGGTTCATCTGCAGCAGGCGGTAGACCGCCTCGCCGCCGGGCCTGGCGTCGTAGGCGGCCTGCACCTGCCATAGCCGCGAAAGCGGCAAGGCATTCGACGTGGTGGCAAAGGCGGCCACCGCAAACAGCAATCCGGCGGCGGCCTGCAGGCGAAACGAGGTGGCGAGCAGCGGCAGCGCGCAAAGCGCCATCAAGAAGGCAAAATGAACGCGGAAATGAGCAAAAGAATCGAAGGCCGGATGCAGCGATCCGAAGAACCCGGCCACCAGCGCGACCGAGAGTGCAAGCATTGCGACGAACGCCAGTGCAACCGTCATGTCTCGAACACGTGCCATCGCTTTGTCTATCGGCAGAAATGCGGCTCAATCAAGATGACGAAACGTCCTGCCGTGGACCGACACATGCGATCGGCAGCTACTGGAAGGCAGTTTCCGAAAAGCTCCTGAGCTTGCGCGAATGCAGCCGCTCCATCGGCATTTCGGCCAGCTTCTCCATCGCCCTGATGCCGATGGTCAAATGCTGCGCCACTTGCCGCTTGTAGAATTCGGTCGCCATGCCAGGCAGCTTCAATTCGCCATGCAGGGGCTTGTCGGAGACGCAAAGCAGCGTGCCATAGGGCACCCGGAAGCGAAAGCCGTTGGCGGCGATCGTCGCCGATTCCATATCGAGCGCGATCGCCCGCGACTGCGACAGCCGCTGCACCGGCCCGCGCTGGTCGCGCAGCTCCCAATTGCGGTTGTCGATGGTGGCGACGGTGCCGGTGCGCATGATGCGCTTGAGGTCGTAGCCGGAAAGCCCGGTGACCTCGGCGACCGCTTCCTGCAGCGCCACCTGGATTTCAGCCAACGGCGGAATCGGCACCCAGACCGGAAGGTCGTCGTCGAGGACATGGTCTTCCCGTACATACGCATGCGCCAGCACATAATCCCCCAGCGCCTGCGTGTTGCGCAGACCGGCGCAATGGCCGAGCATCACCCAGGCATGCGGCCGGAGCACCGCGATATGGTCGGTGATCGTCTTGGCGTTGGAAGGGCCAACGCCAATATTGACCATGGTGATGCCGCCATGGTTCGGCTTCTTCAGATGATAGGCCGGCATCTGCGGCAGGCGAGGCGGCGCGGCACCCTCACCGGGCGCGCTGTCCCCGACTTTGGTCACAATATTGCCCGGCTCGACGAACTCGACGTATCCGTCACCGCCATTGGCCATCAAATCGCGTGCACGGGCGACGAATTCGTCGATATAGAACTGGTAATTGGTGAACAGCACGAAGTTCTGGAAATGCTGGGGACTGGTCGCGGTGTAATGCGACATCCGATGCAGCGAATAGTCGATCCGTTGCGCGGTGAACGGTGCCAGCGGCCGTGCCTCGCCCAATGCCACTTCGAACGTGCCGTTGGCGATCTGGTCGTCGGTGCCGTCGAGATCCGGCACGTCGAACAGGTCACGGATCGGCCGTTTAATGCGCTCGGCAGCAGTGCCGTCGACATGCGTGCCTTCGAGAAAGGCGAAATGCAGCGGGATGGGAGTGGTCGATTCCGAAACCGTGACCGGAACGCCGTGGTTGCGCATGATCAGCCGAAGCTGTTCGGTGAGATAGCTTTCGAAAAGGGCAGGCTGGGTGACGGTGGTCGAGAAATGCCCCGGCGTCGGCATGTGGCCATAGGCCTGCCGCGAGTCGATCTGGGTGAACGAACTCGTGGTGACGCCGATCTCCGGATAGAAGGCCCGGTAGCGTTTGTTGTTGTCGCCGCCCGCGGCGAGCGCGGCAAATGAATCGCGCAGGAACTTGGTATTGCGGTCGTAAAGCACCTGCAGGGCGGCGACCGCCTTCTTGGCGTCGTTGAAGCTCTGTCGGCCAAACGGCTCCGGCGTGACGACCGATTCAATGGCTTGGGGATAGATTCGCTTTTCCATGACCCAATATAGAGAGTTGGGCGCGCGGTTGGGAGGGGGTAAGGCGGTCTCAGAACGCTGTTGGGCGTTTTCTTTCCTGCGATTCAACCGCGCCGCAGGCTGACCAGCAGCACAAAGCCGAGACCGGACTTCCTCAGCGCAGGCGCCTCGATGGTCGAACCGGCATCGGCGCGCATCGTCGGCACGGCCAGGACCGGGGCCGCCAGAAGCATCAGGATGAGCGCCGTCCGCGGCAGAAGCCGAAGGGTCTTGAGGACGTTGGCGGTGAGGTGGGTCATGGCGTGGTTTTCTAGATTCTCGCTGTCGGGTTCAGTGGCGAAGCTGGTTCGGGCAACCGAGCCGGCAGGAAATGGCGACATCCCAGGCGCGGGCCGGACGGCCGGCTTCGGCGACAAGGACAGCGAACAACATGCCGAACAGGCTCATCAGCAGGCAGACGATGGTGAAGCGGCGGGCAAGCATTGCGCGGTGTCTCCTTCAACACGCATGACAATGCCTCGCCCCGGCTGAACCAGCTCTGATGCCGGCGTTCATCTGGGGTTCAAAATGGTTGATGATCTCTGGACGGGCCGCCTTGAAAGCAGCGACCGATGGCGATGCCGTGGCCGCGAGACCGATAACATGAAAACGGGGCCAACTGGCCCCGCTCATCCCGGCAGGAATGGCTCGATCAGAGCTTATGCCAGGTCTGGCTCTTGCAGATCAGCCCGCCGAGCACGCAGCCGCTCATCTTGAGCGAACTGCCGGAAAGCGACGCCTTGCCCGAATAGGTCTTGTCGGTTTCCGGGTCGGTTATCGTGCCGGCATATTTGTTGTCGCCGGCCACCCTCAGTGAACCGATGTTCTTGCCGGCAAATTTGCCGGATTTGAGCGTAATCGAAAATGCCCCGCCGCCACCCGAAATGGCGGCAGTCGATCCGGCTTGCGTTTTCCAATTGCCTTCGATCGGATCGGCCCATGCCGCGCCGGTCATCATTATTGCGGCCGCGAGGGCCAGGCTCACTTGTCGAAACATGTCTCTCCTCCCTCAGGCAAGTCCAATCGGGCTCCGTCCCGGCTGTCTGCCCCTTACGCAAACGTAAGCTAGTCCAGCTCCCGGAAAAACAAAAGCGGTGCCGCGAGGGAAGGGTTGCGGGTTTTTGCCCGCTCCCGAACGGCCGCGCCGGTGAAAAATGAAACGGGCCGCACACGTCTTTATCTTCCGTGGTTAGCGGAGTCTTGATCCGTGCCTCGCAAGTTTTCTTCAAATTTTGTGCGAACCGGCGCGATTGCTGGGTTTGTATCCTTAACGAATTTTCGCGTTTACCTCTTGTTTTAGCTTTGTTTTCCTCAAATTAAGCACGCCATTTAACGACGGATTCAAGCCTCCGCGGCATTCTCGAAAGCATCGAAAGAGCGGCCGCCCCCGAAGGTAGTCAAGGACACCGAGGGACAGACGGAGACAGCTCTCGGGAGCCAGAACAGGGGATTGAAATGGCACGTTTTGAAATGCTTGAAGCCGGCTTCGGCGCCATGGGGGCAACTGCCCAGGCCGATATTCTTTTCGAGTTGGGCATGATGTATGCGACCGGCCGCGATTGCGAGACCGATGTCGTCGCCGCCCACAAATGGTTCAACATCGCCGCGATCAAGGGGTCGGTCCGCGCCGCGGAACTGCGCTCTGAACTGTCGGCCGCCATGTCGAAGGTCGAGATCGCCAAGGCGCTCCGCGAAGCCCGCGAATGGATGACGATGCACTGAATTCGTCAATGTCGACTTCACGGGGGTACTGAGTTCACGACAGGGACGCTTCGGGTCAAAGCCGCGCAGATGGCGGGGCCCGAAAAATCAAGGCCGCGCAAGACGGCTGGGCTAACAAGATCAAGAACACGGCAGCGAGCTGTGCAATAGACAGGGAAGGCGAGCGGTTCCTGGCGCCGATGCGTTGGGAAGCTCGATGGCAAAAGCCGCGACCGGCCGGAACAAGGCTGGCGCGGCTTTGTCTTTGGGACCGCGTGTTGCAGGCCCAATCGAGTGCCGACGATGCGCCTAGACAGCTCCGGTGAAGGATGAAATTCTCCCGCCACTCTGGAAGAGGCGCGGCCGGAACGGTCGCGCGAGAGTGGAGGAGTTGTGTCACCATGAAGAAATTCAGTATTTTGAGCGCCGCCATATTTGGCCTGATGATGACCGCGCCGGTCGCCTTCGCCGACGACATCACCTTTTCGGTGGTCGGACCGATGACCGGTCAGCTTGCCACCATCGGCGACCAGTTCAAGCAGGGCGCGCAAGCCGCCACCGACGCGATCAACGCGGCGGGCGGCGTCGACGGCCGCCAGATCAAGCTCGACATCGAGGACGACCAGTGCGATCCGAAGCAGGCAGTTTCGGTCGCGAACCGCATCATCGCCAATGGTGTCAAGTTCATCGATGGCCATGCCTGCTCGGGCTCCAGCATCCCGGCCTCCGCTGTCTACGCCGAAGCCGGTGCGCTGATGATGAGTCCGGCTTCCTCGAACCCGGTGCTGACCGACGCAGCGGCGAAGGCCGGCTGGCCGACGATCATGCGCCTCTATACGCGCGACGATGCGCAGGGCGCTTTCATCGGTCCATGGATCGCCAAGAAATATGCCGGCAAGAACGTCGTCATCATGCACGACAAGAGCGCCTATGGGCAGGGTGTGGCCGATGCCGTCAAGGCAACGATGAACCAGAACGGTCTCAAGGAGATCCTCTACGAGGGCATCAACGCCGGCGAGAAGGACTACTCCGCGCTTGTTACCAAGCTCAAGGAGCTGAAAGCTGATGTCGTCTATTTCGGCGGCTATCATCCCGAAGCGGGCCTCATCCTGCGCCAGTCGGCGGAGCAGAACCTCAAGTTCCAGCTGATCATGCCGGACTCGATCGCTTCGCCGGAATTCTGGCAGGTTGCCGGTCCGGCCGGTGAAGGCACCATGTTCGTCTTCCCATCGGATCCGCAGGCGAAGCCCGAAGCCAAGGAAGCCATCGCCAAAATCAAGGCCGGCGGCTTCGTGCCGGAGGGCTTCACGCTGTTTTCCTATGCGGTGATCCAGGCCTTCGCCGAAGGCATCAAGCGCGCCGGCAGCGACGACCCGGTCAAGGTCGCTGAAGCGTTGAAGAACGGCCAGCCGATCAGCACGGTTGTCGGTCCGGTCACCTTCGACGAGAAAGGCGACCTCAAGAACGCCAGCTACGACATCAACCAGTGGCACGACGGCAAATACGCCCCGATCCAGCCGTAATGGCCGCGGCGCCGCAAGCTGCGCTGGTGTAATCGAACATGGCCGGGGTCAAACCCGGCCATGTTGTTCTTGGCGATGCCTTTGTGACGCGTTCGAGATCACTTCGTGGATAGGGAAACAGCAGTCAGCTGTGGTTCCTCGGCAAAGCGAACCAGCACGGTTCCGTCGGTGACCTGCGCGCCTTCGGCAGCGATTTCGGCGATTACCCCGTCATGGGGGGCGGCAATGGTGTGCTCCATCTTCATCGCCTCCAGGATCAGCAGCGGCTGCCCCTTGATCACGGCCTCGCCTTTGCCAGCACGAACCAATTTGACCAGTCCCGGCATTGGCGCGCGCAGGCTGCCGGAAGCGGCTGCGGCTTCGTCGGCCCGCGCCAGCGGATCCGGCACGGCAAAACCGTAGCCGATGGCGCCTTCGAAGACCGTGACGTGGCCCGGCCAGCGGGCGAGGCGAGGCCCGGCGCGGAGATCATGCGAATTGGCGCTGTCATAGGGGGCATCCAGCGCCACCTCGAACCGCCCGTCCGGCCGCACCGATACGCGCGCGACGATCCCCTGCTCGCCAAATCTCAGCAGCGTGCGCCGCGCCACCGCGTGGAAATGCGCATAGCCGGCCAGTGACGACCAGGGATCGTCGGAGGACGGCAAGTCGCCCGCACCAGACGCGGCAAGTGCCGCAGCGGCAATCGTCTCACCGCTCGGCGGCGGAACCGCCGTCAGCGCCTGCTGATGCCTGGCGATCAGGTCGGTATCGACATCGCCCGCCGCAAAATCCGCATCAGCGGCCAGCGCGGCAAGAAAGGCGGTGTTGACCGTCGAGCCGGCGATTTCGGTCTGCGACAGCGCCGCGCCGAGTGCCGTGAGCGCCGTCCGCCTGTCCTTGCCATGGATGACCAGCTTGGCGATCATCGGATCGTAAAACGGCGAGATCGCATCGCCGGCGCGCACACCGGTTTCGATGCGCATGCTCGCACCTTCGGGCGCCGGTTGCGGAAATTTTAAATGGTGCAAGGTGCCGGTCGCCGGCAAAAACCCTCTTGCTGCGTCCTCGGCATAGATGCGCGCCTCGAAGGCGTGGCCGGAGAGCGCGACCTCGCTCTGCGTCTTCGGCAGTTTTTCGCCGGAGGCCACCCGCAACTGCCACTCGACCAGGTCGATGCCGGTGACCATTTCGGTGACCGGGTGCTCGACCTGCAGGCGGGTGTTCATTTCCATGAACCAGAAACGGTCGGCCTTCAGACCTTGAGAGGCATCGACAATGAACTCGATGGTGCCGGCGCCGGAATAGTGGATTGCCTTGGCGGCCTTCACCGCCGCCTCGGTCATCGCCTTGCGCAACGCCGGCGTCATGCCGGGGGCAGGCGCCTCCTCGATCACCTTCTGGTGGCGGCGTTGCGCCGAGCAGTCGCGCTCGTAGAGGTGCACGACATTGCCGAAACTGTCGCCGAATATCTGCACTTCGATGTGGCGCGGCTTGTCGACATATTTTTCCACCAAAACGCGGTCGTCACCGAAGGCGGCCTTCGCCTCGCGCCGTGCGCCAGACAGTGCTTCCGAAAAATCATCGGGATGCTCGACGCGCCGCATGCCCTTGCCGCCGCCACCGGCGCGCGCCTTGATCAATACGGGGTAGCCGATCTCGCGCGCCTTGGACGCGAGCAACACGATCTCCTGCGCCTCGCCATGATAGCCCGGCACCACCGGCACGCCGGCCTTTTCCATCAGCCGCTTAGCCGCGTCCTTCAATCCCATGGCGCGGATCGAGGCCGCCGACGGCCCGATGAAGATCAGCCCCGCCGCGACCACCTGGTCGACGAAGTCGGGATTTTCCGAGAGAAAGCCGTAGCCCGGATGAATGGCCTCGGCACCCGTGGCCAAGGCCGCCGCGATGATCTTGTTACCCCGCAGATAGCTTTCGCCGGCAGGCGAGGGACCGATATGCACCGCCTCGTCCGCCGTCTCGACATGCAAGGCGCGAGCGTCGGCGTCAGAATAGACGGCGACGCTGCGCACACCCATCCTGCGTGCCGTGCGGATCACCCGGCAGGCGATCTCGCCACGGTTGGCGATCAGGATCTTGGCGAACATCGGGCCTCCACAGGCAGAGCTCGCCGCCAACGGCGCGAATTCTCTTCACGCGAGCTGCGGCAATACCCCGCTTTGTAATCTGGCCGTCAAAGGATAGGCAAGCGAGGCCTGCCTACTTGGAGGCCGCGATTTCGCAAGCTCCACCGGTCGTGACCTTGTAATGGCTGCGGGTGGCCTGGCAGGATTTCATAGCCATATCCTCGGCAGCCTTTTGCGAGGGCGCATTCAAGCGCGAGCCGCACATGATGTACAACGAACGCACTCTGGAATAGGGAGTGGTCGCATAGGCTGAATGGCCGCTGGCCGCCATATACGCCTTATATGCCTTGGTACACGGCCGATCCGCGGTTGCCCGCAAATACGGGTAGAAACGGACGTCGCCCTTGCTTCCAACTAGCGATTCGGCGGCGCCAACATTCGGTGCAGAGGCCACGAGCAGTGCAAGTACCAATATGGTTGCTCGCCTGATGGATAAAGATTTCATTGCCCAACCCATTTGAAAAAACCAAGACTGGCAGATATTCAGCTATTTGGAGGCGGCTATTTCGCAGCCTCCGCCTGTCGTAACCTTGTAACTGTTGCGGGTGGCCTGACAGGATTTTAACGCCAACTCTTCGGCAGCTTGCTGTGATGGTGCATTCAAGCGTGAGCCGCAGATGATGTACAGCGAACGCACCCGGGAATACGGAGTGCTTGCATAGGCCGAATGGCCGCCGGCCGCTACATAGGCCTTGTAAGCCATGGTGCATGGATCCTTCGGATTCTTCGGCAAATAGGGGTAAAAACGGGTCTCGCCCTTGCTTCCCGCCAGCGATTCCGCCGTTCCTATGCCAGGTGCCGTGAATACAAGAAAGCCGGCAAGTATCGAAGCGATTGTACTTTTGGCGTGTCTCGGTGTCATTTTTCCCCCTGGAAGAGCGAACGCCAACAGCATCTCCTACTTGGAGGCAGCGATGCTGCAAGCTCCCGCGGTTGTGACCTTGTAGCTCTTCTTGGCTGACTGGCAGGATTTCAGCGCCTGCGCCTCTGCAGCCTTTTGCGACGTTGCATTTGCACGCGCGCAAATCATGAACTCGGTCGCCCAATTGAATGGAGTCGACGCATAAGCGGAATGGCTGCCGGTCGCCACATAGGCCCTGTATGCCTTCTGACAGCCTCCCGTCGAGCCAGGTGCGAAATAGACGGGATAGCGGCTGTCGCCATTGCTTCCCGCCAGCGACTCCGCTGCTCCGATGCCGGGCGCCCCCAACACGAGCAACCCTGCAAATATGGATACAGTTGTTTTCTGAAAAAGCTGAAGTCTCATCTTCGCCCTATCCCCCATTGCTATCTGGCCCTTTGATGCCGAAAGCTACTTGGAAGCGACTACGCCGCAGCCGCCGACCATGTCCACTTTGAACTTCTTGCGACCGGATTCGCATGACTTAAGCGCGAGCGCTTCGGCAGCCTTCTGGGACGGTGCGTTAACGTGCACGCCGCAGACGAAATACAGGACCCTTGCTCCGGTGATGGTCGATGCGTAGGCGGAATGACCGGCCGCAGCCACATAGGCGTTGTAGGCCTGCCTGCAATTGCCTTCCGAGCCTTGCTGAGGGAGATACACGAAGGAACGCTTGTCGCCGACTTTCCCAGCCAGCGACGCCGCTGCACTGATGCCAGGCGTCGCTAATATAAGCAACCCCGCAAGTATAGACGCAGTTCTTTCCTTGAAAAGCCGCCGTTTCATCTTCGCCCAATCCCCATTGGTATTTGCGATGACCAATAGCCGTGATTCTTTCGGCTGGCCAGATGAAGAAGCAAAAAAGGTCTGGAGGTGTGGACGGGTTCGTCGCCCGCGCAGGGTCACACCCTGCCGAGTGCAGCAACGATCCGCTGATACAGTTCGGCCGTCGGCTCGTCGAAGCAGCAGAAAATGACGGTTTCCGGAACGATATTCTGGCCGATGAAGGCACTCACGGTACCGACAGCAATTTGCGTCGCCTGATCCTTAGGATAGCGGTAGACACCGGTCGAGATCGCTGGAAACGCCACCGTCCGGCAGTCCTTTGCGGCGGCGATTTCGAGTGACCGGCGATAGCAGGAGGCGAGCAGCTCGGCTTCTCCTTTGCTGCCGCCTTGCCAGACCGGTCCGACCGTGTGGATGATGTAGCGTGCCGGCAGCCTGTAGCCCTTGGTGAGTTTTGCCTCGCCAACCTTGCAGCCATTCAGCATCCGGCATTCGAACTCAAGCTCGGGGCCGGCCGCGCGGTGAATGGCGCCGTCCACGCCACCGCCGCCGAGAAGCGAGGTGTTGGCGGCATTGACGATGGCATCGACCGCCAGCTTCGTGATGTCGCCGGTGTGAACGCGAATCCTCTGGCCGACTGCGCTCATCTCACATCCTGAACACGCCGAACCGGGTCTCCTCGATCCCGGCGTTCAGCGCGGCCGACAGGCTTAGCGCCAGCACCTCGCGGGTCTTCGCCGGATCGATGATGCCGTCGTCCCAGAGCCTTGCCGACGAATAGAGCGGGTGGCCTTCATGCTCGTACTTCATCAGGATCGGCTTCTTGAATTTTGCTTCCTCTTCGGCGCTCCACTCGCCACCCTTGCGCTCGATGCCTTCGCGCTTGACGACGGCCAGCACCGTTGCTGCCTGTTCGCCGCCCATCACCGAGATGCGGGCATTCGGCCACATCCACAGGAAGCGTGGCGAATAGGCGCGTCCGCACATACCGTAATTGCCGGCGCCGAACGAGCCGCCGATGATCACGGTCACCTTCGGCACCTTGGCCGTTGCGACCGCCATGACCAGCTTGGCGCCATCCTTGGCGATGCCGCCGGCCTCGTATTTTCGCCCGACCATGAAACCGGTGATGTTTTGCAGGAAGACCAGCGGGATCTTGCGCTGGCAGCACAGCTCGATGAAGTGCGCGCCCTTCAGCGCGCTTTCCGAAAACAGCACGCCATTGTTGGCGACGATGCCGACCGGCATGCCGCTGAGGTGGGCGAAGCCGGTGATCAGCGTGGTGCCGTAATTCTGCTTGAACTCATCGAACTCGGAGCCGTCGACGATGCGGGCGATCACCTCGCGCACGTTGTAAGGCTGGCGCAAATCCGTCGGTACGATGCCGTAGAGTTCATGTGGATCGTGAAGCGGCGGAATCGATTTCTTCAGGGCCAGGCTTACAGTCTTGTTCCGATTCAGGTTTTTGACGATACGCCGGCATATTGCCAGCGCATGTTCGTCGTCGAGCGCATAGTGATCGGCAACGCCGGAAAGCCTTGTGTGCACGTCGGCACCACCGAGGTCCTCGGCGGTGACGTCCTCGCCGGTGGCCGCCTTCACCAGCGGCGGCCCGCCGAGAAAGATGGTCGCCTGGTTGCGCACCATGATTGTCTCGTCCGACATCGCGGGCACATAGGCGCCGCCGGCCGTGCATGAACCCATGACGCAGGCGATCTGCGGAATGCCGGCGGCCGACATGTTGGCCTGGTTGTAGAAGATGCGGCCGAAATGATCGCGGTCGGGAAACACCTCGTCCTGATTGGGCAGATTGGCGCCGCCGCTGTCGACGAGGTAGACGCAAGGCAGATTGTTCTGTAGCGCGATCTCCTGTGCACGCAGATGCTTCTTCACCGTCAGTGGATAATAGGTGCCGCCCTTCACCGTGGCGTCATTGACGACGACCATGACTTCGGTGCCTTCGACGCGGCCGACGCCGGCGATGAGGCCGGCCGAGGAGATGTCCTCGCCATACATCGACCACGCCGCGAACTGGCCGATCTCGAGGAAGGGCGAGCCGGTATCGAGCAATTGGGCAAGACGTTGCCGCGGCAGGAGCTTGCCGCGCGAAACATGCCGCTCACGCGCTTCCTCCGAGCCGCCGCGTTCGACCGTAGCAGCCTTTTCCGCAATATCGGCGACCAGCGCCCGCATGCGCTCGGCATTGGCGCGGAAGATATCGGAGACGCGCGAGATCTGCGAGGTGAGGGGGGCCATGGCGCTACCGGATCAGCTCGATCTTGCAGCCGACATCCAGGTCGCCCCAGTCGCGATCGGCGGTGACGGCAATGGCGTTCTCGCGAATTGCCAACGCCAGGCAAGCTCGATCGCCCAGCGACAAGCCGCGATGCCGCGTCAATTGGCGAAGCTGCCCGGCCGCGATGCCCATCGCGTCGTCGAAAACGGCGATCGGCATGCCGAGACTGGCGAGGTCGTCCGCGGCCTGTTCCATGCTGCGACCCTTGTCGATCAGCTTGGCGATGATTTCGGCCGCATTGACTGAACTGCATTGTGCGTCCGGCGCAAACCCCAAAGCATTGTCGGTGCCTTGCTCGTTGAGCAGGATTGCGAGCGCCGCCGAACTGTCCATGACGTAAGGCTTCATTTCGTCCGCTTCCCCGTTGTCCCTTCGGCGTGAAGCCGGTCGAGACGCTTGTCGCTTCGACGCTGCTCTTCCCGCCGCTCCTTCAGAAATTCGTCGACGACGCTTTCACCGGGCTGTTTCAGCGCCGACAATTCGGCCTGAACGCGTCGCAGATTCTGCAGCCACGATCTTACCCGCAACTCGCCGTTTTCGACATGAAGGATCATGTCCTCGCCAGGCTTCACGCCCATCTCCTCGCGCATCGCAGCAGGGATGACGAAGCGCCCGCCCTCGCCAAGCTTGACGCGCTCGCGTTTCGCCGGAACCCGAAGCCGCGTTTTGCGAGCGCCAGCATCGAACTGTGCTTGCGGATCTTCATCAAATCCGGACTTTCCCGTTCTGCCCGCCATGGTCCGTCTCGCTTGTATTTATGGCATATGTCCAGAAGTATGCCATATCGTGCGGCTTCTGGCAAATCTCAAAAGAATGCCATTAGGCGCCCTCCGCCATGATTTCCCGCCCGATCAGCCAGCGACGGATTTCGCTGGTGCCGGCGCCGATCTCGTAGAGCTTGGCGTCGCGCAGCAGCCGGCCGGTAGGGTAATCGTTGATGTAGCCGTTGCCGCCCAAAAGCTGGATGGCGTCGAGCGCCATCAGCGTCGCCTTTTCGGCGGCGAACAGCACGCACCCGGCGGCGTCCTTGCGCGTCGTCTCACCGCGATCGCAGGCGGCGGCTACGGCATAGACGTAAGCACGCGCCGCATTCATCGTCGCATACATGTCGGCGAGCTTGCCTTGCACCAGCTGGAACTCGCCGATCGGCTGGCCGAACTGCTTGCGTTCGTGCACGTAAGGGATCGCCACGTCGAGGCACGCAGCCATCAGGCCGATCGGGCCGCCGGCAAGCACGGCGCGTTCGTAGTCGAGGCCTGACATCAGCACCTCGACGCCGCGCCCTTCCTCGTGCAGCACATTGTCGAACGGCACTTCGACATTGTCGAGCACCAGCTCGCCGGTGTTCGAGCCGCGCATGCCGAGCTTGTCGAGCTTTTGCGCCACCGAAAAACCGGCAAAGGCCTTTTCGACGATGAAAGCGGTGATGCCGCGCGAATTGAGTTCCGGATCGGTCTTGGCGTAGACGACCAGCGTCTCGGCATCCGGCCCGTTGGTGATCCACATTTTGGTGCCGTTGAGCACGTAGCGATCATTGCGCTTTTCGGCGCGCAGGCGCAGCGACACGACATCTGAGCCGGCACCCGATTCCGACATCGCCAGTGCCCCGACCTTTTCGCCGCTGCAGAGCGAAGGCAGATATTTTTCTTTCTGTGCCTGCGTCGCCCAGCGGTTGATCTGATTGACGCACAGGTTGGAATGGGCGCCGTAGGAGAGGCCGACCGAGGCCGAGGCGCGCGAAATCTCCTCCATCACCACGACATGGGCGAGGTAGCCCATGCCGCTGCCGCCGAAATCGGGATCGGCGGTGATGCCGAGCAGGCCGAGCCCGCCGAGCTCCACCCACAGATGTGCCGGGAATTCGTTCGAGCGGTCGATCTCGGCGGCTATCGGCGCGATTTTCTCCTGGGCGAAGCGCCGCACCAGATCGCGCAGCGCCTCGATGTCTTCATCAAGCCCGAAGTTGAGCGTCTGCGTGTACATGCCGTTCCTCCCGGCGCACGACCCCGAAATCGGGATCATGCGCGAAATCAAAGTGCTACAGCGTCCTTTGCGCGCTCGAATGGACGCACGGTGCCGTGGCTCGTCCTCGCGCCATCGCTCTTTGCTCCAACAAGGCGCATTGTCATTGCTAGATATGTAGCGGTGACTTCGGCGATCGACAGCCGTTCGCCCGGCCGGAACCACACGATGACGCCGGTCATCATCTGGATCAGCGCCATGGCGGTGAGCCCGGTGTCCTCGACACTGAGCAAGCCCGCTTCGACGCCGTCGCGCAGAATGGCGCGCAGCTCCTTCTCGTAAGCGGTGCGCATGCGCAGGATCTGCGTGAGTCTTTCGTGCGACAGGCTGCGCAGCTCCATATTCGAGACATGGGTGGAATGGCGGCGTTCGACGTGGAAAGCGATGTGGTTTTCGACATAGGCGGCGAGCCGCGCTGCCGGATCGGCGCCGACAGGGCGTGTTGCGCGCCACGCCTCGATCAAGCCTTCCATATGCTCGCGCATCAGCGTGAACAGAAGGTCCTGCTTGGTCGGGAAGTAGCGGTAAAGCGCCGCTGCCTGGACGCCGACCTCGGCCGCCAGCTGGCGCATCGACATCGCCTCGTAGCCGAGACGCGCAATCAGGCTGACCGCCGCCTCGCGGACCGCAGCTTCGGTCTTCTCTCCGTCGGAACCGGTCGTGCGCGCCATCGTAAGCAACCTCCCATGCAACAATAAAACAAACGTTCAATTAATTCAAGAGCCGAGGCATGTCGCGGCAGGCAATGGCTTCAAGTAGCGCTGCCCTTGCATCTGCACCCTGGAGATTTTGTGCGATGGAAGCGAATGAGCAGGATCATGCCTTGCTAGGCAACGATCGTGAAACCCGCGGACATGTTGCGTGCCTCGATCTCCTCGACATCGACCTTCGAAACTGCTGCCCCTGGCGGCCCTTGCCAGAGACGTTCGATCACTGTCGAGACCGCCGCATCGGCACCTGCAATCAAGGCTGTCACCGAGCCGTCAACTTCGTTCCGCACCCAACCGGCAAGGCCAAGTCCAGACGCCTCGCGCCGCGCCCAGACCCGGTAGCTGACGCCTTGCACCTTGCCGTATATGCGTACCTGCACCGTCCGGTCGGCCATCGCGCTCTCCATCTTCTGAGTCGAGTCTGGCGCATCGCTGTACAAATTCAACCAGGCAACGTGCATCGAAGGTCTCTCTGCCGATCGCTATCCGCCAGCTTCACGTGCGAGATAGGCGGCGTCTCCATCGAATGATTGACTAAGTCAAATAATAGATCATCATGGTCCTTAGGAGCGATCAGCCCGAAGGAGGTCCACATGCCGGCCGATCGGAATGCCCTTGTCGCGGAGATACGTGGCTTCAATCGCTTCTACACGCGCCTGATCGGGCTGCTCGACCTGACCTTGACGCACAGCGCCTATACGCTGGGCGAGGCGCGGCTGCTGTTCGAATTGGGCAGCCGATCCCGCGCTGCCGCCAATAGCGGCGGTGAGGCTGGGTTTCTGGCACGGGCGTTCCACCTCGATCTCGGACCGGCAGCCTCCGAAATCGCCGCCGAACTCCGGCTCGATCCGGCCTACGTCACGCGCGTCCTGAGGAGATTCGCTGCCGCTGGCCTGACCGAGATACGCACTGACCCAGCCGATCGGCGCAGACGCATCCTCTCGCCAACCGCTCGCGGAAGTGCGGAACTCGCCAGGCTTCAGGCTGCGACGGATCGCGATCTCGCCCGGCTGACGGCCAGCCTCGCCGATGACGCGGCTGCCGAATTATCGGACGCCTTGAAACGGGTCATGCGCCTGCTTGGTGGTGGGGAGAAATAGCGGCAGTACTGGAGGTCGTGGTGTTCCGTCGCCCCTTTTTGCGCCTCAATTCCCCCGCGCTGCCGCCAGTGCGCCGGGCAGTTCCTCGGCAAAAACGTCGAGCTCGTGATCGAGGCCGACGCTGACCCGGATGCAGCGGTCGAGCACTGGCACCATCGGCTTGCGGATGAACACGTCGCGCGACAACAGCGCCCGCAGCACCTTCAGCGCGAAAGCGCCGTCGCGGCCGCAGTCGATGGTGACGAAATTGGTCGCCGAAGCCAGCGGCTTCAGCCCGTTCGCCTCGGCTATTCCGGCGATGCGCCGGCGGCCGGCGGCGACCCGCGCCACCACGCTCTCCAGCCAGGCCTGATCGGCAAGCGCCTCGACGCCGGCGATCTGAGCCATGCGGCTGACGCCGTAATGGTTGCGGATCTTCTCAAAATCGCGAATCACCTGGGCTTCGGCCACCGCGTAGCCGCAGCGTATGCCGGCTAGCCCATAGGCCTTGGAGAAGGTGCGCATGCGGATGACGTTCGGCCGCGCCACATCGATCGGCGGCATCGCTGAGGCTGGCCCTAATTCGCCATACGCCTCGTCGAGCACCAGCATTGTGGTCTCCGGCAAGGCCTCGATGAAGCGGCTGAGCTCGGCCGCTTCCCACCAACTGCCCATCGGATTGTCCGGGTTGGACAGATAGACCAGCGGCGCCTTGTCCCTGGCCACTGCCGCCAGCAGGCCGTCCAGGTTTTCCCGGTCGTTCTCGTAGGGCACTGCGACCAGCCGGCCGCCGACGCCGGCGACGTGAAAGTTGAAGGTCGGGTAGGCGCCGAGCGAGGTCACCACCGCGTCGCCGGGCGCCACATACATGCGCGCCACCAGACTGAGCAGCCCGTCTATGCCTTCGCCGACGACGACGTTTTCGGCGCCGACACCGAGATGTCGGGCCACGGTTACCTTCAAATCGTGATTGTCGGGGTCGCAATACATCCACATGTCGCCGGCAATCTCGGCCATGCGGGCAACGACCCGCGGCGAGGGGCCAAAGCTGCTCTCATTGGCGCCGATACGGGCGCGAAAGGCGCGGCCGCGGTCGCGCTCCTGCGCCTCCGGGCCGACAAACGGCACCGTAGAGGGAAGCGCGTCGATAAGCGGCGTAAGGGGAGGGCGCATAGCAAAGGCTCGTTCGAAAAGGAGCCTTCTTGCTAGCCTGCCGGCTGGGCCTGCGCAAGTTCCGAGGCGGGCGGGCACGTCATGCTGGATTCTCCCGGATCATTTTGCTAGCGAGACATGATGAGCAACCGACTGCCGCCCGCTTGGTCCAAGCACATAAAGTCCCGCCCGGCGCCGAAAGTGGAACCGCCGAAAGTGAAACCGCAGTCGCGCGCGCAGGCCGACGACATGCTGTTGCGACAGGCGCTTGAACTCCAGCAAGCCAAGCGGCTCCCGGAGGCCGAGGAACTATGCCATCGCGTTCTCGCCCGCACGCCCCATCACCCGCTTTCGCTCTACATCCTCGGCACGCTGGGGCTCGGTGTCGACGATGAGCTGGCCTTGGAGTATTTCGCGCGGGCGGCAAGCCAGGCGCCTGAAAATCCATATTTCCACCTCAGCCTGGGAGAGGTCTGCCTGAAGGTTGGCGAGAGCTTGCTTGCGATCAGGCGCCTGCAGCGCGCCTGCGAATTGAACCCCGATCTGGTGGAAGCGCTTTGCGGGCTGGCGCGTGCCTACGTCAACTTCGATAAGGCCGAAATGGCTTTGCCTCTTTACGAGAAGGCGCTGAAGATCAATAGCGATCATCCCATGGTCCGGATAGGTCTGGCTGGTGCGCTCACCAGCGTCGGTCGCATGGACGAAGCCAGAACCTGTCTGAAGCAGGCAATCCAACGTCGCGTCGATGTTGGAGAGGCGTACAATGGCCTGGTTGACACGCGCAAGTTTAGCGAAAAACCTGCCGAGCTCGACTCTATCCTGGACGAACTCTCCAATCCCAAGCTCGACCCGGATGTTGCGTCGCAACTCCATCACGCCGCCGGCAAAGTGCTGAACGATCTTCAGCGTTATGAAGAGGCAATGGATCACTTCCAGAAGGCAAAAAAGGCCGCTGGCCGTGGTTTCGATCTGGCGTCCTTCCGCCGCTATGTCGATTCCATGATCGAGATATTCAACCCATCATTGCTGGAAGCCAAGGCTGGACACGGAAGTCCGTCTGAAGTGCCTGTGTTTGTGCTGGGCATGCCCCGGTCGGGGACGACGCTGACCGAGCAAATCTGCGCGAGCCATCCGGATGTCCACGGCGCCGGGGAACTCACGAAGCTGCGTCGAATGGCAGGCTTGATGGGTTTCAGAATGCAATCGGACGAGGCCTTGCACAGTTCGATCATGTCGATGACCAGGAATCAGTCGAGAGCGCTAGCCGAAGAATATTTGTCCTATCTGCGTCAACACGCGCCAGGCGCGCTCCGCATCATCGACAAGATGCCTCATAATTTTGAAGTTATCGGCTTGATCGGAATTCTCTTTCCCAACGCGCGCATCATTCATTGCCGCCGCGATGCCATCGACAATTGCGTCTCGTGCTTCGTGTTGAAGTTCACCAAGGAGCATGGTTACAACGCCGACCTTGAGACACTCGGATTGTACTACCGCGAATATGATCGCTTGATGCGGCATTGGAATAAGGTCTTTCCCGGACGCATCTTCGAAAGTCGCTACGAGATGCTGGTTGCCGATCAGGAGGCCCAATCGCGCCGTCTCATCGATCATCTTGGATTGCCCTGGGACGGTTCCTGCCTGCGCTTTTTCGAGAAGGACAGATCGGTCAATACACCCAGCCGCTGGCAGGTCCGGCAGCCGATTTATACATCATCGGTCAAGCGCTGGAAAAAGTATGAGAGCACAATCCAGCCGCTGATCCGGTCGCTTGGCGATCTCGCCGAGATTTGATTTGGAGCTGGCGGTCCGCATTGCGTGAATCGTGATATCTGAACCGCGCAGGCTTATGGCTGCTTTCCAGCGTGCGCCCAGATATCAGTCGGTAGAATTTCTCAGCGACTGGCAGAGAACGATCGCGACCTGTAACCGACGCCATGCTCACGCGGCTGGTAGTGGAGTCGCCTCGATACGAAAAACCCGGCGGTTGCCCGCCGGGTTCAATCTCAATCTAGCTCGGACTGTTAGAATGAGCGCTGGAAGCGGAGCATGCCGCCAATGCTGTCCTTGTCGTCGGCGTTGGTCCAGTTGCGATCGTAGGCTTTGTCAAACTGACCGTCGTGGGCCCAATCGACTTCGGCGGTGATCGTGAAGCCGGGAACGATATCATAGGCGACGTTCGCGGCGACACCGTAGTTCTTGTCGTCGTCAACCGATGCCTGGAGGTTGAACGAGGTCTTCTCGTTGATGGTGTAGGTGCCACCACCCCAGACTGCCCAGTTGCCGCCCCACTGCTTGTAGAAGTTGCGGTCGATGTTGTCGTCCGAACCGTAACCGGCCATGAGGAACAATGTCAGGTTCTGTATCGGTGTAACGTCAACGCGAACCTTGCCGGCCCACTCTTCCCACGTGCTGTCATAGGCGGCGACGCCGGTGATCGAGCCCCAGCCCTGCGTGTATTTGAGACCGCCGACGACATACGGGACGTAGCTGTCGATGGAATCATTGCCGCTGTTGCTGTCTTGGAAAACGCCAGGAGCCGCATCGGCACTGCCCGAACCGGTTTCCAACGAAGCTACGGCCGAGAAGCCGTTGCCTGCGTCGAAATAGTACTGGACGACATTGGTGTCGAAGCCGCCGTAGGGAACAAGTGTATCCTGAATGACGTTGCCAGCGTAGCCGCTGAACGTATTGAAGGCCGATTCGTCCTTGCCGACGCGAAGGCCACCGAGCTGGATCCAAGCGAAGTTCAGCGAAACACTCGTACCGCCATTAAAGTTGTCATCAAGGTAATCGTTGTGGTTACCCCAGTTGAAACGAGTCTCGGTGTAGGTCTTCAACGTGCCCATCTCAGTCTCTTGACCGGTCCAGGTCTTCAGCGTGAAGCGGGCGTGCTTGTAGTAGGTATCCTGTTCGTCGCCATCCATTTGATCATGGGTCGACGCACCGTCGAACGAGCCAACGTCACCGATGCCGATGTCATAGCGGACATAGCCGCCGATGCGCAGGCAGGTTTCGGTGCCGGGGATGTAGAAATAGCCAGCGCCGTAGACGTCGCAGATCTTGACGTATTCAGCGGGTTCCGGCTCGGCGACGACGACGGCGTCGGCGGCGCGCGCACCGGAAACTGCGATCAGCGCCGCAGCGGAGCCGAGAAGCAGGCTCTTGATGTTCATTTTCTGACCTCCAGTCAAAAGTTAAAAAACGGGTCTGGGTATTCTTTGCTGAAGGACAGCGTTCCCTGCCCCATCCCCACTACCGAAAAAGATGCGCACCGCGCCGCTCCTTCAAACCCGACATTACCCATGAGGCGGCGGCGTTCAACCACGAACGTACCGGCAAAAGGTTTGTGGTGGCGCTATCGCCTGGCGTTGTTGCACAAATGACACGATTTGGCCTCACTCCGAAAGCTCCCATTAACCATCGGCCCTCCGTAAGCCGTTGCAAACGGCGGATTCCGGCGATGGTCGGCCCGAAATATGACCATGGCCCGAGTCGCGAACCAGGGAATTGCCGCAGAATCGCCACATCGCCGGGCGGCGCTTTGGCGAAGGGTCGATTTTTCAAGGATAATAGCGCCAGCTTGTTGATTGTGCCGGCGCTTTTCTTTATCCACCGGCGCAACGGAGAGGTGGCCGAGTGGTCGAAGGCGCTCCCCTGCTAAGGGAGTAGAGGTCAAAAGCTTCTCGTGGGTTCGAATCCCATCCTCTCCGCCACCCTACGCCCTGCGGGCTTCGGGTGGCAGGCCACCCGGAACCGCATTTTGGGCGTAGGGTGTCGCCCGAAGCTACGAAGTAGCGTAGGGGGACTATGTGGTACGTCTATTTCCTGCAACTTCGTAACGGCGATTTCTATGTCGGGTCGACCAACGACCTTCGGCGCCGCTTCGAATCGCATCGATCAGGCTATGTGACTTCGACCAAGGCCTATCTGCCTGTAACTTTGAAGTCCTACATCGGGGTTGAAACCGAGGCCAACGCACGGCAACTCGAGCGATATTTCAAGACCGGTTCAGGCAAGGCCTTCGCCAGTAAGCGTTTTTGGCGGACAGGGCCTCACTGACGGCCTTAGGACTTATCTATTTGAAAATATAAATAAAAACAGCCGAACGAGCTGCTTTTTGCCGACCTCCGCCCTCGATTCTGACTGGAGGTCAGAAAATGAACATCAAGAGCCTGCTTCTCGGCTCCGCTGCGGCGCTGATCGCAGTTTCCGGTGCGCGCGCCGCCGACGCCGTCGTCGTCGCCGAGCCGGAACCCGCTGAATACGTCAAGATTTGCGACGTCTACGGCGCTGGCTACTTCTACATCCCCGGCACCGAAATCTGCATGCGCATCGGCGGCTATGTCCGCTATGACATCTCCGCTGGTGATGCTGGTGCGTTCACCGGTGCTCGTTACCGGGACTCTTTGGACTTTTTCGATAAGGGCGAGGACAACGAAAACGACGGCTATTTCAAGCGCGCTCGCTTCACGCTGAGGACCTATACCGGCCAGGAAACCGAGATGGGCACTTTGAAGACCTACACCGAGACCCGCTTCAACTGGGGAAGTGGTTATAGCGCAGAACCCGACGCCGGCTTCTCCAGCTTTGGCAGCCAGGGCGTTTCGCTGAACTTCGCCTGGATCCAGCTTGGTGGTCTCCGTGTCGGTAAGGACGAAACGGCCTTCAACACGTTTACCGGCTACGCTGGCAACGTCATCAACGATACGCTGGTTCCCTATGGTGGCTTCGACACCAATGTCATCCAGTACTATTTCGACGGCGGCAACGGCTTCTCGGCCGTGGCATCGTTGGAAACCGGTGAAGGCTTTGATAATCCGGATGTCGGCATCCACGGCGGCCACGACTCCATCGACAGCTATGTTCCGTATATCGTTGGCGGTCTCAAATACACGCAGGGCTGGGGCTCGATTTCAGGCGTCGCCGCCTATGACAGCACCTGGGAAGAGTGGGCCGGCAAGGTTCGCCTCGACGTGACGCCGATGCAGAACCTGACGCTGTTCCTGATGGCCGGCTACGGTTCGGACGACAACATCGACCGCAACTTCTACAAGCAGTGGAGCGGCAACTGGGCAGTCTGGGGTGGTGGCACCTACACCATCAACGAGAAGACCTCGTTCAACCTTCAGGTTGGGTATGACGAAGGGGAGAATCTCGGCATCGCGGCGAATATCGCCTACGACATCGTGCCAGGCTTCACGATCACGGCCGAAGTCGACTACTTGAACGCCGGCAAGTTTGGCGAGGCCGACTTCGACAACTGGACCGGTGCCGACGACGACAGCAACATCGGCGGCGTCCTCCGCTTCCAGCGCTCGTTCTAAGGGCTGGACTTAAGGCAAGTGAATCCAGCCCGGGCGCTTCAACGCCCGGGCTGTTTTTGTTTTCGCGACTGGTGGCAAACAGAAGGAAAAGGGGGTTCGGTAGCTGAACAGGGTTGTGGAACGATGTCGTTGGGATCCGCCAACTGGTGGATGAGATCGGCCGCAACGCTTAAAACTCTTGAAAGGGCACCGCCAAGCAGGTAGGTCTAGACCTATCCACTCGGGGGTGTGGCGAATAATGACGAACGATGCGATTCAAGAGGGAGGAACCTCTGATCATTTTTCGATGTTTTCTTCTCAGACTGCAAAGATAAAATACAGCTATAACAAGATACGAGAAGTAAAGTCGCATAGGATCGGAGAACTTTTTTCGGCATACCGGGATATACTTTGGGATGATGGGCGGCATAAGTACAATGTCAGCTCGTTCATCGGCGAAATAGACGAGATTCTCCTTGGGGAGCGTTTCAGCGCCTTTGACCAAAGCACCCTCGACAACCTTATCGGCACCTTGCGCCAGCGCGGCAACAGCAACGCGACCATCAACCGGAAGATGGCTGCCCTCAGCAAACTGCTGCGCAAGGCTCACAAGATGGGAGATATCCACAGCCTGCCCGAGTTCCGCCGCCAGAAAGAGCGGGCGGGACGGATTCGTTTCCTCGAAAGAGACGAGGAGGCCCGGCTGTTCGCCGCCATCAAGAGCCGCAGCGAGGATGCCTATCGGCTTTCCGTCTTTCTCGTCGACACCGGCTGCCGCCTCGGCGAAGCGCTGGGCTTGATCTGGAACGATATCCAGGAGCACCGCGTCAGTTTCTGGATCACCAAATCCGGCCGCAGCCGCACCATCCCGATGACCGAGCGGGTAAAAGAGGTGATCAAGCTGCCGCCCACCGAGGGCCGCCGGCCCAAAGGCCCGTTCACCAAGCTCAGCCAGGCGCAGTTTCGTGCCATCTGGAACGATGCCAAGGCCGAGGTCGGGCTTGGCGCCGACGATCAGGTCGTGCCGCACATATTGCGCCACACATGCGCCTCGCGTCTCGTCCAGGGCGGCATCGATATCAGGCGTGTGCAGATGTGGCTCGGCCACCAGACGCTGTCGATGACCATGCGCTACGCCCATCTGGCCACCAACGACCTCGACGGCTGTGTCACTGTGCTGGAAACGCCGCGGTGCAGTGGCGCGGACAGCGGCGGCGCAAGTCCTTTGTCTTCTCCACCTTCGGCAAGGCGGGAACCAAAAAGCGAGCCGGTCGCAAGCAAGGCCGCAAAGCCCGCGAAGAGAAGCGCCAAATCCTGACGGTTTGGGTGGTCTGGCGTAAGTCGGTCGATCTGACACATCAAGTCGGCGCTGCCCCCCACCTTACCCTCTCCCCGTGAAAAAACGGGGAGAGGGGAGTTCGTCAGCGTTGCGGCCGTCTGTCCTTCTCCCGTCACTACACGGGGAGAAGGTGCCAGCAGGCGGATGAGGGGCGGCGCCGACATCCAACAATTATTCTCCGGGACGCCAGCAGAGCTGTTAATCGCTGCCAGAATGCTTCACAGGTACAAGATAAGGCAGAGATTTACTTCAACTTACCGTGGTTTTACTTCCAACCGCTCCGCCGCTCCACCCGATCGAAAAAACCAGCGATCCTGCCCGGCAGGATCCCGGACTCCAAAAACGGTGCATGCCCCTGGCCGTCGGCGGTGATCGTCTCGATATCGGTATGGCGCGTCCGCATCTGCTCGAGCGTTTCGGCGGACAGCAGCTTCGAGTTGGCGCCGCGTATGACGAGCATTGGGATGGCCGCCAGCGCGTGGAACTGTGGCCAAAGGTCGGGCATCGGCCGGCTGGGATCGAGGCCCGCCAGCGTATCGACCAGTTTCGGATCGAAATCGGGCAGAAATCCCTCCTCGGTCTCGCGGTAGAGGGCTGACGCCATCCGCTCCCAATCCGCATCGGTCAGCGCCGCAAAATCGGCGCCATGGGTGCTGAGCAGGCCGCGGACCACCTCTGCGTACGCCTTCGGCCTGGGCGCGGGGTCGAGATAGGAGCGGATATGGGCGAGCCCTTGCGTCTCGATCACCGGGCCGATGTCGTTGAGGACGACGGCCTTCAGCACGGCCGGCCGCATCGCCCCGAGCACATGGATGATCAGTCCGCCGCGCGACGTGCCGATGAAGGCAGCCTCCTCGATGCTCAGCGCCGCCAGCCCGGCGAGAATATCGCCAGCTTCGATGCCGATATTGTAATGGCCGATGTCGGCATCGTAGGCGGACTGCCCGCGCCCGCGATAGTCGAAAGCGACGACCTTGCGCTTCGCCTGCGTCGACAGATAAAGCGCCAGCGCGTGAAAATCACGGCAATTGCGGGTCAGGCCGGGCAGGCAAACGACTGGCCAGCGGCCGGAATTCGCTTCGCCGTAGATGCGGGCGTGCAGGGACAGCCCGTCCGGCGCGGCGTAGAAGAAATCGGAGAAACCCTGCTCGGTTGCCATGTGGACTCCGTTCCTCTCGCTGCTGGCTTGTTTCAACTGCTACAGGCGAGGGGCCGGTAGGGTCAAATAGGGGAGGCGCCGAAGTTGCAGGTCCCTCAAGGGGGAGATTGGCTGTCATCGTCGCTTTCGCCAAGTTTCGTCGGATGCAGAAAGGCACTGTCCACGAAGCTGCCGATCTCCCCCTGGTGGGACCCTTGGGGAGATGTCCGGCAGGACAGGGCGGGCCGCTGTCCGCCAACTCGACGTCCGGAACTTTCAAAGCCTGAAACAAAAACCCGCCTCGTTGGGCGGGTCGTCGGTGCGAATCAGCACCATATTTAAATTAGTAGCATAGCTGCCGGCACAAAGCAAGAACAAAATACGCTGTGACCGGCAAACCTGGCTTGAAGCCCGGCCGTCACCCCCGGCCGTTCACCAGATCCCCGACAATATCGTACTTGCCGGAGATACGCATCTTGTAGACCTCATAATTCTCCATCACGCGCTGGACGTAACTTCTTGTTTCCGTATAGGGAATCCGCTCGATCCAGTCGACGACGGCATCGACGTCCTTGCCGCGCGGATCGCCGTATTTCGCCACCCACTGGGCGGCGCGGGCGGGGCCGGCATTGTAGCCCGCGAAGGTCAGCACGTAGGAGCCGTCGAAACGGCCGAGCTGCTCGCCGAGAAAGGCAGCGCCCAGCGTCGCATTGTAGCCGGCATCGGTGGTCAGCCGGGCCTGAGAAAATGTCATGCCAGCCTTCTTGGCCAATTGCTTGGCGGTGCCCGGCATCAGCTGCAGCAGTCCGCGCGCGCCGGCGCTGGAGATTGCGCCGATGTTGAACTCGCTTTCCTGGCGGGCAATCGCATAGGCCAGCGCCTTGCCTGAGCCGGAGATGTTGGCGGTGTCGGGAATGACGCCGAGCGGATGCGACAGCGCGCCGACATCGATGCCGCGGGCGCCGGCGATCTTGCCGATCTTCAGCGCCATGAAATGGTTGCCTTGTCTTTCCGCCAACACCGCAAGCAGCGCCAGCTCGCCGGGGTTGTTCAGCTGCCCGGCGAGGTCGCGGTAGAGCGTCTCGGCATAGCGGTCATAGCCGGCCTCCTGCAGCCGCTTGATGGCGCTGACCGCCTCGCGGGTGGCGAAATTCTGGCGGTCGGCGGCACTTGGCTGTGGGTAGACGATGTTGAGGGTCTGCCGGCCGACGCGCTCGCCGGCGAGCTGGCCGTAAAAGGTCGTGCCGTAGCTTGCGGCGCGGCTGAAATAATCCTTGGCATTGCCGGGGCCGCCGACTTCGGCGGCGCGGCCGAGCCAATAATAGGCGCGCGACAGCGACATCGGCCCTTGGGCGAGCTCCGCGATTCGCGCAAAATGCTTGGCGGCGATGCTCGGGTCGTTGAGGCCGCGCAGCGCGTACCAGCCTGCATGGAATTCCGCCTCGGCAGCATTGGCGGGACTTTCGGCGGCATGCGCGGCGACTATTCTGTAGGCGGTCTTCATGTCGCCCTGGTCGACCAGCTCGCGCGACAGCACCCGGCGCTCGACCCACCAGGCGTCCGGATCGACCAGAGCGTCGCGGTCGCCCGGCGCCTTCATCACCAGCGCGGCGGCGTCGGAAAATTTCTGCTGCTTGCGCAGATATTCGGCTTCGGCAAAGAGATAGCCGGCCGCCCGCTGCGCTGCTGGCACCGCCTTCAGCAGCTTGGCCGCGTTCTTGTCGCCTTTGGTGACTGCCGCCCAGGCATCGGCCAATTGCTGGGCGCGGGCGAGACCGGCGACGCGCAGCGCCGAAGCGACCCGGTCGGCATAAAACATCCGCTCCATGCGGAAGCGATGGTCGGCGGCCGGAATCAGCGCACCGAACTCGCGAATGACCGCCGCCTCGTCCCTGGCTTCGAGCTTTTCGGTCCGCCAGAATGGCGACAGCACCGAGCGCGCCGCCTTGGTATCGCCCAGTGCTACATAGGAGCGGGCCAGGATCACCACGCCCTCGAAGGTCAGCGGCTGGCTGCCGTCGAACGCCCGCACCACGATCTGCGGCGTGGGGTTCTCGCGATAGAGCGCGCGCTCGCTGTTCTTGCGCAAGGCGATTGTACCCGGCCAGTTCGGCAGCATCTTTGCCGCATCGGCGATGTCGCCGCTCGGCACCTGGTCGCCGCCATAGAGCGCGATCGCCCAGGCAAGGATGTGCCGGTCGAGCGATTTGGCCGGCAGCGCTTCGCGCACCTGGCGCGCGCGCGCAATGTCGTTTGCCGCCAGCGCATCGAGACCGCTCTTCAGCACCGCGACGCTCGCGGACGGGGACTGCTGCACCGCATCGTTCTGCGGCTCGGTCATCGGAATCGCCGACGTAACCTGCACATCGACGCTGCTGCCGATCGCCGCGCCGGGAATCAGGGCGACGATCGCGCCGATAAGCGCGAAAAGATGAGGCCGCCTGATCGGCATGGATTTGGTCATCCCCGTTCTTCGACGCTACAACAGACACAGATGAATTGAAGCTTACTCGTCTGTGATGAAGGGCCCGTAAAGAAAACCTTCTCGAGGTCATTCGAATTGCAATTGCCGGCGCAATGCTTGCCGCGCAACAATGTCGAGACTATGGTGCGCCGCTTCGCTTTCGGCTAGAAGGCGCGCATGACAAACCCGAAAGTCCCAAGGAGTTGGACGACATGCTGAGAGGCTCGCTGACCGCGCTCGTCACACCGTTCGAAAAGAGCGGCCGTTTCGACGAGAAAGCCTTTCGCGCCTTCATCGCCTGGCAGATCGCCGAGGGCACGACGGGCGTGGTCCCGGTCGGCACCACCGGCGAGTCGCCGACGCTGTCGCATGACGAGCACCGCCAAGTCGTCAAGGTCTGCATCGAAGTCGCCAAGGGCCGGGTTCCTATCGTCGCCGGCGCCGGCTCCAACAACACCGAAGAGGCGGTCGGCCTGGTCCAGTATGCCGAGAAGGCGGGCGCCGACGCGGCCCTTGTCGTCACGCCCTATTACAACAGGCCGACGCAGCGCGGCCTCTATGCGCATTTCGCCGCCGTCGCCAAGGCGACCAGCCTGCCGATCATCATCTACAACATTCCGCCCCGCTCGGTGGTCGACATGAGCCCGGAGACGATGGGGCAATTGGTGCACGACTTCAAGAACATCGTCGGCGTCAAGGATGCCACCGGCAAGGTCGAGCGGGTTTCGGAGCAGCGCGCCACCTGCGGCAAGGATTTCATCCAGCTCTCCGGCGAGGACGCCTCGGCCCTCGGCTTCAACGCGCATGGCGGCGTCGGCTGCATCTCGGTGACGGCAAATGTCGCGCCCAGGCTCTGCGCCGACTTCCAGGAGGCAACGCTTTCCGGCGACAGCGCCAAGGCGCTCGACCTGCAGGACCGTCTGTTGCCGCTGCACAAAGCAATTTTCCTGGAACCCGGCGTTTCCGGCGCGAAATATGCGCTGTCGAAGCTGGGCAAGGTCGAGAACGTGCTGCGCTCGCCGCTAATGACGGTCGAGCTGTCGACCGCCGAGAAGATCGACGCGGCGATGAAGCACGCCGGCTTGATAAATTAGGGATGAGGCGCCACCTCTCCGCATCATGAATCAAGTCAGAAAAGCCGATCCCAACAACAAGACCGTTGCGGAAAACCGCAAGGCGCGGTTTTCCTATGAGGTGCTCGACACGATCGAGGCCGGCCTGGTGCTGACCGGTACCGAAGTGAAGTCGCTGCGTCAGGGCCAGGCCAACATCCAGGACAGCTATGCCTCGGTCGAGGGCGGCGAGATCTGGCTGATCAACTCCTATTTGCCGGAATATCTGCAGGCCAACCGCTTCAACCACGAGCCGCGCCGACGCCGCAAACTCCTGCTCAACAAGCGCGAGATGGCCAAGCTGTCGCAGAGCGTCGACCGCGAAGGCATGACGCTGGTGCCGCTAAAGATCTATTTCAACGACCAAGGGCGGGCGAAGGTGCTGCTCGCCGTCGGCCGCGGCAAGAAGCTGCACGACAAGCGTGAGACCGAAAAGCAGCGCGACTGGTCGCGCGAGAAGGGCCGGCTGCTGAAAGAGCGAGGGTGAGCAGAGGTCCGCGAAGCGGACGAAAAGCCAGTGATTTGGCTTTTCGAGCGAAGAACGCCCGGAGCCATAGCGGAGGGCAGGGGCGGACCAATGGGGATAGGTCTCTGTTGAAAAACCGGGTCGTCTTGTGGGGCGCGGCCGGTCTGCTCCTGGCGGGCCTCGTCCTGGCCGGCGGCTATACCTACTTCCAGACGTTTTCTCCGGACCGCGGCAAATATCCGGTCAGGGGCATCGACGTTTCCCATCATCAGCGGCAGATCGACTGGCGGCGTGTTGCAGCCGACGATGTCGCCTTCGCCGTTATCAAGGCAACTGAAGGCGGCGACCATGTTGACGATGCCTTCGCCGCCAATTTGCGTGCGGCCCGCGCCGCCGGCCTTGCCCTCGGCGCCTATCACTTCTTCACCTTCTGCAGGCCGGGTGCCGATCAGGCACGCAACTTCATCTCGGTGGTGCCGCGCGATCGGCCTTTGCTGCCGCCGGTGGTAGACATCGAGTTCGGCGGCAATTGCCCGCAGCGGCCAACTCCCGAACAGCTGAGCGCCGAACTCTCAGCCTTTCTCGCCCCGGTCGAAGCAGCGTTCGGCAAGACGGCGATCCTCTATGTGACCGACGAGGCCGCGCAAGCCTATGCCGGACAGATAGCCGGCCGCCCGCGCTGGCTGCGTTCGCTGGCGCTGCGGCCAGGCCATGACGACTGGATTTACTGGCAGTACCACAACCGGGGCCGCGTCGACGGCATCAGCGGCGACGTCGACCTGAATGTTCTCCAAGGCGGGCCGGCGACGCTGGCCGCGTTGTTTGCCGCAGCGCCTGAAGCGACGGCGTCGGATTGACGCTATTCCTGTCCGGCGAGAGCACCCTCAGTGGCGCGATGACGGGAACGACGAAGTCTTCCCCAATGTGGCTATTCATATCGCAGGCGGCGCCGTGCTAAGTACAATTGATGCCGGAGCGCCCTTCATCAACCAATGACAGCAACGCCCCACCTGCTGCGACGGACGGCGGCGACCCCCGCTTGGCATTTGTCTATGCGGAGGCAGTGCGTGGCCTCCAACACCAGCAGGGCGTGGTTGAAAGTCTCAATACGCGCGCTGGAAATCTGATTTTTGCAACTGCGTTCGCGAGTTCTCTCCTTGGAGGCAGGGCGCTCCTGGATGGCATAGGGCCTTGGGACTGGCTGGCGCTGACATTGCTTTTTCTTATCGGACTGCTGGTCGCGATTATGGTGTGGCCATATTATAATTATACGTTCCGTTTCGATCCAGAGAAGCTGCTCCAGGACTTCGTCGATCAGCATCCTTCCGCAACCATGGACGAAATGCACCGAGCGCTTGCGCTGCGCATCAAATCCGACATGGCCAGCAATTGGCGGATCATCCAACGCCTGCGCGTCGCGCTGCAGCTTGCACTGTTTCTATGGTTGCTGGATCTCCTGGCCTGGTTGTTCGCGATCACCCGAATCTAGGGTTGGTGCGCCGGCGGGCCTCGTCCAGCTCTCTGTCTTCAGAAAAGCTTCTATCTGACTGAAAACGTTGACGAACATCGCTTCCGTCAGTACGCCCGTATTGGTGTTGTAGCGCGAGCAATGATAGCTGGAAAACAGCGCGATGCCATTGGCCTGCTGCTGCCCACCATGTCGGAACGGATAGGCCGCGACGCGCTGGCCGAGCGCCCGCACGGTCGACTGGTGCGCGATCGAGCCCAGCGCCAGCACGGCGCGCAGGTTTGGAAACCGCGCGATCGTCGGCACCAGGAACGTCCTGCAGGTCGCTATCTCGGCCCCAACCGGCTTGTTCTCCGGCGGCACGCAGCGCACCGCATTGGTAATCGCCGTACCGACAAGCTCCAGCCCGTCATCTGGTCGCGCTTTGAATTCGCCGCGCGCAAAGCCGTGCGCGATCAGCGTATTGTAGAGCAGATCACCGGCAAAATCGCCGGTGAAGGGGCGCCCCGTGCGGTTCGCGCCGCGCAGGCCAGGCGCCAGCCCGACGATCAGCAAGCGCACCGCATCCTCGCCTTCCGGCGGCATAAAGGTCGGCACTGGCGCGTTGAACCAGGACGGCTCGCGCTGCCGCCACTCGGCGATGAAGTCGTGCAGCCGCGGACAAAGCGGGCAGTCGCGATCGGGTTCGGGAGAGACGGCCAGGGGCGCGGTCAAGGCAACGACCGTCAATAGTCTTCCTCGTCGACTTCGGCCGGCTCGGGCCGGCGTACCGGCCGCTCCGACGGATCGCGGCCGACTTCATTCTTGAGCGCCATCAAGTCGATGAAATGGTCGGCCTGGCGGCGCAGGTCATCGGAGATCATCGGCGGCTGCGATGCCATGGTCGAGACGATCGAGACCTTGCGCCCACGCCGCTGCAGCGCCTCGACCAGCGTGCGGAAATCGCCGTCACCTGAGAAGATGACATAATGGTCGACGACATCGGCGAGCTCGAGCGCATCGACGGTCAGCTCGATATCCATATTGCCCTTGATCTTGCGCCGGCCGGTCGAGTCGGTGAATTCCTTGGCTGGCTTGGTCACCACCTTGAAGCCGTTATAATCGAGCCAGTCGATCAGCGGCCGAATCGAGGAGTATTCCTGATCCTCGACCAGCGCGGTGTAGTAATAAGCGCGCAGCAGATAGCCGCGTTTCTGGAAGCTCGACAGAAGTTTGCGGTAGTCGATGTCAAAGCCCAGCGCGCGCGAGGTGGCGTAGAGATTGGCACCGTCGATAAAGAGAGCGATTTTTTCACGAGGATCGAACATGGAAAAATGTCCTTTTTCGAAATAAGCGGTCGTCTAAATGCGTGGCGACTATCGGCCGGTCTGATAATTGACCTGTTGGCCTTCATCGTTCGAGATAACGCCAGTTTTACGGCAATCCAAGGCACCATGCGGCACCGCAAGCAATTGTGATCGGCGCTGCGTCGTCGCAGGCGGCCCGCGTCAGAGCTGGGCACCGCCATAAAAGCTTGTATTTTGGCGGCGTTCGGGTTATGGACCGCGCCTGTTTTCCATCAAATCCAGGCATGAAAGGGGCAACTCATGGCCCGCGTAACCGTTGAAGATTGCATCGACAAGGTCGACAACCGCTTCGAGCTGGTGCTCCTGGCCGGCCACCGCGCCCGTCAAATCAGCCAGGGCGCGCAGATTACCGTACCTCGCGACAACGACAAGAATCCGGTCGTTGCGCTCCGCGAAATCGCCGACGAGACGCTATCGCCGGACGACCTCAAGGAAGATCTCATCCATTCGCTGCAGAAGCATGTCGAGGTCGACGAGCCGGAAGCCGATGGCGAGGCGATTGCCGACCAGACCGGCAGCACTGTTGCGGCCACCGATGCCGACGACGCCGAGGACAACGTCACCTTCGATCGCATGACCGAAGAAGACCTGTTGGCCGGCATCGAAGGGCTGGTACCGCCGGAAAAAAGCGACGATTATTGATCTTAGCAACAACTGCCGACACTTTCGCGTCGGCAGTTTCGTGGCTATCTATGACATGCGCCGTACGCCAGTGCGGCGCATGATTCATTTCAGCATTGCGAGATCCCGCCATGATGCGTCAGTATGAGCTTGTCGAGCGCGTCCAGCGCTACAAGCCTGACGTCAACGAGGCGCTGCTCAACAAGGCCTATGTCTACGCCATGCAGAAGCATGGCCACCAGAAGCGCGCCTCCGGCGATCCCTATTTCTCGCATCCGCTCGAAGTCGCCGCCATCCTCACCGAAATGCACATGGACGAAGCGACGATCGCCGTTGCCTTGCTGCACGATACGATCGAGGACACCACGGCGACCAGGGCCGAGATCGACGAATTGTTCGGCCCCGAAATGGGCAAGCTGGTCGAAGGCCTGACCAAGCTGAAGAAGCTCGACCTCGTCTCGAAGAAGGCCGAGCAGGCGGAGAACCTGCGCAAGCTGTTGCTGGCGATCTCGGAAGATGTGCGCGTGCTTCTGGTCAAGCTCGCCGACCGCCTGCACAATATGCGCACCCTCGACCATGTGCCGGAAGCCAAGCGCCTGCGCATTGCCGAAGAGACGATGGACATCTACGCGCCGCTGGCCGGCCGCATGGGCATGCAAGGCATGCGCGAGGAGCTGGAGGAGATCGCCTTCCGCTTCATCAATCCCGAAGCCTACCGCGCCGTCACCGCGCGCCTCGCCGAAATTTTCGAGCGCAACAAGGGCGTGCTGTCCGAGATCGAGAAGGCACTGTCCACACTGTTCGACAAATATTCGATCAAGGCCGAGGTCAAGAGCCGGCAGAAGAAGCCGTGGTCGGTGTTCCGCAAGATGGAAGCCAAGGCGCTGTCGTTCGAACAGCTGTCCGACATTTTCGGTTTCCGTGTCGTTGTCGAGACGGTCGAGGACTGCTACCGCGCGCTCGGCGCCATCCACACCACCTGGTCGATGGTGCCCGGACGCTTCAAGGACTACATCTCGACGCCGAAGCAGAACGACTACCGCTCGATCCACACCACCATCGTCGGCCCGTCGCGCCAGCGCGTCGAATTGCAGATCCGCACCTACCAGATGAACAAGATCGCCGAATACGGTGTCGCCGCTCATTCGATCTATAAAGATACCGGTGGCAAGATGAATGGTGCCGCCCATGCGATCTCGAAGGAGACCAATGCCTATGCCTGGCTGCGGCGCACCATCGAGCAGCTTGCTGAAGGCGACAATCCCGAGGACTTCCTCGAAAACACCAAGCTGGAACTGTTTCAGGACCAGGTGTTCTGCTTTACGCCGAAAGGCATGCTGATCGCGCTGCCGCGCGGCGCCACGCCGATCGACTTTGCCTATGCCGTCCACACCGATGTCGGCGACACTTGCGTCGGCGCCAAGGTCAATGGCCGCATCATGCCGTTGATGACGGAGCTGAAGAACGGCGACGAGGTCGAGATCATCCGCTCGAAGGCGCAGGTGCCGCCGGCGGCGTGGGAATCGGTGGTCGTTACCGGCAAGGCGCGCTCGGCCATCCGCCGTGCCACCAAGAACGCTATCCGCAAGCAATATTCGGGTCTCGGTATCCGCATTCTTGAGCGCGCCTTCGAACGGTCCGGCAAGACCTTCACCAAGGAAAACCTGAAGCCGGTGTTGCACCGGCTGGCGCGCAAGGACATCGAGGATGTACTGGCGTCGGTCGGCCGTGGCGAACTTGCCTCCACCGATGTCATGAAGGCGGTGTTTCCCGACTACAAGGACGAGCGCGTCACGCTGGTCGCGCCCAAGCAGCGCGAGGAGGGCTGGTCGAAGATCCGCAACGCCGCCGGCATGCTGTTTCAGATTCCGGGCCGCGCCGCGCGCAAGGACAAGAACCAGCCGCGTGACGACGCGGTGCCGATCCGCGGTGTGCGCGGCGATCTGCCGGTGCGCTTCGCGCCGGAGGGGGCGGTGCCCGGCGACCGCATCGTCGGCATCGTGCAGCCGGGAACCGGCATCACCATCTATCCGATCCAGTCGCCGGCGTTGCAGGCCTTTGACGACCAGCCCGAGCGCTGGATCGACGTGCGCTGGGATATTGACGAGCGCACCAAGGAGCGGTTCCCAGCGCGTGTCTCGGTCACCGCCATCAACGCACCGGGTTCGCTGGCCGACATTGCGCAGGTCGTCGCATCCAACGATGCCAACATCCACACTTTATCGATGGTGCGCACCGCGCCCGATTTCACCGAAATGCTGATCGATCTCGAAGTGTGGGATCTTAAGCACTTGAACCGGCTGCTGTCGCAGCTAAAGGACAATTCGAGCGTTAGCGACGCGCGACGCGTGAATGGGTGAATAGTGAATAGTGAAAGAGGGTGCTCTCACCATTCACTATTCACCATGACATGGAGCGAACGATGAATACCGACGAAGTGCTGGGCATTTTCCGCGAGGCCGGCGCCGTTCTCGAAGGGCATTTCATCCTGACGTCCGGCCTGCGCAGCCCGGTCTTTTTGCAAAAGGCGCGCGTTTTCATGCATGCCGACAAGACCGAGCGCTTGTGCAAGGCGCTGGCCGAAAAGATCCGCGCTGGCGTTCCCGGCAGGATCGACTATGTCGTCGGCCCAGCGATCGGCGGGCTGATCCCGGCCTATGAGACCTCGCGCCATCTTGGTGCGCCGGCGATCTGGGTCGAGCGGGAAGGGGGCGAATTCAGGCTCCGCCGTTTCGAAATCGCCAAGGGGTCGCGCGTTGTCATTGTCGAGGACATCGTCACCACCGGCCTGTCGATCCGCGAGACCATCGACTGCCTGCGCGGCCTTGGCGCCGAAGTCGTTGCCGCTGCATGCATTATCGACCGCTCGGCCGGCAAGACCGATGTCGGCGTGCCGCTGATCGCGCTCGCCGAATACGAGGTTCCGGCCTATCCGGCCGACAGGCTGCCGCCCGAGCTTGCCGCCATACCGGCGATCAAGCCGGGCAGCCGCAATTTATAACGGAGCCGCCGCCGTGATCACCGGCATCGATCATTTCGTGCTGACAATTCGTTCGGTAGACGATAGCTGCGCCTTCTATCAGCGCGTGCTTGGCTTCAAGCGCCTCGACGAGCCGGACCGACCAACGGCGCTGCTGTTTGGAACGCAAAAGATCAATGTGCATGAGGTCGGGCGCACCTTCGAGCCGAAGGCCAAGGCGCCGACTCCCGGCTCTGGGGATTTCTGTCTTGTTGCCGCCCGGCCGCTCACCGAGATATGCGCCAGCCTCGCGGCCAACGGCGTAGCCATAGAGGTCGGCCCGGTCGAGCGTATCGGCGCCCGTGGCCCGATGATGTCGGTCTATTTCCGTGACCCGGACGGCAACCTCGTCGAGGTCAGCGAGTATCGTTCCTGAGGCTCCTCAAATTCGCCGCGATCATGCCCTGTTCAGAATGGCGATACCCAAGGCTGCCGCAAGTGGCGACCGAGCGGATGCCGTCGGCCTCGTTGTTCTTCGGCTAGCACATCGCTATATCAAAGTCGTAGTTGCCTTTCGGTGACCGCAAAGCGCGGCATAGGGCTGTCGCGTCCCGGCTGGGAAAAGCCGGCGCGAAGCCATTGATGGAACTAGGAACAGGAACAGAGTGCTTTTTCGACGGCGCAAGCCTGATGGTTTTTTCGAGCGGGTGCGTACTTATTTGTGGCCGCGCCGCTCTTTCTCGCGCTCGCTGCGGTATTTTTCCAAGCGCATCCTGCGGCTTAGGGCCACGCCGCATGCCGTGGCCGCCGGTGTTGCGGCGGGCGTATTCGCGTCTTTTTTCCCGCTTGGCTTCCACTTCATCATTGCCGCCATGCTGTGCTGGCTGATCGCCGGCAATCTGGTCGCGGCAGCACTCGGCACGGTCTTCGGCAATCCCCTGACCTTTCCGCTGCTATGGGCCGCCTCCTGGGAGGTCGGCAAGCTGATCCTGCATGAACACCTGCCGGCGCATGGCCCACCCGCGCATCTCGGCGACATGCTGCATAATCTTTCCTTTGCGCAGTTGTGGGGACCGGTGCTTAAGCCGATGACCATTGGCGCAATACCGCTTGGCTTGGTTTTCGGCCTGCTGTTTTACGGCATTACCCGCTGGGGTATGGTCACTTTCCACGAGCAGCGCCGCAAGCGTCTGGCCGAAAGAGCCGCAAAGGCTGGAAAAACCGGGCCGGAAGTTCCTGCCGAATGATTATCGGTATCGGCAGCGACCTCATCGACATCAGACGCATTGAGAAGTCGCTGGAACGTCATGGCCAGCGCTTCATCCAACGCATCTACACCGAGATCGAACAGGCGCGCTCCGAAAACCGCGCGGCGCGTGCGGCCTCCTATGCCAAGCGTTTCGCTGCCAAGGAGGCCTGCGCCAAGGCATTGGGCACCGGTCTGGCGCAGGGTGTGTTCTGGCGCGACATGAGCGTCGTCAACCTGGCCAGCGGCAAGCCGACCATGGCGCTGACCAACGGGGCGGCAGCGCGGCTGGACGAAATCCTGCCTGAAGGGCACCGCGCCGTGATCCACCTCACCATCACCGATGATTTTCCGCTCGCTCAAGCCTTTGTGATCATTGAAGCGTTGCCGGTCGAAGAAGCGCCACATTGATTGCATCTGACGACCGGCATGACGTTGCCCAGCGCGCGCCGAGACTCTATACCATCCAACGCACAATCGAGGACGACATGAGCGTGGCTGAAAAAACCCAGAAGAAATCCGGCGGACTTGGCGAAACCGTCAGCGTCATCGTCCAGGCCCTGCTGCTTGCGCTGGTCATCCGCACGCTCCTGTTCCAGCCGTTCTCGATCCCGTCCGGTTCGATGCGGCCGACTTTGCTCGAAGGCGACTATCTCTTCGTCACCAAATGGTCTTACGGCTTCTCCCGCTACTCGCTGCCGTTCGGGCCGAACATCTTTTCGGGCCGCATCTGGGGCTCCGAGCCGAAGCGCGGCGACGTGGTGGTGTTCAAGTTTCCGCCGGACCCTTCCGTCGACTATATCAAGCGCGTCGTCGGCCTGCCGGGCGACAAGATCCAGGTCAAGGATGGCCAGCTCTTCATCAATGACGTCGCTGTGCCGCGCGTCAAGGTCGGGCAGATCGACAACCACGACATCACCGAGGAGAACGGGCCGGTCGATGTCTATCGCGAGACGCTGCCGAACGGCGTCACCTACGACACGCTCGACCTGACACAGGCTTCGATCGGCGACAACACCAAAGAGTTCAAGGTGCCGCCCGGTCACTATTTCATGATGGGCGACAATCGCGACAACTCGTCCGACAGCCGCTTCACCGTCGGCTTCGTGCCGGAAGAGAATTTGGTCGGCCGCGCCAACCTCATCTTCTTCTCGATCGGCGGCAGCGCCAGCCCGCTCGAAATCTGGAAATGGCCGTCGCAGATGCGCGCCTCGCGCCTGTTCCATTTCGTCAATTAGGACCATGGCGGCGACAAAACGGCTGACCGCCGATGCGCTCGCCGAGGCGCTCAAGGAGCGCACCGGCCACAGTTTTGGCGACCACCAACGCCTGCAGCGGGCGCTGACCCATGCCAGCGCTCGCGGCAGTCATGCCGGCATCGACTACGAACGTTTCGAATTCCTGGGCGACCGCGTTCTCGGCCTTGTCGTTGCCGATATGCTGCTGGCGGCATTTCCCGACGCTGCCGAGGGTGAGCTGTCGCTCAGATTGAACGCCCTGGTCAACGCCGAGGCCCTGGCGGAAATCGCCGAGGAGATCGGCCTGCCGGAACTCATTCGCGCCGGTTCGGACGTACGCGGCCTCGATGGGCGCAAGCGCGTCAATCTGCGCGCCGACGCACTGGAATCGCTCATCGCCGTGCTCTATCTCGACGGCGGGTTGGAAGCGGCCCGTGCCTTCATCCACAGGTACTGGCAACCGCGCTCACAAGCCATCGACGCCGCCCGCCGCGATGCGAAGACCGAACTTCAGGAATGGGCGCATCAGGCGGCAGGCGCGGTGCCGGTTTACATAATCGACAGCCGCGAGGGACCGGACCACGATCCGCTGTTCACCGTCAGCGTCAAGGTCGGCGCCTATCCGCCAGCGACCGGCAACGGGCGCTCCAAGCGCGAGGCGGAGCAAGCTGCAGCCGCGGCACTTCTGCAGCGGGAAGGCGTCTGGCTCAATCAAGGGAGTGCCGCATGACCGCCACCGAAGCTCCGGCAACAGAAGCTCCCGCTACCCGCTCCGGCTTCGTCGCGCTGATCGGCGCGCCCAATGCGGGGAAATCGACGCTGGTCAACCAATTGGTCGGCGCCAAGGTATCGATCGTGACGCACAAGGTGCAGACCACGCGCGCCATCGTGCGCGGCATTGCCACCCACAACAACGCGCAGATCGTCTTCGTCGACACGCCGGGCATATTCAAGCCGAAGCGCCGGTTGGACACCGCGATGGTGACCACAGCCTGGGGCGGTGCCAAGGACGCCGATATCGTGTTGCTCTTGATCGATGCAGAGCGCGGTATCCGGGGCGATGCCGACGCCATCCTCGAGCGGCTGAAGGATGTCCGGCAGCCGATGGTGTTGATCCTCAACAAGGTCGATCGGGTCAAGCACGAGACGTTGCTGGCATTGTCGGCGGCAGCCAACGAAAGGGTGCCGTTCAAGCGCACCTTCATGGTTTCGGCGCTGACCGGATCCGGCTGCAAGGACCTGCTCGACTATCTCGCCGAGGCCTTGCCGGCCGGACCCTGGTACTACCCGGAAGACCAGATCTCCGACCTGCCGATGCGCCAGCTCGCGGCCGAGATCACCCGCGAAAAGCTCTATCTCAGGCTGCATCAGGAACTGCCCTATTCCTCCCACATCGAGACCGAGAAATGGGAAGAGAAGAAGGACGGCTCGGTGCGCATCGACCAGACAATCTATGTCGAGCGCGACAGCCAGAAAAAGATAGTGCTCGGCCATAAGGGCGAGACGATCCGCGCCATCGGCCAGGCCGCGCGCATGGAAATATCAGGCATACTCGAGCAGAAGGTGCACCTCTTCCTGTTCGTCAAGGTGCGCGAGAACTGGGGCGACGATCCCGAGCGCTACCGTGAAATGGGGCTCGAATTTCCGCACTGAGCCTGTTTGGCGATCCGCCGAGCGGCCTGTTGGCCGCCTCAGGATTACCCAAGTGCCAGCGACACGCCGTCGGCAAGATGTTCGGCATCGGAGGCGTTTTCGAAGGGGATGCCCGTTCTTGCATGGTCGAGCGGCGAGAAATTGGAGCCGTCAGCGCTGATCAGCGCAGCCTGGCGCCTTGCCGCCTGCATCTCGCCCAGCTGAGCGTAACAGGCGGCAAGCTGGGTGCGGATCCATGGCCTCGGTCGCGTCGCCAGCTCCAGCGCCTCGGCAGCCGTGCGGTATTCGCCCAGCATGTATAGCGCGAGCGCGCGATCGTACTGATACCAATGAGGGTGCAGCGGGTTGATGCGGATGGCGCGTGCCAGCCAGGCGAGCGCGTCGAGCGGCCGGCCGCGCATCGTCAACAGATGCCCCATCTGCTCGATACAGTCCGCGTCGCCCGGATTGAGCTCGAGCGCGATGCGCAAATGATGCTCGGCCGCCTCGTGCTCACGCATATTGAGCCGCACCAGCGACTGGATGCGGTGTGCCGTTGCCTGGTCCGGCGACAATGCGATGCCCCGGTCGGCCAGGTCGCGGGCCTTCGTCAGAACGGCGTCGCTGATGGGACCGAATTCGCTGTTAAGCACATGCGACAGCGCCAGATAGGTGTAAGCGAGGCCATAGTCCGGGTCTCTGACGATCGCCGCTTCGAAAAACGCTGCCGCCTCTTTCAGTTCGCTTTGCGCCGGATCGCGCAGCAAGGCGACGCCGCGCAGCACCAGTTCATGGGCAGCGAGGCTGGCTACCGGCTGCCGCGAGGCACGTTGCAGGCCGGCATTGTTCACCCGAACCACCAGCCGGCCGACGATCTTTTCGACGATCTCCTGCTGGATGACGGACAGCACGGCGTAATCGGCCTGGTAGCGATCGCCCCAGAGCTGGGAAGCGCTGGCTGCGTCAACGAGATTGACCGCACAGACGATGCTGTCTGCGTGCCGGCGCACCGAACCCTCGATGAGATAATCGGCGCCGATGCGCGAACGCACGACAGGCCATTCACTGGGCGAATATGAGGCAAACGAGAAGCTCGAATTGCGCGCCAGGACCGTCAGCGTGCCGAAGCGGGCGAGGCCGTTGGTGATGTCTTCGGCAATACCGTCGACGATCGCTTCGTCGGCCGGATCGGCGCCGTCATTGCGGAACCTGAGCACCGCCACGATCGGCTGTGCGCCGGGTTCGGGCACCGGCTCGATTTCAGGGATCAGCATGTAGCCGCGCTTCGATATGGTCCGTATCGTTTCCTTGCCGAGCACCTTGCGGATCTCGCGAATCGACTGCGTCAGCGAATCCTCGGTGACGAAAACACCCGGCCAGACCGCGTCCATCAATTCCGACTTCGGCACCACACGGCCGATATGGCGGGCGAGATGCGTCAGCAATGCGTAGGCTTTCGGCCGCAGGAAGGCCGGCTGTTCGGCCCGGCCGAGCGTACCTTTGCCCAGATCGAGCGTGAAACCGCCAAACTGAAAAACCTGGTCAGTGGCCGAACCCGCCATCGAGACGGCCCGCTCCCTGAAGCCGTGCCTTTATTGGCCTACGGCTGGAGGGCTGGGTCAAGGTCTGTCGCCGCCGAAAGCGGCTTTTGATTTGGGCGCCGCAAATTAGACGGTGCCAGCGAGGGTGGGCTGCGTTGCCGACCTGCGGACGAAGCTCTCGGTGCCGTAGAGGGCAACGATGGCGATCGCAGCCACCGCCCAGATCGCAACACCGATCCATTGCTGCTGGACATAGTCGGCGTCGATGAACACCTTGCCCAGGAAGCGTACGCTGTTCTGATGAGTGACATGCATGAGAATGGCGAGAAGCACACTGCCGGTGTTCTGATAGAGCCAGGTGAACACCACTGCCGCCAGCACGACGTTGATCGTGCCGTAGACGCTGAGATCGCCGACCAGGCCGAGCGGAAAATGCCAGATTGCCCAGATCGCGCCGAGGATCAGGCTTCCGGCCAGCGCCGAATGGCTGGCTAGCAGACGCGGTGTCGCAAAGCCGCGCCATCCCGGCTCTTCGCCAAGCGGGCCGCTGAAGACCGCATACAGCGCGATGATCGGCAGTATCTCAGTGACAGCAGGAATGTTGCTCCAGACCGGCGTCGCCGAGCCGAACAGCGGATTGACCAGGATCGAGGCAAGCTGCGTGCCGAATGGCAGGCCGAATGCCACCAGATACCACAGCGGAGATACCCGCCACTTCACCACGGAAGCGAGAATGGCCTTGACCGAAGCCCAGCCTCCGGAAAGGGCTGCGACAACGAATCCGGAGACCATCGGGCCGAAGGTAAACCAGGGAATGCTATCGCCATTCGACAGGTAGAACGGGATGAAGGCAAACCAGCTCAGGGCAAGCGCCAACGAAAAGAAGGCAGCCAACTGATGCTGCCGCACCAGGCGCAGGAACGAAGTCATGTCGGTCCTCTCACGGGCAGATGACAATGAGAGGTCGCCGGGCTGCCCAATCGGTCGACTTGCATCTTGAACAGCCGGCCGAATCATTCCGGGAAGGCTATGCGTGGACCACGTCGGTCGACCCGTTTCTTATTGGCACCGGCGCGACCCGAAATCCTGAGCGGGTTCTGAGAAATTTCCGATATTCATGCAAAATCGGTCAGTTAGATCGGCTGGAGCACCTGCCGACACTGCGACCGTGCGTGGTTCCCGTTTGTCGTCTCTCCGTCATACACCCTGCCTATAGGCTGTGCGAAAGACCCGCTTCCGAGCAAACCGGAACAGGCGGGCAAACAGCCAGATTAGGACATGACCGGGACTTGGAATCGCATCGACCCCATCCGTCAGATCGAGTTTGCAAACGCCGTCGCTGTTGAGATCGAGCGCGTGCTGGCGCGGCAAGGCAAGGTGACGAACAGCGATGCGGTCGTCGCAGCGGGCAGGGTCGCTGGCGCCGTTGCCGCCGCCGTCGCCCTGCTTGCGCCGACCGACATCAGGGCGATCGACACCATGCAGGAAAGATTGCCCGGCATGGCGTCGCGGTTCGTGCGGATATTGGCGGCCGAAGCGACGGAACGCCGTACCCGGACGCCTCTGTCGACGGCGCACGAAGGCCAAGGGGCAGACATCCAACCCCTGGCCGGAACGGGCGACCTCGACGCGATGCGGGTCGAGGACTGGGCCGGTCGGGTCGCCGGGTCGACCTTCCTGCAGGAAAATCTCGGCATATCGCGCTCGACCCTGCATCGCTGGCAGCGGAGCGGCAGTCGTTGCGTTGCGCACCGGTGGCCGCAAACATGTATTTCCTCTGGCGCAGTTCGTCGACGGCAGGCCGGCTCCGGGTATCAATGAAGTGTTATCCGCGATGCCCGATCCGCGGCGTGCCTGGTCGTGGCTGGTCGGCCCCGCGCCCGGCCTTGCCGGACGTATTCCCATTGAAATGCTCAAACAGGATCTGGTGGCGGAAGTCGTTCTTGCCGCACAGAACGCAGCGATGGCGAAGTTGGCTTGATTTTCGCCGCCAACGTTAGAAGTCTATTCCAAAAAATAACACGTAAAAGGAATATCAACCGGACTATGACCGGTTTGTCGGCTAATGGAATAAGTATAGTTTCGTACAATTGTGAAAATGTCTCGTTTGTGCCGGGAGCAAACGTGAAGAAAATATGAAGTGATATTTGTGCAACATGGATTTCTTCTGTTATGCAAACATTGATTATTTGTGGAATCGTCATTGAGACTGGAATGCGGATGAGTATGTTCGCCGCCTGAAGAGGGGGTGCGGTGCGCGCCTTTTTCGACGTGGGTGAGGCGTTCAGCCGTTCACCCCATGAATCCAAAGCCATTTTTAACTTTGACTGGAGAGGTCAGAAAATGAATATCAAGAGCCTTCTTCTCGGCTCAGCCGCGGCATTCGTCGCGGTCTCCGGCGCGCGCGCCGCCGACGCTGTTGTGGTCGCCGAGCCGGAACCCGCTGAATACGTCAAGATCTGCGACGTCTACGGCGCCGGCTACTTCTATATCCCCGGCACCGAAACCTGCCTGCGCATCGGCGGCTATGTCCGCTATGACGCCAGCTTCGGCGACGGTGGCCGCGTTTTCGACGGCGCGACGACCCACGACCTTATGGACGGTGACGAACAGCAGACCTGGAACAAGAATGCCCGCTTCAATTTGAAGACGTGGACCGGCCAGGAAACCGAGCTCGGCACGTTGAAGACCTACACCGAGACCCGTTTCAACTTCGGCAATACCAAACACACCGTGAGCGGTGTTGATTTCAGCGTGCAGGACAACAAGGCGGTTACCCTGAACTTCGCCTGGATCCAGCTTGGAGGTTTCCGCGTCGGCAAGGATGAAACTGTCTATGATTCGTTCATCGGCTACGCCGGCAACGTCGTCCAGGACACCATCATCCCGTACGGCACCAAGGACACCAACCTGATCAGTTACTATTTCGACGGCGGTAACGGCTTTACGGCAGTCGCCTCGGTCGAAACAGGCTCCGGCGCTGACCAGTCGATCGACAGCTACGTTCCGTTTGTCGTCGGCGGCGTGAAATACAAGGGTGACTGGGGTGCGATCACCGCCGTCGGCGCCTATAACAGCACGTCGGAAGAATGGGCCGGCAAAGCTCGCCTCGACGTCAAGCCGATTACTGACCTGACCCTGTTCGTGATGGCGGGCTACGGCAGCGACGACAACGTTGCAAAGAACTTCTACAAGCCGTGGACTGGCAACTTTGCCGTCTGGGGCGGCGGCAGCTATGCCGTCAACAAGAAGACCTCTTTGAACGCCCAGGTCTCCTATACCGACGACAAAGATTTCGCCGTGGCGGCCAATGTCGCCTACACCATCGTTCCTGGTTACACGATCACCGCCGAAGTCGATTATTACGACAATTTCGATGCCGACGATGCCGACGCAATCGGCGGCATCTTCCGCTTCCAGCGCTCGTTCTGATCAAACGACGATCTCGCAAAAACGGCCCGTAGCGATACGCTACGGGCCGTTTTGGTTTGGCGGCGGATAAGTCGCCCATCTTGATTTCGCCATGCAACCGGTGACAAGCTCTGGTCATGGAATGGCGCGACGAGGGAATCATTCTCGGCACCCGCAAGCATGGCGAAACCAGCGCCATTCTCGAGGTGATGACACGTGCGCATGGCCGCCATCTCGGTCTCGTGCGCGGCGGCCGTTCGCGCAAGCAGCAACCGGTCTTACAGCCCGGCAACCGCGTCGACCTGTTGTGGCGGGCGCGGCTCGACGAACATCTCGGCACCTTCCAGGCCGAGGCCATCGAAATGAACGCCGCCCGGCTGATGGACAGCGCCGTTGCCGTTTACGGCTTGCAGACAATGGCCGCGCATTTGCGTCTTCTGCCCGAGCGCGATGCCCATCGCGGTCTCTATGAGACGCTCGCGGTCATGATCGCCCATCTCGACGATGCCGATGCCGCCGGCGAGCTGGTGGCCCGCTTCGAGCTGCTGGTTCTCGACGAACTCGGTTTCGGCCTCGATCTCAGCCAGTGTGCGGCGACCGGCACCAGGCAGGACCTTGCCTACGTCTCGCCGAAATCCGGCCGCGCCGTGTCGCGGGCGGCGGGCGCGCCGTGGCGCGACAAGATGCTGGCGCTGCCTGCCTTCCTGCAGCGCGGTTCGGGCCTGCGCGCCGATCCGGCGGCGATCGACGACGCCTTCCGGCTGACCGGCTTCTTTTTGACCCGCCATGTCTACGAGCCGCGCGGTATCGAACCACCAGGCGCCCGCGCCGGCTTCCTCGCCGCCTTGCGCAAGCATTATGCGGGCGGCAAGGCATTTGCCGGGGAAACCGCCATCGGCGAAGCCATCAGGTGAGCGAAATGGAACTCCTATCCCGGTCGGGTTTCGCTGCTCGGCCTCGACATCATTTGACGCGGCCGATCACCCCAGGGACCGGCGAGGTGGTGTGCGAGGGCAAAGTGGTGCACAAGGGCCGCACGCTGGCGGTTTCGGAAGCGGCGCTGAAGGATGCCAACGGCAAGCTGCTGGCTTTCGGCACCGAAACGTGCTCGATCTTTCCGGCGGCCAATCTGGCGGCACGTTGAATGGACCGGCCGTCTGGCCGCCGCATTTGAATGTCACTGAACATTGAATGTCAGTGACGACTGGCCTGGTTTGGGGGAACCGCCATGTTTGAAAGCCTGATTGGCCTCGTCGCCATCATCGCGCTGTTCGTCATCATTTCACGCCAGCAGAGCCGTATCGGCCTGATCGAGCGCGAGCTTGGCGCGTTGCGCAGCCTCGTGCTTTCGGGCGCGCCTGTCCCGCCGCCGCAAGCCAAGGAACCGGCTGCAAACGACAGCAAACCGGCGGATGGCGCAATCCCGCCGGCGGCGGCAGCCGACATGGCCGCATCGCCAGGGGCCGAGACCGCAGCGGTCGCATCAGCCACAGAGGCAGAAGCCGATACCGCGGCGCCGTCCGCACCGGAGCCGGCGCAACCGGCGGCAGCGGCGAAAGCCGCCCGCCAATCCGACGTCGAAACGGCGCTCGGTACCCGCTGGGCGGTCTGGGTCGGCGGCATCGCGCTGGCGCTGGGCGGCCTGTTCCTGATCCGCTACACGATCGAGGCCGGCATTTTCGGGCCACGCGTGCGGCTTTTCATGGCGGCGGCACTTGGGCTGGCGCTGGTCGCCGGCGGCGAGTTCATCCGGCGCACCGGCTTCAAGGTCCCGGTGCAAGGTGCCGCCGGTGCCTATATCCCGGCGATCCTGACGGCGGCCGGCGCTTTCATCCTGTTCGGCACCGTCTACGCCGCGTACAGCATTTACGGTTTCATCGGCCCGGCGCTCGCTTTCACGCTGCTCGGCGCCATCGGGGTGGCGACGATCGCGGCAAGCCTGGTCCACGGTCAGGCGCTGGCCGGCGTCGGCCTGCTCGGCGCCATGGTGACGCCGCTACTCGTCGCCTCGCAGGCGCCCAATCCGTGGGCGCTGTTTGGCTATCTGGCGATCGTGCTCGCCGCCACCGGCGTCATTGCCCGCATCCGCGACTGGAGGCTCTTGATGGCCGCAGCCTTCGTCGCCACGGGCATCTGGACCATCTTCTACATGACCGAAGCGCCGGGGACGAACCTTTCCGTCATCCTCTTTATCGACGTGGTGACACTGGCCGTGCTCGCCTTCGTTTGGCTTGGCCGTCGCAGCGAAGCGGTCGCCGACACCGGCTTCGACTGGCCGTCGATCGCGCCGGGGTTCTTCGTCGCTCTTTCAGCGCTGGCCCTGTTCGTCGATCCGGTCTTTGCCGCCGCCGGCGATGCCTTGCAGGGAGCAGCCCTTATCGTAGCCCTGGTGGCGATAGCGCTCTACCGGCCGCGAGCGCTTGCACTGCTGCACGCCGCCGGGCTGGCGACGGTGCTGGTCTATCTCGGCATCATTCCGCCGACCACGGTCGCCGCCGATTTTTCGGGCGGCGCTCTCGGTGTCGATGGCGTGCCGGTTGTGGCGTCTGATGCCTTGATGCTCAGGATCGGCATCGCGCTGGGCCTGGTCTTCATCGGCGCCGGCTTTTGGGCAGCGCGCCGTTTTGCGGCTCCTGGCTGGCTGCGCGCCGCCACATGGACGGCCTGGAGCGCTGTCGCGCCACTGGTCATCCTGCTGGCGCTCTGGTTCACCTTCGGCAATCTCGACCGTGACCTTGCTTATGCGGCCGCAGCGGCCGTTTTGGTCGGGATCTTCGTCGCCGGCGGCGAATGGATAGCGCGCGGCGAAGCGCCGCCGCTGACCGGCGGCGCTGCCGTCTCCTTCGCGCTCGCCGGCGCGGCGATCGCCGGCCTGCTGATGCTGCACATGGCCTTTGGCTCCGGCTGGACAACCGTCCTGCTCGGAGCAGCCGCCGTTGTGCCGGCACTGGCGACGCGCTGGCGTAGCTATCCGGTGCTTGGCTGGATTTCGGTCGGTGCGGTGATCGCAGTGCTCGGCCGTGCCGCCTTCGACCCGACCATCGTCGGTGCCGAGTTCCTGTCGAAAACACCCGTGTTCAACTGGCTGCTGCTCGGATATGGCGTGCCGGCGCTCGCCTTCGGCTTTGCCGCCTGGCAACTCGCCCGCACAACCAATGGCCGGCCGCGCCTCGCCATGGAGGCCGGCGCCGCGCTGTTTGCTCTGCTCGCCGTTGCCATGCTGGTGCGTCATGCCATGCATGGTGGCGTCATCGACAGCGGCTCGATGACACTTGCCGAACAGGCGATTTATACGCTGATTGCCATCGGCGCCGGTGCAATCCTGGTCGCCATCGACATGCGCTCGCCAAGCTCTGTGCTGCGTTACGGCTCGATGGCTGCCGGGGTGCTCTCGGTCGCCTTCATCGTCATCCGGCATTTTGTGGTGCTGAACCCGCTGCTGACGGATGAATCGACCGGCGGCATTCCGGTGTTCAACCTTCTGTTCCTGGCCTATCTGTTGCCGGCAGTCGCGACAGGCGCACTGGCGCTCTATACCCGCGACAAGCGGCCGAAATGGTATGCGGCCATGCTTGCGGTTGTGGCGGCGGTGCTCGCCTTCGTCTATGCCACGCTGTCGGTCAGGAGGCTGTTCAAGGGCGAGTTCATCGGCCTGTGGAGCGGCCTCGGTCAGCTCGAGACCTATACCTATTCGGCGCTCTGGTTGGCCATCGGCGTGGTGCTGCTCACCGCCGGTGTCTGGCTGAAGTCGCAGGTGCTGCGCATAGCGTCTGCGGCGCTGATCGCGGTCGCCGTGCTCAAGGTCTTCGTCTTCGATATGTCGGAGCTGGAAGGCGTGTTGCGGGCGCTGTCCTTCATCGGCCTCGGCGCGGTGCTCATCGGCATCGGCTTGTTTTATCAGCGGCTGCTGACAAGGGCGGCGAAAGAAAAGCTCGAGACGAGCAATAGCTGACGATTTCAATTTGGCCGGGAATAAAGCTGGCATCGGCAGCGTTATTCAGTTGCTTGGGTGACCGGGGCGGCGGACCGCTTCGCGCTGGCCGCTTGCGCCGCGCCGCAAAGGCGCGTTCAATCACCACGGACAGGGGCTCCAGAACCAGCGGTCATGGACGAAAAGAAGGCAGCAATCCTTGGTGAAATACCGCGTTTGCGCCGCTATGCACGCTCGCTGTTGCGCGACCGCGATTCCGCCGACGATCTCGTCCAGGATTGTCTCGAGCGGGCGCTTGTGCGGCTCGACAATTGGCAGACAGGAGAAAGCCCCAGGAGGTGGCTGTTTACGATCATGCATCATTTGTTCATCGACCAGATGCGCAAGGTGAACCGGCGCGGCGAGGCGGCGATGCTGCCGCTCGAGGCAAGCGAGGCGCAGGCAGCACCCGCCGAGCAGGTCGAGAGCATCGCCTCGCGCGAGATCGTCGACGCGCTGCAGGCGATCAGCCCTGACCGGCGCGCGGCACTTGTGATGGTCGCCATCGAAGGGTTTTCCTATGCCGAAGCCGCCAACATCCTTGGGGTTCCCGCCGGCACCTTGATGTCCCGCATCGCGCGCGGGCGTGAGGAACTGCGCGCGCTGCTGGATGATACCGCGCGCCGCCGCTCGATAAGGATCGTCGAGAAATGAGCCGGCGCGATTTCTCCGAACGCGACATCCACATGGCTCTCGATGGCGAGTTGCCGGGCGACGAGCGGACGGCCTATGAGGCATGGCTCGAGGCCAATGCCGAGATGAAGGCCAAGAGTGCACGCTACGCCGCCGACCGGGCAGCATTGCGCGCAGCCTTTAACGGCGTGCTGGACGAACCCGTACCGGTGCGGCTGAACAAGGTGGTGCTTGGCGAGGCGTCGGTGGTCAGAGCGGCGCCGTCGCGCTCGCGTTGGTGGCTTGCGGTCGCCGCTGCCGCCATGCTGGTGATTGGCGGTGCTGGCGGCTATCTTGCCGGCATCGGCGGCCTCGGCCTGGAAAATACGGCCGAGGACCAGCTTGCCGAAGAAGCGATCGCCGCCCACGTCATCTATGCCGCCGAAAAGCGGCATGCGGTGGAAGTGCCGGCAAGCGACAAGGATCATTTGCAGAGCTGGTTGTCGAACCAGGTGGGTTTGAAGCTCGTCGCGCCGGATCTGGCAGCGCAGGGATTCCAACTGGTCGGTGGCCGGCTGCTGCCTGCCGGCCAGGGCAAGGCCGCGATGCTGCTTTACGAGGACGACAAGGGCGCGCGCATTTCGCTCTTCGTCACCGCCGAATCGGCTGCCAAGGCCAAGGGCACCTATGGGTCGGAAGAAGATGGTCCTGCGGCTGTCTACTGGCTGGACAAGGGTTATGGCTGCGCCGTCGTCGGCTCGCTGCCGCGCGAGCGGCTGGCCGCGGTGGCCAAGAGCGCCTATGGCCAGCTTCTGGCGGCCTTGCAAAGCTGAGCAGGATCTCATTTTTCCGGAGCCGCGCCGATGCCGAAACACGGAGGTCGCTCAAAGCCTTTGCGCGACCTGCCTGCTGTCAAAACTGTCACAATTCGGCCCTAATCGAGGTGCGATAGCGCTTGCTTAATGCTGGCACTTCGGCTGGTGTGACCGATGTTTAGACTAGGGTCGTTTCCACAACCCAATCGAGGTTTTCTGAGCCCGCATGCCTGCCGAGATTCGCAAGGCCCGCGCGTCCGACGTCGATGACCTCGCCGCCATCGAAAAAGCTGTTTTCTCGAGCGACCGCATTTCTCGCCGTTCCTTTCGCCAACTGATCGAACGCGACACCGCCGAACTGCTGGTTGGCGAAAGCGATGGCCGCGTCGCCGGCTATGCAGTCGTGCTGTTTCGCAAGGGCAGCGGCGTCGCGCGGCTCTATTCGATCGCCGTCGGTCCGTTTTTCGGCGGCCGTGGCGTTGGCCGCCTTCTGCTGGAAGAGGCCGAGACCGCTGCTTTCGAGCACGGCCGCATGATGCTTCGTTTGGAAGTCCGCGAGGACAACCCGCGCGCGATCCAGATCTACGAGCGGAGCGGCTACCGCAAGATCGGCCGCGAACCGGACTATTACGAGGATGGCGCCACGGCGCTGCGCTATGAAAAGACCTTGCGTGGCGACATTCCGGTCGCCACCGAAGTGCCGTTTTATCAGCAGACTTGCGAATTCACTTGCGGACCATGCTGCCTGATGATGGCGATGGCTTACTTCGGCCCCGGCTTCGTGCCGGACCCGGTGATGGAAATCCGGCTGTGGCGTGAGGCGACGACCGTTTTCATGATGTCCGGCCCCGGCGGCTGCGAGCCGTTCGGGCTGGCCGTCGCCGGCTATGAGAGCGGGCTTGCTGCTGAGATCTATGTCTCCTTCTACGGCGCGCTGTTCCTGCAGTCGGTGCGCAGTGAAGACAAGCGCCGGGTGATGGAACTGGCGCAGGTCGACTTTCGACGCCGCGCGGAACTTTACGGCATCCCGGTGAATTACCGTTCATTCGGGCTTGACGACGTTCGCACCGCGATCGCAGAGGGAAAACTGGTGCTGGTCCTGATCAGCGGCTTCCTGATGTTCGGCAAGAAGGTTCCGCACTGGGTATTGGCCATCGGTGACAACGGCGATCATATCCTGATCCACGACCCTTGGGTCGAGGACGAGCGGCAGGAGACGATCCTCGATGCTGCCAACATTCCCGTGCCTTACGGCATCTTCATGAACATGGCGCAATTCGGCCGCGACGGATTGCGCGCCGCCATCACTCTCGGAAAGCGCGACAGCCAATGACCTGGGTCATCCTTACCGGCCGGCAGAACGATCTCGACCAAGTGGCGACGCCGCACAAGATCATCACCAATCGCGACTACCTTGCCCATCCGGCACTGTTTCGCGGGCAGCGGCCCAAGGTCATCAACCTGTCGAACAATTACGGCTACCAGAGCCGCGGCTATTACGCCTCGCTGCTCGCCGGTTCGCGCGGCCATAAGGTCATCCCGACGGTCGAAACGATGATCGACCTGTCGGAGCGCAAGCTCTATGAGCACGCGTTGCCGGAACTCGAACTCGCACTCAACAAGTGCCGCAAGGACCTGGGCGGCGCTTTCCCGCAGAAGGTCTGCATCTTCTTCGGCATCGGACCGTCCAGGATCTGGGACCGCTTCGCCAAACTGCTGTTCGACTGGTTCCGTGCCCCGGCGCTTGAGGTCCACATCAGGGACAGCGCCGAATGGGCCTCGATCCGCAAGATTGGCTTCCATCCCCTGGCCAGGATGACCGAGGACGAGGAAACGCACTTTCTCCAGTGCCTGGAGACCTACACCAACCGCGAGTGGCGTGACACTAAGGGCCGCACGCCGGCGCGCTACACTTTCGCCACGCTGGTCGATCCGCATGAGGAACTGCCGCCGTCGGAGATTTCGTCGCTGCGCCACTGGGCCAAGATCGCTGAAAAGATGGGCGTCGAAATCGAGCCGATCACCAAGCGGGATCTGGCCAAGCTCGCCAACTACGACGCGCTGTTCATCCGCGAGACCACCTCGATCTCCAACCACACCTACCGCTTTGCCCGCCGCGCCCAGCAGGAAGGTATGCCGGTCATCGACGATCCGCTGTCGATGATCCGCTGCACCAATAAGGTCTATCTCAACGAGCTGATGACCTACAACAAGGTACCGGTGCCGCCGACGGTGATGATAGCCGGCATCTCGGATCTGGAAGTTGCGGCGCAGACGCTGGGCTTCCCCCTGGTGCTGAAGATCCCGGACTCCTCGTTTTCGCGCGGCGTCAAGAAATGCGGCACCTTCGAAGAGTTAAAGACGCTCGCAACCGAATGGCTGGAGGATTCCGACCTCCTGATCGCGCAAAAATTCATTCCGACGGAATATGATTGGCGCGTCGGTGTCCTCGGCGGCCAACCCTTGTTTGCCGTCCATTATCTGATGGCCAAGAAGCATTGGCAGATCGTCAATCATAAGGCCAACGGCAAGCCCGACCAGGGCGGCATCAAGACCTTCACCCTGAAGGAAGCGCCGGCCCATGTCGTCGAGACGGCGGTGAGCGCGGCGCGCTGCATCGGCGACGGCCTCTACGGGGTCGACCTCAAGGAGACCAGGGACGGCGTCTTCGTCATCGAGGTCAACGATAACCCCAACCTCGACCACGGCTGGGAAGACTCCGGCGAAAAAGACGAGGTCTGGGTGCGGCTGACGCAGTGGTTCCTGGAGCGATTGGACCGGCCGGGCCGATGACATCCGAATTGAGGGGAAAAAGATGCTGTTCTTCGTAACCGAGGATTTTCGCGGCTGCGACCGTAAGAAGATCTACCGCCGTTTCCGCGACCAGGGCCGCCTGAAGCCGGACGCGCTGCTCGTGCACCACAGCTGGATCGCAGCGGATATGAGCCGCTGCTTCCTGCTGGTTGAGGCCGATGACGTCACACTCCTGCAGCGGTGGGTCATCGAATGGGCGGATCTGGTCGAATTCGAGATCGTTCCCGTGGCGACGAACAAGGATACGGTGGAGGCGTTGAGCGGACATCTCTGACCTGCGCGCGCTTCGACGAGGTATATCCAGACATTGTATTGATGGCAGATGTCCAGGCTGAGCCGATGACTGGCTCGCCCGGCTGTCGCACTTAGCCGGATTGCCTGATCGTCGCGTTCGACTTCAGCAGCCGGTTGATGTCCGACGCTTTCGATGGCACGCCGATCAAATAGCCCTGGGCCTCGACGCAGCCCTCCTTTTGCAGGAATTCAAGCTGCGCTTCGGTCTCGACACCCTCGGCGGTGACGGTGATGCCCAGCTGTGCGCCAAGCCCGATGATGGTGCGCACGATCGCCGCGGTATCGCGACTGTCGATGTCACGGGTGAAAGAGCGATCGATCTTGATCTTGTCGACGGGAAAGCGCCTGAGGTAGCCGAGCGAGGAATAGCCGGTGCCGAAATCGTCCAGCGCTATGCGGACACCCAGATCGCGCAGCTGCCTCAGTGTCTTGAGCACCAGATCGCTCTCGTCCATCAGCACCGTTTCGGTGATTTCCAGTTCAAGCCGGTTGGCCGGCACGCCCGAGAACGCCAGCGCCGAGATGACGCTGCGGGCAAAGGTGCCGCTTTTGATCTGCACGGCGGAGACATTGACTGCGATGCGCAAAGGCGCCCAGCCTGCCGCGGTCGTGCAGGCTTTCCGCAGCGCCCATTCTCCAAGCGGCACGATCAGCCCCGTCTCCTCGGCGGCCGGAATGAAGTCGTCCGGACGCACCAGGCCGCGCACTGGCGAACGCCAGCGCATCAAGGCTTCGGCACCGACGATTTCGCCGGAGGCGATGTTCATGATCGGCTGGAAATCCAGCTCGAATTCCCGGCGCGACAGCGCCGCCCTGAGATCGATTTCGAGCGCCCGGCGCGCGCGCACCATCGCATCCATGGCTGGTTCGAAGAAACGGTAGAGGTTGCGCCCTTCGCTCTTTGCCCGATAGAGCGCCATATCGGCGTTTTTCAGCAAAGTGTCGGTGTCCTTGCCGTCATTCGGAAACAGCGCGATGCCAACACTGATGCCGACGCGCATGTCGTGTCGCTTGTCGCGAAACGGCTTTCCGATGATCTCGACGATGCGTTTGGCCAGTTTTTCCGCATCGCCCAGGCTTTTGAGATTGAACTGGATTATGACGAATTCGTCGCCGCCGAAGCGAGCGACAACGTCCGTTTCATTGCGCAGGCACCGTTGCAGCCGTTCGGCCACGCATTTCAGCAGCCAGTCGCCGGAAGGGTGGCCCCAAGTATCGTTGACCGCCTTGAAGTGATCGAGGTCGAGCGAGAATATCGCCAGCGATCCGTCTTTCATCTCGCTAAGGGCTTGGTCGAGCCGTTCGCGAAGCATCGAGCGATTGGGCAGGTTGGTCAGCGTGTCGTGATGCGCAAGGTGGGTCATGCGCTCTTCCACGCGCCTGCGCTCGGTCACGTCGTCGAATGTCGCGACCCAGCCGCCGCCGCTCATCGGCCGGCGTGCAACCAGCAGCGTTCTGCCATCGGCAAGATGGCGATGCGTTACGTGTGTTTTGCCCGCCCGCAGGCAGGCTTCGATTTGCGAAATTTCGCTGTCGGGGTCGAGCTTTGTGTAAATGCCCAGTTCCAGCAGCCGCTTAAAGGCATCACGGTGGCTCATGCCAAGCGGGAGGTCGGCCGGCCTGACATGGTAAAGTTCCAGAAAACGTTCGTTGCGCACGATCAGCTTGCCGTCCGCGTCGTACATCAAAAGTCCTTGCGACATGTTGGCAAGTGCCGCGTCGAAACGGCGGTGCTGCTCCTTCAACTCCTGCTCGGCGCGCCGTTGCTCGGTGATATCCTCGTAGATCGATACCCAACCGCCCGACGCCAGCGGCCGGTGCGAAATGTTGACGATACGCCCGTCTGCAAGCGTTTCCTCATAGGTGGAAGGTTTTGCCTGGTCGATATAGGGCTTGCGAATGGCATAGAGTTGCTCAGCGCTTTGCGAGGCGATGCCGATGTCCACGCTGTGCTGGAGGATGTCGAAAAACCGGATGCCGGGCCGTACCACGTCGGCGTCGAGGCGAAAGATGCTGATGTAGTTCCTATTGCAGATGATCATCCGTTCATCGGCATCGAACATGCACAGGCCATGCGACATGTTCTCGACCGCTGCCGAAAAACGCTCGTTCTGTTCGCGCAGTTCGTCTTCAATCCGTTGCGGCAGACCAACGCCTTTGACCCGTCGTCGGCGGACGGACGAACCTGCCTTGATACCGGCAACGGGCATGTAGCGCGCCTATGGACCGTGGTTAACCACGGCACTCTTGTCCTTGCCGGTTAATTTACCGTTTTCAGCCGGCTGGAACGGCAGTCTGGCGTCGCGACTTCTCGATCGCCGCAAACCGTTTGAGAAAGGCATTCTGCGCCCAGGTCACCGAGCGCGGCGTGACATCGAAGCGCTCGGCATTGAAGCCGCGCGGCCGGCCGAAGAACTCCGTCGCCTCTGCCGTTGAAAAACCCGCAAGCAGCGTCGCTTCGAAATAAGCGGCGATCTGATCCGCTCGCTTGATCTCCTTGCGCAGTCCCGCGTCGAGTTCCGCTGGCAGCGAAAAGCGCAGATGGATGGCGCGCTGCAGCCTGATCTCGCAGTCCCTGTAGCTGCCGCCCATCACGGACTTGAACGGCGAGATCATGTCGCCGATGACATATTCCGGCGCGTCGTGCAGCAGCGCCGCCAACCGCGCATCGGCGTCGGCATCCGGCACCAGCTCGCCGACAAGCGTTTCGACGAGCAGCGAATGCTGGGCGACCGAAAAGGCGTGCTCGCCTCTGGTCTGGCCGTTCCAGCGCGCGACGCGGGCAAGGCCGTGAGCGATATCTGAGATCTCGATGTCGAGCGGCGAGGGGTCGAGAAGATCGAGCCGTCGCCCGGACAGCATGCGCTGCCAGGCGCGCGGCGGCGCCCCGGCGCGATCGGCCGCCATCAGGCCTCCTCCGCGCCGACGGCTTCCAGCGGAAAGCTGAATTTCGCCCAGGGCGGGATGGTGAGCGACACGGCGACGTCGTCAGCCAGGATCGGCAGGCCGGCGTCGAACGCTGCCTTGACCCGGTCAATGCGGGCAATGGCGAGGCCTGTCGTGCCGGCGGTCGAGCCAAGCGTGCCGACAGGCCGCCCCTCCACGGTCAACTCTGCGCCCGAGGCGGGCAGGGAGCGTCCGGCCGAGACAATCAACACCCGGCGCCGGGCAGTGCCGCGATGCTGCATGCGCGAGACGACCTCCTGGCCGACATAGCAGCCCTTCTTGAAGCCGACGCCGCCGATCTCGTCGAGCAGCACGTCATGCGGAAACGCGTCGCCGAGCTGATAGTCGCTGCCGCTTTCGGCAATGCCATGGGCGATGCGAAAGGCTTGCCATGCGGCAAGGTCGCCTCCTTCTGCGGTGCCATCATAGAAGCGTTTGACGATAGTATCGACGAACCGTGCATCGGCAAACGGTGCTGATTCAAATTGCGAGGCAGTTGAAGCGCTTTCCCATAGGACGGTCACAACCGGCTGATCCAGCTTGGAAATTTGGACTTTGGCGCGCAATTTGTAGAGCGTCAGCCGGCGCATGAAATCGTCAGCGGTCTCGGCACGGCACTCGAGGCGGAAAGCATTTTCGCCGGCGCGCGAGATCAGGAAGTCGAACAGGACCTTGCCTTGCGGCGTCAGCAGGGCGCCGGGCTTTGCTTCGCTGCTGCCGAGCACGTCGAGGTCGGTGGTCAGGATGTTCTGCAAGAAGTGCTCAGCATCCGGCCCGGACACGGAAAGGAGTGCGCGATCTCTGAGCGAGGCAAAGGGCATGGTGGGAAAACGAGCCTGATCTTGCAAAACTGTCGGCCATTACGTAAGCCGCTGGCACTTCCCCCGCAAGAGACCTGATCCGCATGGCCCCCATCTACGATCTCATCCTGACAGGTGGCACCGTGGTCAACCACGATGGCGAGGGTTTTCGCGACGTCGGCATCAATGGTGGGCGCGTCGCTGCCATCGGCGATCTCCGCCAGGCGTCGGCCGGCGAGACAATCGACTGCCGCGGACTGCATATCCTGCCGGGCGTCGTCGATAGCCAGGTGCATTTCCGCGAGCCGGGACTGGAGCACAAGGAAGATTTGGGGACGGGCTCGCGGGCGGCGGTGCTTGGCGGCGTCACCGCCGTCTTCGAGATGCCGAACACCAATCCGCTGACCACCAGCGAGGCGACTCTTGCCGACAAGGTGCGGCGGGCCACCGGCCGCATGCATTGCGACTTTGCCTTCTGGGTCGGCGGGACCCGCGACAATGCAAAAGACGCCGGCGATCTCGAGCGGCTGCCGGGTGCGGCCGGCATAAAAGTGTTCATGGGCTCGTCCACCGGCGACCTGCTGGTCGAGGACGACGAAGGCGTTGCCTCGATCCTGAGGAACACACGCCGCCGCGCCGCCTTTCACTCCGAGGACGAGTTCCGGCTGCGCGAGCGGCTCGGCGAGCGCATCGAGGGCGATCCGTCCTCACATCCGGTGTGGCGCGACGAGATCGCCGCATTGCGCTGCACCGAGCGCCTGGTGCGCATCGCGCGCCAGGTCCGTGCCCGGATCCATGTGCTGCACATCTCGACCGCCGAAGAGATAGGCTTCCTCGAACAGCACAAGGATGTCGCGACTTGCGAGGCGACGCCGCATCATCTGACGCTGAGCGCAGATGACTATGCGCAGTTAGGCACGCTGATCCAGATGAACCCGCCGGTGCGCGCCGCGCGCCATCGCGAGGGGGTCTGGCAGGGCATTGCGCAAGGCGTTGTCGATGTCCTCGGCTCCGACCATGCGCCGCACACGCTGGCCGAGAAGGCAAAACCTTATCCGGCGTCGCCGTCAGGCATGACCGGCGTGCAGACTTTGGTGCCGATCATGCTGGATCATGTCAACGCCGGCCGGCTGACGTTGCAGCGCTTTGTCGACCTGACCAGCCATGGCCCACAGCGCATTTTCGGCATCGCCAGGAAAGGCCGTATTGCCGCCGGCTACGATGCCGATCTGACCATCGTCGACCTGAAGCGCCGCGAGATCATCGCCAACGCCCAGCAAGGCTCCAAGGCCGGTTGGACGCCTTATGACGGCAGGCAGGTGACCGGCTGGCCGGTCGGCACTATCGTTCGGGGCCGGCGCGTGATGTGGGAAGGCGAGATTGCCACGCCAGGCCAAGGCAGGGCGGTGGAGTTTTCCGAGGCGTTGGCGGGCTAAGCTCCCTGCCTCAATAAGGGCCAGGCCTGACCACTCAATCCCCAGCGACGAAGAACGTCCATTGCCCGGTCGGCGTGATGCCGACGCGGTAGAAGATGTAGGCGCCGAACTGCTTCATGTTGTCATAGTCGCTGGCAGTGACGATCTTGAATAACTCGACCCGCTGCCTGGCATCGAGCTTGTCCAACGGCAGGGCGAAAAAATACGGCCAGACGTAGAGATCCTGCGGCGTGCCTGCATCGACATGGACATAGCCGGCATTGAGCACCTCTTCCAGGATGGCGAGGATTTCCTGGCCTTCCGTGTCGCCCGAAAGCCCTTTCAGGAAGGCGATCGGGTCGCCCTCCATGTCGCCCAGCGACAATTGGGTCATCATGTCGCCCGTGCCGATCAGCGGCCGCAGTCTTTCGATGTCGCCGCTTTTGCACGCCTCGACGATCAGATCGTGCATGCGCCTGACCGGTTCCGGCAACTTGGCAAGGTCGTAAACGACTTCGGGCACAGGCGCGTCCGGATCGACATGCGGATTGGCCATGCCGCCATCGTCCGCTGGCCCTTTCGGTTCGGTTTGCCTTGGCTCGTCGGACGGAGTCGGCTGGCTGGCTGCAGGTGGCGTCGTGCCGAGCGGGCCGGGCATCGGCACGGTACTTCCGGGCGGCGACATGTCGCCGTCGGGCGGCGGCGTGACCGGCGAAGGCAGGTCTTCGCGCTTGATCTCGCTGAGGGCGTGAGCGGGGCTGCTCGCAAGAAACAGTGCAAGGGGAATCGTGGCGCAGGAGGCGATAAGCCAAATGCTGAGGACCAGGCCGCGCGGCTTGCCTGATATCGAAAAATTCACCGCCTGCTACTCCCTGGTTCCAGGCCCACTCATGTGCCCGGACATGATGTGCCCGGACATGATGTCCGGCGGCGCGCCGTCGTCAAAGAACCGGGGTCAGTGCCGCAGCCTTTCGGGCTCGAAGGCCCCGGCAATCACCTTTTCGCGCATGCGATCGAGCAGGGCAAGCGCCGAGGTCTCGCCATTGGTTCGCAGCATCTCGCCGAATGCCGTTTCGAGGGCTGCCTCGGCGATGATTTCCGGCTCGATCCCCGCCGACAATCCTTCCGCCCAGGCTTCGCTGTGGCTTTCCACGGCGGTCAGGCGCTTTTCTTCCCTGACCAGCGCGTCGATGTCGTTGACGCCATGTTCCATTGCGATGTCCACCCTTTCAAGCGGTGATCCGTTGGATAGGGATCAAGCTTGAGTTGTCCCTTTTACACGCAGGCGAAGTAAGTACTTGTAAATGCGACATTTTTTTGGTCGTTTTCTACAAAACCCGTCGCATTAAGCAAACCTGCGTCCGATCCGTTTCAAACTTAGCCGATTAGGCCGGCCAAGGGGACGGAAACCTTCAGTTTGAGTTAATTTCACATCTGCGCGCTAACGTTTCGTTAACATAGTTGCAAAAGTGCAACATCAGGTTTGCACCAAGACCCCACCCGAGGCAAGCGGAGAAGTGTCGAACGCGTCCGCCGCCAACAGCGCCGACGCTTGATTCCGCTTTGCCGGAACGGCAGCTGCCGCCGTCAGTTCCCGTAGCGCGAGGCGATGTCGCGAGACAGCGTCTCGCCTTCCTTCATGTAGCGGCTGATGGCTTCCGTCGCCGATGCGGTGCATTGCGTATAACTGCCGCCGAAGGATCGGTAGCCGCGGTTGAAGCTGGCGATGAAGCGGGCGCGCCGCTCAGGGTTCGGATTTTCTGATGCGATCAGTTTTTCCATCTCGGCCCGCCACCGGTCGCCCTTCTCGCCGCATAGATTGCGCAGGAAATGCAACGAGCCGAGCACTTCCGCCAGCCGCAACAGCCCGGGCTCGAACGGCGCCTCGGCGGCAATGGCAGGACGCAAGCCGACAACCACACTAACGGCGAGGCAGGCGGCGAGAAACGGTGATGTGCGGTTCATGAGCCCTTGTGCTGAAACAATTTGTTGCCTGCAAGGCGATTCTCAAGCTCAGTTCGCGCCGCCCTTGCTGGTGGCCAGCAGGTCGTCGGCAATATCAAACACTGCATCGGCAAGCTGCATCGCTGTCATTTCGGCCGGTGTATAGAAGGCGGCGGTTTCGGCGTCGTCACTGGCCACCGCCTCGCCGCCGGCATAGTTGGCCCCAAACACCGTCAGCCGGTAGTCGACCGGATGCCCGTCGCCGCTGCCGTCGATGTGGATTTCCCGCAGCGGCCGGTAGTTGCGCGCCTGCAATCCGGTCTCTTCCAGCAATTCGCGCCTTGCTGCCTGTTCCAGCGTCTCGCCGGCTTCGACCTTGCCACCGGGAAAGGCATAAAGGCCCTGCGAGGGCGGTCTGGCCCGCTTGACTAGCAGCACCGTGTTCTCGCGCACGACGCAGACCGAGATTGCCGGAATGATCTTACGTGCTTCCATGGGTTCCCGATCGCTCGATTGGCATAGCCCGTTGTGGACCGGCCGTCGGCGAACAGCTTTAGCGGTTGCGAAAGGCAGGTTCCATGGTCACTTTCACATGTCACCCATTCGAGAGCTGAATTCATGTGCGGACGCTTTGCCTTGACCGCCACTCCGGACCAGACCGCCGCCCTTCTCGGTCTGGCGGAGTTGGAGGAGTTTCCGCCCCGCTACAATATCGCGCCGACGCAGCCGGTGCTGATGGCGCTCGCCGGATTGCCGCAGGCGCCGGGCTCGAACCTGCCCGACCGCCGCTCGATGCTGGTGCGCTGGGGCCTGATCCCGGCCTGGGTCAAGGATACGCGTAACTTCCCGCTGCTGTTCAACGCGCGTTCTGAGGGAGCTTCGGAAAAGCCGTCGTTTCGCGCTGCCATGCGCCATCGCCGCGCCCTGGTACCGGCTTCGGGATTCTACGAATGGCACCAAACCGCTGGCAGAAGAGGGCAGCCCTATTGGGTGCGGCCAAAGCATGGCGGGCTTGTCGCCTTCGCCGGGCTGATTGAGACGTATGCCGAGCCGGGTGGCTCGGAAATGGACACCGGCGCCATTCTGACCGCCCACGCCAATGCCGATACTGCCCATATCCACGACCGCATGCCGGTGGTGATCCATCCCGAGGATTTCGCGCGCTGGCTGGATTGCCGCACGCTCGAGCCGCGTGATGTGGCCGATCTGCTGAGACCCACCCGGCCCGATTTCTTCGAAGCGATCCCGGTTTCCGACCTCGTCAACAAGGTCGCCAATACCGGGCCGGAGATTCAGGAGAAGGGCGTCGTCGAGCCTGAGCCCGAGAAAGTCAAGCGCCAGAAGTCCGGCGCGAACGACAGTCAAATGACATTATTTTAGCGAAAGCTACTATTTCCAGGACACCGTGAGCGCCTCAATCTTCACCCGACGGCATTCTCAGGCAGCGCGTGGCGACACGATCTTCTGTGCCGGCTTCTTCTTCTTCGCGGTGTGCAGAAGAGCTGCGACGATTGCTGCCGGGCCGATCGCCCGGTAATGGCTGGCGAGCGCCGGTTGCTTGGCGCGGTTGGATTCTTGCTTAGGCATTATTCTCTTCCCTGGTAACGTCTTCGTGTCTGCGTTTGCTGGCCGAATCCGACCAAATCGTGACGCTTGCTGATCTAGCCGGCGAATGTTTCATGACAGTGCCGATCTGTTTAATAAAATGTTTCAGTGGCTCATTTCCTGTGAGCCAACGATATTTTTGGCGAAGGTAGCGACTTGACGGCAACACCGGGCAAGGCGATAAAGCCGGCCATGAAAACGTCTTTCGCCATTTGTGGCATTTGCATTATCGACTAGCCTCGCGCTGGTCCTGGACGTTTTCGCCTCATCTCCTCCCAGATTGGACAAACGCCCCGGCCAGCAGGCTGGAGCTCGATTTTGCGCCTCGGCGTGACCGACTCCATCCAGAGCACGATCCCAAAAGATCATGCTCAAACAAAGTAACGCACCGGAACGCACGTATGTCTGACGCATCGAAGAGCCTGCGCCTCTACAACACGCTAACGCGGAGCAAGGAGGATTTCTTCCCGATCGATCCGCGCAACGTGCGCATGTATGTCTGCGGCCCGACGGTCTACGACTTCGCCCATATCGGCAATGCGCGGCCGGTGATCGTCTTCGACGTGCTGTTCCGTTTGCTGCGCCATCTCTACGGGCAAGCGCATGTCACTTACGTCCGCAACATCACCGACGTCGACGACAAGATCAACGCTCGCGCGCTGCGCGATTTCGGCGGCGAGATTGCCTTGGGCAAGCTGTCGCTGAACGAAGCGATCAGGCGGGTCACCGAAAAGACCGCCGATCAGTTCCACAAGGACGTGGCGGCGCTCGGTTGCCTGGAACCGACGGTCGAGCCGCGCGCCACCGAGTTCGTCGAGCCTAGGCCCGACGGCAAGGTCGACATGATCCTCTTGATTCAACGCTTGATCGAACGCGGCCATGCCTATGTCGCGGCTGGAGAAGTCCTGTTCGACACCGCTTCCATGCCGGACTACGGACAGTTGTCGAAGCGCAATCTCGACGAGCAGCAGGCAGGCGCCCGCGTCGCCGTCGATGCGCACAAGAAGAACCCGCAGGATTTCGTGCTGTGGAAATTGTCTTCGCCCGAGGAACCGGGCTGGGAGAGTCCGTGGGGCAGGGGTCGGCCGGGCTGGCACATCGAGTGCTCGGCGATGTCGGCCGCCTATCTCGGCGAGGTGTTCGATATCCATGGCGGTGGTCTCGACCTGATCTTTCCACACCACGAGAACGAGATCGCCCAGTCACGTTGCGCCCACGGCACCGAAACGATGGCCAAGGTGTGGATGCACAACGGTTTCCTGCAGGTCGAGGGCCAGAAGATGTCCAAGAGCCTGGGCAATTTCTATTCGATCACCGAACTGCTGGAGACGGAGACTTTTGGCGGCCGCAAATGGCCGGGCGAGGTGCTCAGGCTGGCGATGCTGATGACGCATTATCGCGAGCCGATCGACTTTTCCGTACGCAAGCTGGAAGAGGCGGAGAATACGCTGCGCAAATGGAAGCGAGCGGCCGATTTGGCGCCGCCAACGGCAAAATCGGTGCCGGCGGATGTGATCGAAGTGCTGTCGGATGACCTCGCCACCTATCCCGCATTCCAGTTGCTGACCCAGTTGGCTGGCGATGCTGTTGATTTCGACGCTGGTAGCAGCAACGCAGCCGCCGAAGAGAACGATGCTGCCACTTTGCTGAAGGCATCGCTGCTGTTCCTCGGCTTCGACGTCGCAACAGCCAAGGTGGATGAAGACGCCATTGCCAAAGCGATCGCCAAACGCCTCGCGCTGATCGCCGCCAAGAACTGGGCCGAGGCCGACCGCATCCGCGACGAGTTGCTGGCGCAAGGCATCCAGTTGAAGGACGGCAAGGACCCTGTCACCGGCGAACGCATCACCACCTGGGAGGTAAAAAGATGATCGATCATCTCGGCATCACCGTTTTGGATTTCGACGTGTCGAAAGCTTTTTACGACAGGGCGATGGCGCCGCTTGGTGCCTCGCTGCTCTACATGGTGCCGCAGGAATATACCGGCGGCGCCAAGGTCGGCGGCTACGGCCGCGACCGGCCAGTGTTTTGGCTGCATGCCGGCAAGGACAAGCCGAAGGATCATCAACACGTCGCTTTCACGGCGCGCAGCCGTGCCGAGGTCGATGCCTTTCACGCGGCGGCAATCGCCGCCGGCGGCAAGGACAATGGCGGGCCGGGCCTGCGCCCGCACTATCATCCGAACTATTATGGCGCCTTCGTCTTCGATCCCGACGGCAACAATGTCGAGGCGGTCTGCCATGCTCCGGAGTAAAATGCGATGAGCCTTGACAACAGACCGGTGTATACGGGCGGCTGCCAGTGCGGCGCAGTGCGCTTCCGCGTCGAAGGCGCGCTCGGCGATGCCTCCGTCTGCCATTGCCGCATGTGCCAGAAGGCGAGCGGCAATTTTTACCTGCCGCTGGTCTCGGTGCGCGGCGCAGGACTCGACTGGACGCGCGGCGAGCCCAAACGCTTCCGCTCGTCCAATGCGGCGTTGCGCGGTTTCTGCGCCGAATGCGGCACGCCGCTGACCTTCGAAGCGACCGACGGCGTGGCGCTCGCCATCGCCGCATTCGACCACCCCGAGGAGATCGCGCCGACGATCCAATGGGGTGTCGAAGTCAAGCTCCCCTATGTGGATCATGTCCACGAATTGCCCGGTGAGGAAACGATGGCCGACGTCTCGTCTGCCTCCTATCTCGCCGACCTCGTCTCCTACCAACATCCCGACCATGACACCGAACAATGGCCGCCGGAGGAAAGATCATGACCGAAACCGTTCGTACCGGCGGCTGCCAGTGCGGCGCCGTGCGCTTCCGCATCCACGGCGCGCTCGGCCGCCCCTCGATCTGTCATTGCCGCATGTGCCAGAAACAGTTCGGCTCGTTTTTCGGCGCGCTTGTGACAGTGCCGAGCGACGGCGTCGAATGGCTGCGCGAGGAGCCGAGTTACTTTCAGTCGTCGGTCAATATCGATCGCGGCTTCTGCGCCCGCTGCGGCACGCCGCTGACCTACCGCCAGCCCGGCGCGCTCGAGATCGCCATCGGCGCCTTCGACGACCGTTCCGATCTGGCGCCGCAGATCCAGGTCAACTACGCCGCCAGGCTGCCTTGGGTGGAGACGATCTTCGACGCGCCAATCCACGACGATCCGGATTTCTACGCGCGACAGGAGTCAATCATCTCCTTCCAGCATCCCGATCACGAGACGGCCAACTGGCCGCACCAGGGCCTGAAACTATGAGCAGCGAATTCCGCACCCTCTATCCCGAGATCGAGGCTTTCGAGTCCGGCATGCTAGACGTTGGCGATGGCCATCAGGTCTATTGGGAGCGCTCCGGCACCCGCGGTGCCAAGCCGGCGGTATTCCTGCATGGCGGACCGGGCGGCACCATTTCGCCAAAGCACCGGCGGCTGTTCGATCCGACGCTGTACGATGTCATCCTGTGCGACCAGCGTGGCTGTGGAAAATCGACGCCCAATGCCTCGCTCGAAGCCAACACCACCTGGCATCTGGTCGCCGACATAGAGCGGCTGCGCGACATGTGCGGCTTCGACAAATGGCTGGTGTTCGGCGGCTCGTGGGGTTCGACGCTGGCGCTGGCCTATGCCGAGACACACCCCGAGCGGGTCAGCGAACTGGTCGTGCGCGGCATCTACACGCTGACCCGCGCCGAACTCGAATGGTACTACCAGTTCGGCGTCTCGGAGATGTTCCCCGACAAATGGGAGCGGTTTTTGGCGCCCATTCCGGAGGCTGAGCGCGGCGACATGATGGCCGCCTACCGCAAACGGCTGGTCGGTAGCGATCCTGTGGCGCAGGTCGAGGCCGCTCGCGCCTGGAGCCTGTGGGAGGGCGAGACGATCACTTTGCTGCCGGAACCGGAAACCAGCGGTCCCTTCGGCCAGGATGATTATGCCCTGGCCTTCGCCCGCATCGAGAACCACTATTTCGTCCATGCCGGCTGGCTGGAAGAGGGACAGCTGCTGCGTGATGCATGGAAGCTTAAGGATATACCGGGTAGCATCGTTCACGGCCGCTACGACATGCCGTGCCCGGCGCGCTATGCCTGGGCGCTGCACAAGGCGTGGCCGAAAGCGGATTTCCATCTGATCGAAGGTGCCGGCCACGCCTATTCGGAGCCGGGCATCCTCGACAGGCTGATCCGCGCAACGGACGTGTTTGCCGGGAAATGACGATGGCTCGCGAGCGCCTTTATCTGTTCGACACGACGCTGCGCGATGGTCAGCAGACGCCGGGTATCGACTTTTCCGTCGAGGACAAGATCGCCATCGCCAAGCTGCTCGACGAGTTCGGCATCGACTACGTCGAGGGCGGTTACCCTGGCGCCAATCCAACCGACACCGCCTTTTTCGCCGAGCGTCGCACGGCCGATGCCAAGTTCGTCGCCTTCGGCATGACCAAGCGGGCAGGAGTGTCGGCCTCCAACGACCCCGGCCTCACCGCGCTGGTCCAGTCGAAGTCGGATGCCATCTGCTTCGTCGCCAAGAGCTGGGACTACCATGTCCGCGTCGCGCTCGGCTGCACCAATGAGGAGAACCTCGAGGCGATCAAGGCCTCGGTCGAGGCGGCGCTCAGTGCCGGCAAGATGGCGATGGTCGACTGCGAGCATTTCTTCGATGGCTTCAAGGCCAACCCCGATTATGCGCTGGCCTGCGCCAGGACGGCCTACGATGCCGGCGCGCGCTGGGTGGTTCTATGCGACACCAATGGCGGCACGCAGCCCTCCGAGGTGCGCGCCATCGTCGAAAAGGTGATCGCGGCCGGCATACCGGGCGACCATCTCGGCATCCACGCCCATGACGACACCGGCCAGGCGGTGGCGAATTCGCTTGCCGCCGTGGAGGCCGGCGTGCGCCATATCCAGGGCACGCTGAATGGCATAGGCGAGCGCTGCGGCAACGCCAATCTGATCTCGATCGTGCCGACATTGTCGTTGAAGCCTTCCTTTGCCGGCCGCTTTGCAACAGGCATTTCAGCGGAGGCGTTGACCGGTATATCGCGCTTGTCCCGCGCCTTCGACGAGTTGCTGAACCGTGCGCCGGAAGCGCAGGCCCCCTATGTCGGCGCCTCCGCATTCGCTACCAAGGCCGGCATCCATGCCTCGGCGCTGGCCAAGGAGCCGGCGACCTACGAGCATGTGCCGCCAGAGACTGTCGGCAACCGCCGCCGCGTCATGGTTTCGGACCAAGGCGGCAAGGCGAATTTCATGGCCGAGCTGAAACGGCGCGGCATCGACATGCCCCGGGACGACCATCGCCTCGACGCGCTGATCGCCGTGGTCAAGGAGCGTGAGGCGGAGGGCTACGCTTACGAAGGCGCCGACGCCAGCTTCGAGCTTCTGGCGCGCAAGATGCTGCATGGCGTGCCGGAATTCTTCCGCGTCACTTCATTCCGCTGCATGGTCGAGCGCCGCTTCGACGCCAACGGCCAGCTGAAGACGGTCTCGGAGGCGATTGTGAAAGTGCTGGTCGAGGGCGAGGAGAAGATGTCGGTCGCCGAAGGCCATGGCCCGGTCAACGCGCTCGACATTGCGCTGCGCAAGGATCTCGGCAAATTCCAGAGCGAGATCGCCGATCTCGAGCTGGCCGACTTCAAGGTGCGTATCCTCAATGGCGGCACCGAGGCGATCACCCGCGTGCTGATCGAATCGCATGACGGCACCGGTGCGCGCTGGTGGACGGTCGGCGTCTCCGAAAACATCATCGATGCTTCGTTCCAGGCGCTGATGGATTCGATCGTCTACAAGCTGATGAAGAACCGCGACATGGCCGGGCTGATCGCGGCGGAGTGAGGAAATGGGCTTCACGATAAGCTGGGTCGCATTCAATGGTCTGCCACTCGCGAAGGCAGCGCTGGCTTTCGGTCTGGCTCAGAGCGGACAATCGGACGAGGTTTTTGATTTTGACTACAATGGCGTGACGGTTGGTCAAAATTGGTCTGTCGTCATTTTTAACGACGTGAACATGGACCTGGTGGACGAGAAGCGCCTGGCTAACCTTTCGACGGGCAGGGACATTGTCGTCGTTCACAATATCGATACGGTCATGCTGCAATGGGCCGAACAGTGGCGCGACGGGCACGAAGTCTGGAGCATACGACACACCAGCGCAGACGGTGCGCGCAACCTGGAAGCGACAGGAAACCTTCCATCCTGTTTCGAGGAGATCCGCCGCGAGCGCTTCGCAGATCAGGATCGCGAGGACGCAGGTGCTGCCGCCATAGACTTTATCGCAGATATTCCGATCGAGGTGGCAGGATGCGTGACGGGCTTTCGTCACGACACCGTTGGAGCGGAATTCATGGAATTGGTGCCTGCGCCCGGCGAGACCAAATGACTGCGGGCTTCGCGCATTTCAATGAACTGGTGAAAACTCCGGGTTCTTGAACCATCAGCGAGACTCCATTGATCCATCAGAACTTTGCGATGGTCTTGCCGGGGCCGCTGGCGCATAGCCTTGGGCCATGGCTACCCAAGTACTTCAAATCGAGGCCGATACCAAAGCTCGTCGCGGCTTCTTGCTGGCGCTCGGCGCCTACCTGCTTTGGGGGCTGCTGCCCTTCTACATGAAGGCTGTCGCGCATCTGCCGCTGGCCGAAGTCATCGCCCACCGCATCGTCTGGTCGGTGCCGATCGCGGCCGCCGTCCTGGTCTGGGCGGGCCGCACTGCCGATTTCAAAGCGGCCGTTCGTTCGCCGCGCATCATTTCGATGGCGCTGCTGACGGCGGCGCTGATCTCGGTCAACTGGGGCATCTATGTCTGGGCGATCGCGGTCGACCGCACGATCGAGACCGCGCTTGGCTATTACATCAACCCGCTGGTCAGCGTCGTTGTCGGCGCGCTGCTGCTCGGCGAACGGCTCGACCGCCTGCAGATCGCGGCGGTGGTGCTCGCGGCAATCGCCGTCGCGGTGCTAACCATCGACGCTGGCAAGCTGCCCTGGGTGTCGCTGGTGCTGGCCTTTTCCTTTGCCGCCTATGGCTTCTTCCGCAAGACGCTGCCAATTGGTCCAAGCCAGGGCTTCCTGCTCGAAGTGCTGCTACTGTCGGTGCCGGCGCTCGGCTACATCGTCTTCCTGATCGCCACAGGACAGGATCATTTCGTCTCCAGCTCCTTGAACGACACCGCCTTGCTGGTCGGCTGCGGACCGGTCACCGCCGTGCCGCTGCTGTTGTTTGCGTTCGGCGCCAGGCTGCTGCGCCTCTCCACCATCGGCATCATGCAATATATCGCGCCGACAATCGTCTTTTTGATCGCGGTGCTGATTTTCGGCGAACCCTTCGGCAGCGTTCAGGCCATCGCCTTCGGCCTGATCTGGGCGGCGCTGGCGATGTACTCCTGGTCGATGTTTTCTTCGGCGCGCAAGACCGTCGCCGCATCCGCTCGATCCGCGTAACGAAGAAAGGCGGCTGGCGAGCCTAATGCCGGCAGCCGCCTCTTTCACGGTCGCTCAGCGCTTCGGCCCGAAGCCTGGATAGGGCTGCAGCGGCACGACGGCGGCAATGTCCATCATGCCGGCCTTGACCAGCGGCAAGGTTGCGAGATGGCTGCGCACGTCGGCATCGCTGCCGGCCTCGAACATCATGCCGCTGCCGGGAATGTCGCCTCGATTCCACACCTGACGCACGGCGCCTTCGGCATAGAGCGTGCGGCGCTGCTCGGCCTCGCCGGGCAGCAGAGGCGCGAAATCGGCGTCGGTGAACTTTTCGGTGTTGCGCACAAGAAGGGCAAAGAACTGCATCGGAATCTCCTGATGTTGGCCGTTGGAATGGCGAAAATATTCGCTTCGGCTGGCCAGACAGTCCAAGACTGATTAGGCTAAAGTTGAGACCTCACGGGACTTGAGCATCGGAGCAACAATGTTCGACCTGCGCCAGCTCCGCTATTTCATCACGGTGGCCGAAACCGGCAATGTCGGGCGTGCCGCCGAATTGCTCCACATCTCGCAGTCGCCGCTCAGCCGCCAGATCATGCAGCTGGAGCAGCAACTGGGCATCACATTATTCGAGAGGGCGAGGCAGCGTGTTCATCTCAATCCCGAAGGCCGCGCCTTTCTTACCGAGGCGCGTGCGCTGCTGGCCCATGCAAGACGGCTGGAGGAGCTCGGCCGCAATCTCGCCAGCGGTACGGTCGGCCGTCTCGCCATCGGCTATGTCGAAGGTGCGGTCCATGCCGGGCTTGTCGCTCGGATGCTGCGCCAGTTTCGCCGCGACCGGCCCGAATTTCATCTTCAACTGAAGGGCCAGCGTTCCGCCGCGCAGATCGAAGCGCTGCGCGAACGATCGCTCGATCTGGGCCTCGTCTACACGCCTCCTTCTGCCGACGATCCCGACATCGCCGCCTTGCTCATCATGCGCGAGCCTCTGGTTCTGGCGATGCCGGAAAGCGATCCATTGGCCGAAATCGCGGAGATACTGCCGCAGCAACTGGACGGACGCACCTGGATCACGGTGGTGCGCCAGCCTGACGACACCAACCGCAGCCAATTTCTCGCCGCCTGTGCGAAGGCCGGTTTCCTGCCCGACATAGCCTATGAGACGACCGATCCGTTGACGTCGTTGGGCTTGGTCAGCGCCGGGCTTGGGCTGGCGACGGTGCAGGCCAGCCTGCGGAGTGCCGCGCCGCCTCAGATCGTGTTTCGCGATCTGCCGTGGTTCGAACGCACCGTCTCGATCCATCTCGCCTGGCGACGTCAGGACAAGCGGGCGGTCATCGCGGACTTAAGGAAGGCAGTAGGGAAGGAGTTAATGAAGGAGTTAATAGTGAATAGTGAATAGTAAAGTACAACACCTTCCGAACCGGCGCGCGTGTCTATCCCTACTCCCTACTCCCTACTCCCTACTCACTCTACATTTTATCAATCACCGACTGCACGCCCTCCGTCGGTGCATCGACGGAGGATCCCGCCACCATGATGGCGGCTACGATCGCTTCCGGGTCCTCGACCACCAGCGGCTTGACCCGCTGCGCGGTGTGGATGAAGCCTTCCGTTGCCATGTGGTCGAGCAGCGCCAGCATCGGATCCCAGAACCCTCCGACGTTGCCGAAGACGATCGGCTTACGATGATGTCCGAGCTGCGCCCAAGTCATGATCTCGACGATCTCCTCGACGGTGCCGATGCCGCCGGGCAACGCCACAAAGGCGTCGGATTTCTCGAACATCCTGTGTTTGCGCTCGTGCATGTTGTCGGTGATGACGAGCTCGTCGAGCCGGTCAAGCGCGGTTTCGGTCGCCTCCCGGTTGATCAGAAAACGTGGAATTATGCCCGTTACCTTGCCGCCGGCCTTTAATGCCCCTTCAGCGACGGCACCCATGATACCTTTAGTGCCGCCGCCATAAATCAGACGCAGGCCGGACTTGGCGATCGAGCGGCCAAGCAGGTGTCCGGCCTTGATATAGGTTTCATCTCGGCCCGGGGACGAGCCGCAATAGACGCAGACAGATCGAATCGTGTTCATGTTATGATTGGTGATAGGGACTATTGGCATGGTCAAGCCCCGGAGCGGGCTTTTTCTTGTCGGCTTTGGCAAAACAGGCTAGACCGAAATTAGGTGGCTAAGGGGCAGGGAAACATGGCAATTAATCCGTTGAAGGCGTTTTTGTTCGCGGCTGGCGGCTCCGTCGCTGCGGCGGGAACCGCCTATGTATCGGGCGCACTCGACCCGTATCTCAATTCTACCCCGCCTGCGGAAGTCGCGGCGCTGACGCCGCCGGTTTCGAAACCGGTCGCTCCGGCAACCGAGGGGCGGCTGCCGTCTGCGCCCGCCGCGTCCACCGATGCGGCGACGCCCGCCGCGCCGGCCGCTGCAGGTGCGATCGTGCCGACCTTCGACATCGTGCGCGTCGAAAGCAACGGCTCGATCGTCGTCGCCGGCAATGCAGCGCCCAACGCCAAGGTCGAGATTCTCAACGGTTCGACTGTGCTCGGCTCGACGGTCGCCGGTCCCGACGGCGCCTTTGCCATTATTCTCGACGATCCGCTGAAGCCCGGCGACTATACGATCACGCTTCGCTCTACGGCCGACAATGTCGTGACCGCCTCGGCGCAGACCGCCGTCGTTTCGATTCCCCAGAATTCCACCGGTCAAGTGCTGGCAATGGTCGAGGAGCCGGGAAAGCCGTCCGAACTGCTCACTGTTCCTGCCCCTGAGGCAAAATCTGACGCCTCGCCGCCAACCGGCGAACAGGCGGCCGTTCAGCCACCCGCCACCGGCACCGAATTGCCGGCTGCCGCAGCGCCGGCCGCCCCGGCGGCTGATGTTCCAGCAGCGCCTGCTTCTGCCGCGCCGGCCGCTGTTGAAGCCGCACCGGCTCCGGCAGCGCCCGCCACGCCGGCAGCGCCTGCTACTTCCACGGCGGAGCCCAAGGTCGTCGTCGAAGCCGTCGAAATCGACGGCAACAAGATTTTCGTTGCCGGGGTCGCCGATCCCGGCCGCAAGGTGCGCGCCTATGCCAATGATATCCTGCTCGGCGACGCGAAGACCTCGCCCGACCGCCACTTCCTGGTCGAAGCGACACGCGACGTCCCGGTCGGCACCTACACCATCCATGTCGACGCGCTCGACGCCGACGGGGTGACGGTGGTGGCTCGTGCCGCCGTGCCGTTCGAACGCGAGCCGGGCGAGGCGGTTGCCGCCGTCGCACCCGCCGAGCCAAAGCCTGCCGAGGTAAAACCAGCCGAGCCGAACGCTCCGGCCACCGAAGCCGCACCGGCGACAGCCGCCGAAACGCCCGCAACTGCCCCCATTCCTGCCACCGAGGCCCCGGCCGAAATGGCCGTCGCGACGCCTCCGGGCGAAGCTCCCGAGACCGTAGGCCCCAAGCTCGAACATGCCGATGGCGCAGTCATCATCCGCCGCCATGACACGCTGTGGCGGATTTCGCGGCGGGTCTATGGCCAGGGCATGCGCTACTCGACCATCTATCTCGCCAACCAGGACCAGATCAGCAATCCGAACCGCATCTGGCCGGGGCAGGTGTTCAAGGTGCCGGAGAAATCGAAAGAAGGCGAGCCCGCCGATCTCAAGGCAATGGGCGACCAGATGACGACGGCGCCAGTCAAGACTGAGTAGCCGTTCTGCCCATCAGGATAGCTTGCGGCAGGGCCAGTCATCGTTTATCGCCGATGGACGATGACCGAATCCTCCCTCGTAACGGACCGACGCCGCGCGGCAGATGAACACGCGCCGGCCAACTGCACGCCGGCCAACTGTACGCCGGATAGCCGCTCCGTCGCTGTCCGGCTCGCGGCCCTTTCGCATCCGGCGCGGATCGAAATTCTCAAACACCTTTCCGCAAGCCGTTCCTGCTGCTGTCGCGAGGTCGTCGAGCATCTCGACCTGGCGCAGTCCACCGTTTCCCAGCATTTGAAGATTCTGGTCGAAGCCGGGCTTATCCGCTTCGAGCCTGACCGCCAGCGCTCGCGCTATGAGCTCGACCGTGCTGCGCTCGCCGATGTTTCCGCGTCGCTGGCCGCGCTGGTCGATTCCTGCTGCTCCGGCCGCTAAGATATAAAAAGGTAAACAAGAATGGCCGAGAAAACCGTTTCCGCCGATTCCGGCTCGACCTTCAGAACGTTGCGCAATCTCTGGCCCTATATGTGGCCGGCCGACCGCGCCGACCTGAGGGCGCGGGTTGTGTGGGCAACCGTGCTGCTGGTTGCCGCCAAGCTGACCCTGGTGGCCGGACCCTATTTCTTCAAATGGGCGACCGACGCACTGGCCGGCGACGCCAAATCTCCGCCGCCGCTGCCGGCCTTCCTGCTGGCGCCGGTCATGCTGGTCGTCGCCTACAATGCCGTGCGGCTGGTGCAACTCGGCTTCAACCAGTTGCGCGACGCCCTGTTTGCACGGGTCGGCCAGCATGCCGTGCGCCGGCTCGCCTTCCGCACCTTCGTACACATGCATGAATTGTCACTGCGCTTCCACCTCGAACGGCGCACCGGCGGCCTGTCGCGTGTCATCGAGCGCGGCACCAAGGGCATCGAGACGATCGTCCGCTTCACCATGCTGGCGACGGCGCCGACGATCGTCGAATTCGCGCTCACCGCCGGCATCTTCGCCGTCACCTATGGCTGGCTTTACGTGCTGGTGATCGCGGTCACGGTCTGGCTCTATGTGTGGTTCACCGTCAGGGCGAGCGATTGGCGTATTTCGATCCGCCGAGAGATGAACGACAGCGATAATGAAGCCAGCACGAAGGCGATCGATTCGCTGCTTAACTACGAAACAGTCAAATATTTCAACAACGAAGCCATGGAGGCCGAGCGCTTCGACCGTTCCACGGCGCGCTATGAGGTGGCGGCGACCAGGACCTGGACCTCGCTTGGCTGGCTGAACTTCGGCCAAGGCGTGATCTTCGGCATCGGCATGACCGTCGTCATGGTGCTGTCGGCGCTCGAGGTGAAGGCAGGCACGCAGAGCGTCGGCGATTTCGTCTTCGTCAACGCCATGCTCATGCAGCTTTCGGTGCCGCTGAATTTCATCGGCATGATCTACCGCGAAATTCGCCAGGGCCTGACCGACATCGAAAACATGTTCGATCTGCTCGACGTCAAGCGCGAGATCGTCGATCGGGCGGGCGCCAAGCCACTGGTCGTCGATGCCGGCAAGGTCGAGTTCCGTGACGTGCATTTTTCCTACGACCCCAACCGCAAGATCCTGAAGGGCATCAGCTTCGAGGTGCCGGCCGGCAAGACGGTGGCCATCGTCGGCCCCTCCGGAGCCGGAAAGTCGACCATTTCGCGGCTTTTGTTTCGTTTCTACGACATTCAGCGCGGCAAGATTCTGATCGACGGCCAGGACATTCGCGACGTCAAGCAGGAGAGCTTGCGCGCCGCCATCGGCATGGTGCCGCAGGACACGGTGCTGTTTAACGACACCATCGCCTACAACATCCGCTACGGCCGCATCGGCGCCAGCGAGGAGGATGTGCGCAAGGCGGCAGAACTGGCCCAGATCGGACCGTTCATCGAGCGGCTGCCCGACGGCTATCGCTCAATGGTGGGCGAGCGCGGGCTGAAACTGTCCGGCGGCGAGAAGCAGCGGGTGGCGATTGCCCGCACCATCTTGAAGGCACCGCCGATCCTGATGCTCGACGAGGCGACCTCGGCGCTGGACAGCCACACCGAGCAGGAGATCCAGGCGGCACTGGACCTGGTCAGCCAGGGCCGCACCACCCTCGTCATCGCCCATCGACTGTCTACAGTGATTTCGGCCGACGAGATCATCGTCCTGCAGGACGGCCAGATCGCCGAGCGCGGCACCCATGCCGCCTTGATGGCCAAGCGCGGCCTTTATGCATCGATGTGGGACCGGCAGCGCGAGGCAAGCGAGGCCGAGGAGCGGCTGCGCATTGCCCGCGAAAGCGACGAGTTCGGCGTCGTCGTCCGCCGCCGCACCTCGGAGGTGAGCTGAAATTCGTGCTTGACCTCAACTTAAGTTGAGATCGTAGGCCGTTTTGGATCGCAGCAAGATGCGTCGTTCAAAAACGGAGACAATCGATATGAATGGGATAAATCAGGCAGTTAGTGGCGGCAGCGTATTCCGGGTGGACAAGTTTGTCGTTCCGGCCAACGCTCGCGAGGAGATTCTTGCCAAGGTCCGGATGACGCATGAATTGCTGCGCCAGCAGCAAGGGTTCGTCCAGGATTTCCTGCTCGAGCAATTCTCGGGGCCGGGGGAGTTCAACCTCGTGACCATTGTCGAATGGGAAGGGCAGGCCGCTGTCGATAAGGTCGTGCCGATCATCAAGGCCGCGCATGAGCGCATCGGCTTCAATCCTCAGGAGACCATTGCGCGACTTGGCGTCAGGGCCGATATCGCTAATTACCAGCGGATTCCCGCGGTGTAAGCTCTCTATGGCCAGCCTGCTCCCGGCGCGGTAGCCTCGATGCTGAGCACCTGGCCGGTACGGGCATCGCTGATCATATGTTCGAAGCCGCGCCATTCGGCGGCCACGATGAACAGCGTTTTTCCCTCGCTGCCGCCGAGCATGCAGGCAAAACAGCCGCGATCGACGTCGACGCTTTCGAGCATTGTGCCGCCCTCGCGCACCCGCACGCAATGCCTGTTCGGAACGTCGGCGTACCAGGCGGCACCTTCGGCATCGAGGCAGATGCCGTCGGGAAAACCGTTGCCAAGATTGGCCCAGACTCTCCGATTGGAAAGGTGGCCATCGGCAGCGATGTCGAAGGCGGTCAGCCGGTTGGCGTGGGATTCGGCAACGACAAGCGTCTTGTTGTCGGGCGTCACTGCCATGCCATTGGCGAAGGCGAGATTCTCAGCCACCTGCCGAGCCGAGCCGTCCGGTGTAACCAGCACGATGGTGCCGGGGCCGAAATGCTGGCCGGAAGCCGGAGCCGGCCCACCACCATTGACGTAGATGTTGCCGCGCCCGTCGACGACGATCTCGTTCCATGGACACTTCGACAGATGTCTCAGATCGGCATGGGTGACCAATGTCCCGTCAGCCTCCTGCCTGAGGATCAGCCCTTCGCGGCCGGACACGACAAGCAGCCGCCCGTCCGGCAGCCAGTCGATGGAGTAGGGCAGGGTGGCCGGCACGATGAGCGCGATCTCGCTGTTGCCTAGGGCGTCAATGGCGATGATCTGGCCTGTGCCCCAGTTGCAGAACCACAGCCGGCCATCGTGCCAGCGAGGCGACTCGCCAAAGGCCAGACCGTTCATCACCACTTGCGCTTGCCTGGCTGCTGATTTCTGCATGGGCCGAGAACCTCCGGGTTTGCGCAAATCGTCACGGCCGAAAGGCCGATGAGAGGCGCTGTCTTGCCAAGGACGGGCGTGGGGGCTTCGTGCCGACAATCGCAATCAACATATTTCCGGTTGACCACTTCGGCAGTCCGGATGCTGCCAAGGACGCCCCTGAGGCGGCACGACCGCCAACACCCGACCGCCTGATTGTCGCGTTGCGGCGAAGGGGTGTTTCCGCTATTGAGGCCGGACTTGGAACCAAGGTTGCCCTCATCCCATGAGCCTCGTTGACACGATCAAAAATGCGTTCGTTCCGATCCATCGCGAGGGTTATCCCTTTATCGCTGCGTTCGGCGCGGCGACGCTTTTTCTTGGCTATTTCTCCTCGACCCTGTTCTGGATCGGTCTCATTCTGACCGCGTGGTGCGCTTATTTCTTCCGCGATCCCGAGCGTGTCACGCCGATCGACGACCGGCTGGTTGTCAGCCCGGCGGACGGCATCGTCTCGGCCGTCGGCCCGGCCGTGCCGCCGCGCGAGCTTGGCCTCGGCGGCGGCGAAATGACCCGCATCTCGGTATTCATGAATGTCTTTTCCTGCCACGTGAACCGCGCCCCGGTGCGTGGCCGCATTTCCAGGATCGAGCATCGGCCAGGAAAATTCCTCAACGCCGAACTCGACAAGGCAAGCACCGAGAACGAACGCAACGGGCTGGTCATAGAGAGCCCCAACGGCACGGTGGCTGCGGTGCAGATCGCCGGCCTGGTGGCGCGGCGGATCGTCTGCTGGGCCGAGACCGGCGGCGCCATCGGCACCGGCGAGCGCTTCGGGCTGATCCGCTTTGGCTCGCGCGTGGACGTATTCCTGCCCTCGACGGCGACGCCGCGCGTTGCCGTCGGCCAGACGGCGGTAGGCGGTGAGACGGTGCTGGCGGAATTCGGCGGCGTTGCCGCAACGCCGCTCGTGCGGATCTCCTGACCGGTGGCCCCGCCGTTCAAGAAATTCGAGGCGCATGGCGGCGGCGGCCCGCGCATCCGTGAAATCCCGATGCGCATGGTGCTGCCCAATCTGGTCACCGTGCTTGCCATCTGCGCCGGCCTGTCCGGCATCCGCTTCGGCTTCGAAGGCCGCTTCGAGCCGGCGGTGGTGATGGTACTGCTCGCCGCCTTCCTCGATGGTATCGACGGCCGCCTGGCGCGAATGCTGAAGGCGACCTCCAAATTCGGCGCCCAGATGGATTCGCTGGCCGATATCGTCAATTTCGGCGTGGCACCGGCGCTAGTGCTTTATGCCTTTCTGCTCGACAGGGCAGGTTCGCCGGGTTGGATCGCGGCGCTGCTGTTTACCATCGCCTGTGGGATGAGGCTTGCCCGCTTCAACGTGCTCGACGAAGAGCTCGACCGTCCGCAGTGGCAAACCGAATATTTCGTTGGCGTGCCGGCGCCGGCGGGTGCGGTGCTGGTGATGCTGCCGCTCTATCTGTTCTTCCTCAGGCTTGGCCTTGAACCCAGCCGCCTGGCGGCCTTCATTGCCACCGGCTTTACAATATTGGTGGCGTTCCTGCTGGTCAGCCGACTGCCCGTCTATTCCGGCAAGAGCGTCAGGATACCGGGCGACAGAGTGCTGCCGATCATCCTCGCAGTCGTCCTCTACGTCCTGCTTTTGATGACCTATCCCTGGTATACGCTGACGGCTTCGGTTGCCGGCTATTTGCTGTTTTTGCCATTCAGCGTGCGCGCCTATTCCAGACGCGCCAAGCGCGAAGGCGAGAAGGTACCGTCCTCGGACATCGGCTGACAGATTTGGTGCCAATTTCGCACGCGGCGCTGTGGAACACCCTTCAAAACCACGTTTTCGGAACTTGCTGGGCGCCTGACCGTTTGTGTCGGTAGGTCCGTTTGAGCGACTGCTCGTGATCGTCAACGTCGCGCAAGCTGCCGCATCGGGCCCAGAATCATCGGAATACGAGAAATGGCTGTCATCCTCATTGGCGCATTACTGACTGTCGCCGGCCTCGTATATATGGCGGTTGCAGCCATCATGCGCGGGCGGCTCAGTGAGCCGGCCGCTGTCTCCACCGCGCCGGATAGCCCGAGGCCCAATCTCGCAACACCAGGTCCGACTCTGGAGCCGCGGCGGCGCGGGCTCCGTTTTCTCGGCTTGTCACAGAATTGGCCGGGCCTGCTGATGATGGCCGTCGGCGTCATTCTGCTGTTATCGGTAGTGGTCCTCTAGAGTTTTGGAAAGGTCTGGAAAACCTCAGGCGGCAGCGCTCAGTCCCAGCCTCTCGAGCGCCAGCTTTCTTGTCGAGACATAGTCGGTCTTGCCCGAGCCCAGCACCGGGATTTCCTCGACCTTGACGATGTCGTTCGGTACCATCAGTTCGGCCGCCCCGGCCTTCTTGCCGAATTCGCGCAATTCGTCGGGATTGGCACTGTCGGCGGTGGTGACCAGGACGAGGCGCTCGCCGCGCCGTCTGTCCGGCACCGCCACCACGGCGTGATGCTCTTCCGGCCACAGCGACTGCACCAGCATCTCGACCGCACCAAGCGATACCATCTCGCCGGCGATCTTGGCGAAGCGCTTGGCGCGGCCGCGAATGGTGATGAAGCCTTCGCGATCGACCGAGACGATATCGCCGGTGTCGTGCCAGCCTTCGAGCGGCTGTAGCTCGCCCGGCCGATCGGCGGTCATGTAGCCCATCATCAGGTTCGGCCCGTCGAGCCACAGCCGGCCGGCGTCGCTAATGCCTTCGACCGGTTCGAGTTTCATGCGCATGGCCGGCAGCAGCCGCCCGACCGTGCCGTCGCGACCGTGGATGGCGGTGTTGACGGCAACCACCGGTGCGGCCTCGGTCAAGCCAAAACCTTCGATGATCTCGGCCTGGAAGCGTTCGCGATAAACCCGGCGCGTCTCCGGCTTCACCGCCTCGGCACCGGCGACGACAAAGCGCAGGCTGGAAAAATCGCCGTCCTTGGCGGTGCGGGCATAGTTGGCGAGGAACGTGTCGGTGCCGAACATCACCGTTGGCCGGACCTTGCGCGCCACCTCCGGAATAAGCTTGTAGTGGAGCGGTGAGGGGTAGAGGAACAGTTTTACGCCGGTGACCAGCGGCAAGATGGTGCCACCGGTCAGGCCGAACGAGTGGAACACCGGCAGCACGTTGAGCAGGATGTCGACCGGCGAGATGGTGATGCGGGCTTCGGCCTGCATGGCATTGGCAAGAAGGTTCCGGTGCGACAGCACAACTGCCTTGGGTGTGCCTTCCGAGCCGGAGGTGAACAGGATCACCGCCGGCTTGGCTGCATCCTGGCGCTGCAACGGCCATCGCCACAGCAAGGCGGCAGCGAGCTTGTCCAGCACGGTCACGCTTGCGCGAACATCCTCCAGCCACAGCAGTTTCGCTCCGCCCTTTTCCACCGCCTCGACTATGTCGGCGAGGTTGGCCTTTTCGACAAAGGCGCGTGAGGAGACCACGGTGCGGATCACCGCCGTGCGGATGGCGGCGGTGACGCTCGCTGGGCCGGCGGTATAGTTGATCATTGCTGCCACTCGCCCAGCCGACAAAACACCGACGAACGCCAGCACGAGGCCATTGGCGTTGGGCAGGAGCAGCCCAACCGCTTCGCTCGGCGCTGTCATTGCCTCGAAGCGGCGGCCCAAAACCCTGGCACCGATAAACATTTTCCGGTAGCTCAGCGCACCGCCGATGATGTCTTCGATAATTGGGTGCGAAGCGCCGACACGGTCGGCGGCGTCACGCATGGCAAGGAACAGCCCTCGGTCGAGATCACTGCCAAAAAGCCTGGCCTCGGCGAAGCGATCGAACAGCGCATTGGTATTGGAGGCCTGATTGGGATTCCGCGCCACCAGCTCGGCGATGGTCATCGGCTCCAGCGCGCTGATCGACAGCTGCGGGAACCAGTGGCGCGGCGCCTTGTCTGCCGGCGTCAGCGACGCCGGCAGGCTGCGCGCGCCGGCAACGAAGATCGGCACGATGCGAGCGTCGGCCTGCATGGCGATACGGGTGATGGCGCGGAACAACCGAAACGACTTGACGTCGGGCTCGACCGCATTCGGCAGGTAAACGGCGAGCCGGCCCTTGCCCTTCAGCACCCGCACCAGTCTGCGGCTGACGAAGACATGCTCGGCGTTGAAGGCGATGGTGCGGCCAAGCTCGCGCCATGGTTCCAGCCAAGGCGATCTGGCCGAAGCCGGGTCGAGGATGTGCAGCGTGTCCTCCGGCAGCAGCGACAGCATCAGCGCCGGCTCGAGGCGCGACTGATGCCAGACGACGTAGATGATCGGGGCCGCCGACTTGCGGGCAATCTTGATGCGCTCGTCGTTGATGCGGTAGGCGAGCTTGAACGGCACGTAGAGCAGCGCCTGGCTCAAGCGCAGGCCGAGGCGGAACTTCTCCACCACGCCGATCAGCAGCCAGGCCGTGACAAGACCCGCAAGCAGCGCCAGTGTCAGGATCATCGCCGCATCTCCCAACAATCTCACGTCGCGGCTCTTCAGTGGCCGCTTCGGGTGAGAACCTAGCCGAAGTTGGATCAACGTCAATGCGGCTTCATTTTTCCGTCTCTCCTGCTATCAGTGGGCTCGGCTGCCTTCTCCACAAATCGCAGCTACGCCGCCTTCATCCTCCCGCTGATGAAGCGGAATTCCTGCGTCTTGCCGCCAAAGCCATACGCGGCCGCCGGCACTTCGTGCACGAGGGCATAGCTTTCCTCATGGACCTTGCCTAGCAGCCGGCCGAATGCTGCAAAGATTGCCTGGAGATAGGCCTCCAGTTCGAGCTTGGTGTTGGTGCCGTCGACGACCTTGATGTCGAGCCAAGCCGTGTTGGCGCCGTGCTCGGCCAGCGACTTGCCGCCGGCGAACCAGTGCTCGGGGTCGAGATAGGAAATCGCGACAGCTGTGATCGTCGCGTCCTTGCGCAGATGCGTGGCCGTCAGTTCGGTTACCTCCTTGGCAATAGCGGCGGACAAAGCGGCATCGGGCTTGCCGGCAACGCTGACATTGATGATCGGCATGTTTCTTCTCCTCGGTTTCAAGCGGCGTCTCTTCGCCGTCGAGAAAATCATGCCATCGTTCTTGCGTCAGAAAAATCGAATTGTTTTTGATAAACACTTAGATATTATCGAATTATGCAGGCGCTCGATCCCGACCTTCTCAAAACTTTCCTCGCTTTCGTCGATAGCGGCTCGCTGGCGCAGGCTGCGTCGATCGTCGGCCGCTCGCCGTCGGCGGTGACCGCGCAGATGCAGCGGCTGGAGGATGTAGTCGGCGAACCGCTGCTGGCGCCGCAGGGGCGCGGGCGTGGCCTGACGCCGGCGGGCGAGGATCTGGTCGGCCACGCGCGGCGCATTCTTGCTGCGCACCGCGAGGCGTGGCTGGCCCTCAAAGGGGCGCATGCTGATGGGCGCGTCGCCATCGGCACGACGCAGGATTTCGCCGACAGCGGCTTGCCGCAGCTTCTCAGGGCCTTCGCCGTCAGCCATCCGCGCGTCAGGATCGAATTGCGCGTCGGCCGTTCCGCCGAACTGGCGCAGGCTTTGCAGGCCGGCATCCTTGATCTGGCCATTGCCATGCGGCAGGTGCCGACACGCGACGAAGTCGGCGTGCTCAAGGAACCAATGATCTGGCTTTGCTCACAAAACGGCTTGGCCACCCGCCAAGAGGAATTGCCCTTGGCGCTGCTCGATCCCCATTGCGGGTTTCGCGAAGCGGCGACCAGTGCACTGGATGCGGCCGGCCGCCGCTATCGCATTGCTGCCGGCAGTGCCAGCCTTGCCGGCCTGCGTACGGCGGTACACGCTGGCATCGCTTTGACGTTGAGGACGGCGCGCTTCGCTCATTCCGGCATCGTCGAGGCGCCGCGCGATCTTGATCTGCCGCCGGTGCCGATCGCCGAATTCGCCATCCGCTTGCGTGAGGATGCCGACCGGCCGGCGCAGGATCTGGCCGCGTTGTTCAGCGGCAACCTGGGCTTGGCCAGTTGAGTCAGCAAAGAAAAAGCCGACCTTGCGGTCGGCTTCTGAGTAGGACGGGCCGAGGGGTTTGGGGGGACTTGGGGGTGGCCCGTCGCAGCCATAATGCCTGAGCCCGATGATGGTTCCATGACTTTTCAAAATTTATTTTCAGGCACGGATTTCGCGTGATCGGACCTCCAACTCGCCCTCGGGCGTGGCGAGGATTTTGGTCATGCATCCGCTGCGCGCTGCCTGGCCATCAGCCAGTCACGGCCGGCGTGAGCGAACACCGCGCAAAGCACGATTGCGCCGCCGACCATGCTGGCCGCCGGCGGGATCTCCGCCAGGAACAGGAAGGCGAACAGGATCGCGAATGGCACTTCGGCCGAACCCAGCAGTCCAGACTCGGCCGCCGGAATGAGCCGGGCGCCCTCCGTCCACAGGATCGAGGCAAGCGCGAACGAGGAGCCGAAGGTGGCTAGAAGCAATGCGTCCCTGGCCGAGACGGCCAGCGGATCGGTGACGAACCAGCCGAGCACGAACAAAAGGAATGCCGACACCGCACCCGCCCACACCACCGGCGTATCGCGGAAGGTGCGCACCATGATCATGTAGAGGGCGCTGCCGATCGTCATCAGCAGCGCCAGCCCGTCGCCGAACAGATGGCCGGTGCCGAAGCCCGACCAGACCATGATCGCCACCCCGCATAGTGACACGGCAGCGGCAGCAAGCGTCTGCAGCCGGAACGGTTCGCGGACCAACAGGAGGGCCAGCAGCGCGGTGACGAAGGGGGCGGTGGCATAGATGATGGCGACATTGGCGACAAAGGTGAACTTGAACGCCGAGATGAAGGCGATGCTGGCGAGCGCGCCCTCGATCGCCAGCAGCCAGCCGCGCCAGCCGAGCCGCAGGCTGTCGCGACCGCCGGAGCGCTGGCGGCGCCATAGCACATAGAGGCTGATCAGGATCGAGCCGACGAAGCCGCGCCAGCAGGTGATGGTCAGCGGGTCGGAATGGATCGATTTGGTCAGCACGCCGGTGAGGCCGAAGACGGCCGCCGACGCCGAGACCAGGATGATGCCAAGGGTACGTTCGCGGGCGCTTTCCACTGTGCCTGACATGTCCAGCGATTCCGTCATTTCACCAGCCTACGCTGCCCCGTCCTGACACCATAGTGTCAGCTTGATCGAGGCGTCGCATCGAAACAGCAGACCGGCAGCCCCGGTGAACAGGCTGCCGGCGAAGCCCTTTCGCGGGTTTCCAGGATGGCGTTATCGGCCATATGTCCGGCGGCCTTACGAATGTGTTGCGAGAGAGGGTGTGAAGGCGTTGGATGCTCCCCGTATCGTCAGGCTATACGGGCGAAACCCTGCCAAGCGCTACGCCAGCGGGGACTTGCGTTTGGGGCAGGCGACACCGCCGTTAAGCAGCGAAGCCAGGCAACTATGGGAGAGAAATGAAATGGACGCGATTGCATTGAAGGCCATGCAGGCGCCGCTGAAGGAGGCCTATCGCGACGACGCCTCGCGCGCGCTGATTACTCTCCGCGCCAAAGGCTCGATCGACGACCAATCGATCGCCTGCAAGGTCGAGACGGGCAGGGCGATCGCCATTGCCGGGCTGCATCCGGCGACCGGCGGCACCGGGCTCGAACTCTGCTCCGGCGACATGCTGCTGGAGGCGCTGGTGGCTTGCGCCGGCGTCACGCTGAAGGCGGTGGCCACGGCGCTGGAATTCAAGCTTGGGGCCGCCACAGTGGAAGCCGAAGGCGATCTCGACTTTCGCGGCACGCTTGGCGTGGCGAGGGATGCGCCTGTTGGCTTCCGCGCCATCCGGCTGACATTCGGCCTCGACACCGACGAGCCGCAGGAGCGCATCGATGCGCTGATCAAGTTGACCGAGCGCTACTGCGTGGTGCTCCAGACCATCAGCCAGAAGCCCGAATTGACGGTAAGCGCGCGACGCTGATGTGCCAATCTCTCCCCCTCAAGGGAGGAGATGACGCTCCTACTGCGCCGACGGCTCCTCGGCGTCGCCCTCGTCCGCGAACGGCGAGGCACTCGGCACGCACTGCACCGACCAGCCGGCCGGCGTCGGCTGCTTCTGGTATTCGGTGACGGCGGAGGTGCACTGTTCGCGGGTGTCGAAGGTGCTGGGCAGCACGACCATGCCGCCTTGCGGGCCGGCGATCACCAGATACCAGACCAACGCTACGCTCGGTGCCGCCATGGGTGTTTCCTCGCTCTGCTTGTTTTGGGAGTCGGTGCGATCCTAGCAACTCCGGCCAAGCGGCGAAAGCTGGGCCGAAGCGCGGCGTTAAGCCACGGCATCACAGCCGCGTGATGCAAGGCCGCTTACTCCGGCTGCCGGTAGGCGACAAAGCGGTTGTGCTTGGCCTGGAAGATCAGCCCCGTCTCCTTGAGCGCAGGGCTGGCCAACGGCACGATACGCTTGGCGATCTCCGAAGGGTGCGGCAGCGTTTCCGGATACTCGCCGGGTACGGCCTGCGCCCGCATCGCGGTGCGCGTTGCCCCGGGATCGGCGGCGTTGACCCTGAGCGGCAGGTTTTCGGTCTCATGGGCCCACGAACGCGTCATGGCCTCGACCGCCGCCTTCGACGCCGCATAAGGCGCCCAGAAGGCGCGTGCGGAGTGGGCCAGGCTGGAGCTCAGCACGATAGCGCGGCCGGCATCGGAAAGCCTCAGCAGCGGGTCGACCGAGCGGATCAGCCGCCATGTTGCGGTGACGTTGATGGTCATCACCTTCTCGAAGGTCTTTGCCTCGACATGGCCGATCGGGGCGATGACGCCGAGCACAGCGGCGTTGGCGACCAGTATGTCGAGCTTGCCCCAGCGCTCGTGGATGGCGCCGCCCAGCCGGTCGATCCCCGCCATGTCGGCAAGATCGAGCGGGACGAGCGTCGCTTGTCCGCCGCCTGCTTTGATCTGGTCGTCGAGCTCTTCCAGCCCGCCGACGGTGCGGGCAACCGCAATCACATGCGCACCGGCTGCGGCAAGCTCCCTGGCGATGAAATAGCCGATACCGCGCGAGGCGCCGGTGACGACCGCAACGCGGCCGGAGAGATCGAGGGTCATGCTTGAACTTCCATGAGGTCGGCGTGAAGCACCCCCCTCTGCCTTGCCGGGCATCTCCCCCTCAAGGGGGGAGATTGGCCCTCATCAGGCTCAGCGCCTGTTCTGCGACCGTCGCGATTGGCGAAAGTCGACAGTTCAGCCGATCTCCCCCCTTGAGGGGGAGATGCCCGGCAGGGCAGAGGGGGGTAACCTGGCGAAGACAAATGGCGATCCGGCAACCTTACGACCCGCCCGCCGCCAAGAGCGAAAGCGTGCGGACATTGTCGGAGCCTTCGAAATCGGCAAGCCGGGTCGGATACTGGCCGGTGAAGCAGGCGTCGCAGAATTGCGGCTGCTCGTTGTCGCGGCCGGCTTCGCCGACGGCCCGGTAGAGCCCGTCGATCGAGAGGAAGCCGAGCGAATCGACGCGGATGAACTCGGCCATCTCCTCCACCGACATGCGCGAGGCCAGCAACTTCGACTTTTCCGGTGTGTCGACGCCGTAAAAGCACGAGGCGCGCGTCGGCGGCGAGGCGATGCGCATATGCACCTCCTTGGCGCCGGCATCGCGCACCATCTGCACGATCTTCTGGCTGGTGGTGCCGCGTACGATCGAATCGTCGACCAGCACCACACGCTTGCCTTCGATCATGCGGCGATTGGCGTTGTGCTTGAGCTTGACGCCCATGTGGCGGATCGAATCGCCGGGCTGGATGAAGGTGCGGCCGACATAGTGATTGCGGATGATGCCGAGCTCGAACGGAATGCCCGCGGCCTGCGAAAAGCCGATCGCCGCCGGTGTGCCCGAATCCGGCACCGGCACGACAATGTCGGCCTCGACCGGGCTCTCCAGTGCCAGCTCGGCGCCGATGCGCTTGCGTACCTCGTAGACATTGCGGCCTTCGACCGAAGAATCCGGCCGGGCGAAGTAGACATATTCGAAAATGCAGAAGCGGGTCTTCTGCGGCTCGAACGGGAACAGGCTTTCGATGCCCTTGCTGGTGACGACGACCATTTCGCCGGGCTTCAGGTCGCGCACGAAACGCGCCCCGATAATGTCGAGCGCGCAGGTTTCGGAGGCGAGAATCCAGGCGCCGTCGAGATCGCCTAGCACCAGCGGCCGGATACCGAGCGGGTCGCGGCAACCGATCATCTTCTTGGACGTCATTGCCACTAACGAGAAGGCGCCTTCGACCTGGCGCACCGCATCGATGAAGCGCGAATTGAGGTCGCGCTCCTTGCTGGTGGCGACCAGATGCAAGAGCGTCTCGGTGTCGGAGGTGGAAGAGAAGATGGCGCCCTGCTTCTGCAGGGCGCGCTGAACGGTCATGGCGTTGGTGAGATTGCCGTTATGGGCGACGGCAAAGCCGCCATCGGCAAGTTCGGCGAAGAAAGGCTGGATGTTGCGCAAGCCAGCGCCACCGGTGGTGGCATAGCGTGTGTGGCCGATGGCACGGTTGCCTTGCAGGCTGTCGATGACACGCTGCTTGGTGAAGGTGTCGCCGATCAGGCCGACATGGCGTTCGACATGGAATTGAGTGCCGTCGTAGGAAACGATGCCGGCCGCTTCCTGGCCGCGATGCTGCAACGCATGCAGGCCGAGTGTTACGATGGCTGCGGCGTCCTGCCGGCCGAAAATACCGAACACGCCGCATTCGTCGTGGAAATGGTCGTCGGCTTCGGCGGAAAGCACGTCGTCTGCGTCTGCCACTGAGACTGCCATTGGGGGCTCAAGCTCCGCTAAAGTCGCCATATAAGGTCATAGCGCATCGAAAGCAACGCACGTCGTGCGACGTTCACATGATCGACAGTCTCGAGGCGAGCAAGTCTGCCGAAATCAGTTTGCCGGCGCCGGGTTTGCAGGTGCCGGCGTCGCGGGCGCATTGTCGGCCGGCGGAGCGTCGCTGTCATCGGGTGCCGGAGCAGTGGCGTCGTCGCCGGCGGCAGGTGCTTCCGCTGCAGGCGCGTCGGGGGCCAGAGGCGTCTCGGTGGCCGGCTGATTCGGATTGAGCTTGTTGAGGATGGCGTTTTCCGGATCCTCGGGCAGCAGGCTTTCCAGCTTGGCACCGATCGATTCGAGCAGCGGCTTTGACTTGGCGTTGGCAATCCAGCCTGGAGCTTTGGCGCCGGCCAGCCAATTGAAAAACAGCAGTGCGACCGCGACCACCAGGATGCCGCGCGCCGCGCCATAGAGGAAGCCAAGTGTGCGATCGAGCGCGCCGATCCTGGAATCGATGATCCAGTCGGCGAGCTTCATGGTGATGACCGAAACGACGATCAGCGCGACAATGAAGACGATACCGGCGGCCGCCGCCATGGCTGCCTTTTCGTTGTCGATATAGGGCTGAATGTAAGGCAGCACCGGCTTGTAGAAGAAGAAGGCCGCCGCAGCGGCAACTGCCCAGGAGATGATCGACAGGATCTCGCGCGAAAAGCCGCGAACCATGGCGAGCATCGCCGAGACCAGGGTGAAGCCGACGAGAATTCCGTCAAGCAGCGTAATCGGCATGTTTTTCGCCCCGCTCCGATCTCTTTTTCACGACTCGACGAGCCGCATCAGTCTTGCTCGTCGGCGCGGCTGCGCCGAGAGCCGGCTATGCGCGCCACGAGATCGGCAAGCTCGGTGGGCTGGAAAGCGCCGGCTCCGATCCCCCCGGCCCCATTACCACCAACAAGTTCCTCGCTGCCCAAGGGCAGAACCGCGCTTCCGAAACCCAGCTTTTCGGCTTCCTTAAGGCGCTGCTGCGCATGCGCAACCGGCCTCACCGCCCCCGAAAGGCTGATTTCGCCGAAATAGACGCAATCGGCGGGAAGGGCAAGACCGGTGAGCGAGGAAACCAGTGCCGCCGCCACAGCCAGGTCGGCCGCCGGCTCCGAAATGCGGTAACCGCCGGCAACGTTGAGATAGACGTCATGCGTGCCGAAGCGAACGCCGCAATGGGCTTCCAGAACCGCCAGGATCATCGACAGCCGGGCGCCGTCCCAGCCGACGACGGCGCGGCGTGGCGTGCCGAGCGTCGAAGGTGCTACCAGCGCCTGGATCTCGACCAGCACCGGCCGTGTGCCTTCCATGCCGGCGAAAACCGCGGCACCCGGCGATTTCGCGTGACGTTCACCGAGGAAAAGCTCGGACGGGTTGGCGACTTCCCGCAAGCCCTTGTCCGACATTTCGAAGACGCCGATCTCGTCGGTTGGCCCGAAGCGGTTCTTGACCGTTCGCAGGATGCGGTAGTGGTGGCCGCCTTCGCCCTCGAAATAGAGCACCGCGTCGACCATGTGCTCGACGACGCGTGGGCCGGCGATCTGGCCCTCCTTGGTGACATGGCCGACCAGAACGATCGCCGCCCCTGTGGATTTTGCATAGCGGATCATCGCTTGGGCGGCGGCACGCACCTGGGTCACCGTGCCGGGCGCTGAATCGGCCATGTCGGTCCATAGCGTCTGGATCGAATCGAGAATGACCAGGTCCGGCCGCTTGCCATCGGCAATGGTGGCGAGGATGTCCTCGACGTTGGTCTCGGCGGCGAGTTCGACCGGGGTGTCGGCGACGCCGAGCCGCTGGGCGCGCAGCCTGATCTGGGCGACCGCTTCTTCACCGGAGACGTAGACGATGCGGTGGCCCTTTGCCGCCAGTGCGGCTGCAGCCTGGGTGAGCAGCGTCGACTTGCCGATGCCGGGATCGCCGCCGACCAAAAGCGCCGAGCCGCGCACGAAGCCGCCGCCGGTGGCGCGGTCGAGTTCGCCGATGCCGGAGACGATGCGCGGCGCGTCCTCGATGTCGCCGGAGAGGCTGGTCAGCACCACCGCGCGGCCCTTGCGGGCGTTGCGGGTGTTGGCCGGGCCGGAGCCGATGCCGCCCGACGTGCCTTCCTCGACCAGCGTGTTCCACTCGCCGCAGGCATCACATTTGCCGGCCCAACGCTGATGCACCGAACCGCAATTCTGACAGATGAACTGGATACGGGATTTGGCCATCAGCGTCGCGTCGCTTGCCAATTGCCGAGGCTCGTCGATCCTGCCCACCCCCCTCTGTCCTGCCGGACATCTCCCCCGCAAGGGGGGAGATTGGCTGTCATTGATGCTTTCGCCAATCGCCGATGCCGCAAGAAGAGAGCCGGCGACAAAACTGCCGATCTCCCCCCTTGCGGGGGAGATGGCCGGCAGGCCAGAGGGGGGTGTAACGGAACGCGACGGTTGGCCAACAAGCTACTCGAACCGATCCGGCAAATGATGCTCTTCCGCGAGGTCCGAGAAGCGGGTGAACTCGCCCTGGAAGGCGAGGCTGACCGATCCCGTTGGGCCGTGGCGCTGCTTGGCGACGATTACCTCGGCCTTGCCGCGCATCTCGTTCATCTCGTGTTCCCACTTGATGTATTCGTCGGTGCCCGGCTTCGGCTCGCGGTTCTTCAGATAATATTCCTCGCGGTAGACGAACAGCACCACATCGGCGTCCTGCTCGATGGAGCCCGATTCGCGCAGATCCGAAAGCTGCGGGCGCTTGTCGTCGCGGCTCTCGACCTGGCGCGACAGCTGCGACAGCGCGATGATCGGCACCGCCAACTCCTTGGCCAGTGCCTTGAGCCCGGTGGTGATCTCGGTGATTTCCTGGACGCGGTTTTGCGATGATTTCGCGCTCGATCCCTGCATCAGCTGGATATAGTCGATGACGATGACGTCGAGACCGCGCTGGCGCTTCAGGCGACGCGCGCGGGCGGACAGCTGAGCGATGGAAATACCGCCGGTCTGGTCGATGAACAGCGGGATTTTCTGCATGGTCTGCGAACAGGCGACGAGCTTTTCGAAATCCATCTCGCTGATCTCGCCGCGGCGGATTTTCGACGACGGGATTTCGGTCTGTTCGGAAATAATGCGGGTGGCGAGCTGTTCGGATGACATTTCGAGCGAAAAGAAGCCGACGACGCCGCCATTGGCCGCCTTGAACGAGCCGTCGGCCTGCTGCGCCGGGACATACGCCTCCGCGATATTGAAGGCGATGTTGGTGGCGAGCGAGGTTTTACCCATGCCGGGGCGGCCGGCAATGATGATCAAGTCGGACGACTGCAGGCCGCCCATGCGACGGTCGAGGTCGCGCAAGCCGGTGGCGACGCCCGACAAATGCCCGTCGCGCATATAGGCGGCATTGGCCATGTCGACCGCCGTCTTGACAGCGTCGGTGAAGCTCTCGAAGCCGCCGTCGTAGCGGCCGGTCTCGGCCAGCTCGAACAGCCGCCGCTCGGCGTCCTCGATCTGGTCGGAGGGCGACATGTCGACCGGCGCGTCATAGGCGATGTTGACCATGTCCTCGCCGACGGTGATCAGCGCGCGGCGCGTGGCCAGATCGTAGATGGCGCGGCCATAGTCGGTGGCGTTGACGACGGTGACGGCCTCGACCGCCAGCCGCACGACATATTGCGCCACCGTCATGTCGCCGACCTTCTCGTCGGCCGGCAGGAAGGTCTTCAGCGTGATCGGCGTCGCGATCTTGCCCATGCGGATGAGCTCGGCCGCGACCTCGAAGATCTTCCTGTGCAGCGGCTCGTAGAAATGGCCAGGCTTCAGAAAGTCGGAGACGCGGTAGAACGCATCGTTGTTGACCAGTATGGCGCCGAGCAGCGCCTGCTCGGCCTCGATGTTGTTCGGCGCCTCGCGATAGAGCGGTGTTTCCGCCACGCCGAATTTTCGTGCTGCCTCTGCCATGATGTCCCCGGTCCTGATCCCGGTCTCTCGATATCAGAACGAGACAAGTCGGTGATGACTTATCTGCATCAGTCCCCAACCAACCAACTTTGATGCCCGCGATTCACAGCCAAGATACTTCGGTGGAAAGAATCTCGATTGACTCGAATCAAGATGGCGAGCCTAACCGTTCTTGGGCGAGAACAAAACAGGAAAATAGCTGCCGATCATTCCGGCAAGGCGTCACCCCAGTCCAGTCGCCGCGCGGCCTTGAACGTCTCGCCGTCGCGCTTCGTGAACAGTCGCTCGGCGGCATGACCATCCTGTTGGCAAAGCTTCAGCAAGACCTTGCCGGAGCCCGATTTCGGCGGTGCGATCACCCGCGCGCGGGGCGGAGCGGCCGGATGACGGGAAGCGGCGACAAAGATGAACTTTTCGTCCTCCCACGGCACCTCGGCATCCTTGGCCAGACGGTGCAGGCGCGAGCGGGCGACGCGGCGGGCGAAATGGCACCAGTCGGGAGCGACAAGTGGGCAGGGCGCCTCATGCGGGCAGGGCGCGAGCACGTGCGCCCCCGCCTCGATCAGCTGCCGCCGCACGGCAAGGATGCGCTGCCAGCCGGCCGGCGTGCCTGGCTCGACGACCAGCAGCGTGTCGGCGGTCAGCTGCCAGAGCCGGTCGATTAGTTTTGCCAGCGATGCCGGCGCGATCTCATCCAGCACATAAGCCGAAGTCACCAGCTCGGCCGGCTCCAGATCGACCAGGTCGATGGTGACGTCGCCGGTCAGCCAGGCGGTCTTGGCATGGATTGCCTCGGCGGCAAGCGCCTCGCCGACCCGCCGCACCGCGGCACCGGCCTCGAGCAGCACTGCCTGTTCGAGATCGGGCCAGAGATCGATTGTGGCCCAAAGCACCGTGCCAGGGCCGGCGCCGACATCGAGCAAGGTCTTCGGAGCATAGTCGGGCCGAGACTCGCCCACCGCATCGAGGCTGGCACGGACGGCCGCATAGGTCGCCGGAAGCCGCGTTGCCAGATAGGCCTTAACCGCCATTTCTTCGGCCATGTGCAGGCGGCCATCGCGCAACTCGGCGCGGTAGCGGTCCGACAGCGTCTTGGCCGCTTGCTTGATCATCGGCAACGGCACCTGTTCGAGAAGGCGGTCGACGCCTTGTCTAAGCGGGGCGGGCAGTTCCATGGTCTACGCAGCCCGAGGTGCGAGCACGATGACCGAGGCGCCAATGATGCACATCGTGGCACCGGCAAGATCCCAACTGTCGGGGTGCACGCCTTCCGCCAACCATAGCCAGACCAGCGAGGCGGCAATGTAGATGCCGCCATAGGCGGCATAGGCCCGGCCCGCCGCACTGGCGTCGACAAGCGCCAGCAGCCACGCGAATAGCACCAGTGAGACGAGACCGGGCGCCAACCACAGCGGCGACTTATCCAGCCGCCACCACGCCCAGAACGAGAAGCAGCCGGCGATCTCGGCAAGTGCGGCGGCGACGTAGAGGAGGTAGGTCATGAAAAAAGGTCCCGCGTTGACGAGACCTTTTTCAGCGTGCCAGCCGGCAATGGCAAGCGGCAATGGCGCGATCGCCGGCAGTCTACTCCGGATCCGCCACCTTGCGGCGGCGAGTGGGCTTGGCCGCAGGAGCCTTTTCACGACGTCCAAGATCGCGCATCTCCAGCGCCTTCTCGCAACTGGCCATGTAGTCGCGCGTCACCGGCAGCGTGTCGTTCTTCTTGGCGATCTGGATCTGGAAGATCACCAGATCCTGCCATCGGAAGGCAGCTTCCGAGGCGGCAAGATAGAACTCCCACATGCGGCAGAAGCGCTCGTCATAGATCGCCTTGGCCTTGTCGCGGTTGGCGGCAAAGCGCTCGCCCCAATGCTTCAGCGTCTCGGCATAATGCAGCCGCAGAACCTCGATGTCGGTGACGACGAGCCCCGACTTTTCGATAGCCGGCATCACTTCGGAGAGCGACGGGATATAGCCGCCCGGGAAGATGTATTTGCGAATGAAGGCGCTGGTCGCCCACGGCACACCGGAACGGCCGATCGTGTGCAGCAGCATGACACCGTCCGGCTTCAGCAGCGTCGCCGACTTGTCGAAGAAGGTACGGAAATGATTGACGCCGACATGCTCGAACATGCCGACCGAGACGATGCGGTCGAAACGCTCATTGAGCTCGCGATAGTCCTTGAGGTCGAAATGCACCCGGTTTTGCAGGCCTTGCGCGTGCGCGCGGTCGGTGGCGACGCCGTGCTGCTCGGTCGACAGCGTCACGCCTTGCACGTCGACGTCGAACGCCTTGGCGAGATAAAGGCCAAGCCCGCCCCAGCCGGAGCCGATGTCGAGTACCGTCTGGCCCGCTTTCAACCTGAGCTTGGCGGCGATGTGGCGCTTCTTGGCTGCCTGGGCCTCATCGAGCGTCATGTCCGGCTGCTCGAAATAGGCGCAGGAATACTGCATGTCTTCATCGAGGAAGAGGCGATAGAGGTCGCCCGACAGATCGTAGTGGCGCTGCACGTTGCGGCGCGCCCGCGACGCCGTGTTGATCTGCTGCAGGCGCCGGAAGGCGTGGCGCAGACCCTCGATCGCCTTCGACCAGGTGGCATCGATGCCGCCGCTGCCCATGTTCTGGAACGCAATGCGCATCACCCCCAGCACGCCGCCCTCGATAATGTCGAGTTCACCGTCCATGTAGGCTTCCGGCACCGCCAGCATCGGATCAAAAGTGATGGCGCGCTCGGCATGCCTTGTCTTGATGTGCATGTGCACCGGCTCGCCGCTGCCGTCACCAAAAGTCACCATCGAGCCTTGCGGCCCTGTCACCTTGAGATTGCCTGTGCGGACCAGGCGGTCGAGAACGCGCTTAAGCAGAATATTCATGACCAATTGTCCCCTCTCGGCCAGACATGCTGTCCTATTCTGCATCAAGATATAGGGGTTCGAAAAGTTCCATTTGGCATAAAAATGCCCGGGTGCGAGGCCCGGGCATTGGTCCAGATAGGTATTAGCCGACGAATGCCGGCGAACAACGATCAGCCGTTGTCTTCGCCGCCCTCGAACTCCGCGTTCGGATCGAAGAAATTTTCCGGCCGCGCATTGTCGTTGATGTCTTCGCCGTAGATGGCTTCGGCGGTGGTCAGCGTTTCGCCCTTGGCCTGGCGCTCGGCTTCGTCGGCCGTGCGGGCAATGTTGAGCGTGATGGTGACCTCGACTTCCGGGTGCAGCGCGATCGCCACGTTGGTGACGCCGATGGTCTTGATCGGCTGATTGAGAAGGATCTGGTTGCGGTTCACCGAAAAACCTTCCGCCGTCAACAGCTCGGCGATGTCGCGCGTCGACACCGAACCATAGAGCTGACCGGTCTCGCCGGCCGAGCGCACGGCGATGAAGCTCTTGCCGTCGAGCTTTTCAGCAATCTGCGCGGCCTCGGACTTGCGCTCCAGGTTCCGAGCTTCGAGCTGGGCGCGCTGTCCCTCGAACTTCTTCTTGTTACCTTCGTTGGCGCGCAGCGCCTTGCCCTGCGGCAGCAGGAAATTTCGGGCGAACCCGTCCTTGACCCTGACGGTGTCGCCCATCTGGCCGAGCCGGGAAACGCGTTCGAGAAGAATGACTTCCATGGTTTTGTTCCTTCGGTTGGGCGCCTATCCTCAGGATCGGCGCCGAATTGTCTGGAACAGGTCAGGAAGCTGGGGCGTCGCCGCCTGTGTCGCTGTCCTGCCTGTCGCGGCAGTTAGGATCTCTTGTCGAAATCCAACCCGGGATTTGGTGTTCGATCCAGCTACGCCCGTCGTGGCCGGTGAAAAAAGCAGGCGGCGAACCGCCCGCTGGCTAGACCATGATCCCGAAAAGTGAAAACCGGTTTTCGGATAAGATCATGGTCAACTAATCAGTCTTAGCGGACCACGTAGGGCAGCAGGCCGAGGAAGCGGGCGCGCTTGATCGCCTTGGCGAGTTCGCGCTGCTTCTTCTGGCTGACGGCGGTAATGCGCGACGGCACGATCTTGCCGCGCTCGGAAATGTAGCGCTGCAGAAGCCGCACGTCCTTGTAGTCGATCTTCGGCGCGTTGGCGCCGGAGAACGGGCAAGTCTTGCGGCGACGGTGGAAGGGGCGCCGGGTTGGGATCTGGTTGATGTCGACCATTATTCTGCGGCTCCTTCAAAGCCTTCGCGCGGACGGCGCGGGCCACGATCGGCACCCCCATCGCCGAAGCTGCGCGGCGGACGATCACCACGGTCACCGCGATCGCGGTCGCCGAATGAGCGCGGGCCACGATCGCCACGGTCGCGGTCGCCGAAGCCGCCGCGTTCCGAGCGCTCTTCGCGCTTCTGCATCATTGCCGACGGGCCTTCCTCATGCGCATCGACCTTGATGGTCAGGAAACGCAGCACGTCCTCGGACAGGCCCATCTGGCGCTCCATCTCATTGAGCGCGGCCGGCGGGCAGGTGATGTCCATGAGTGTATAATATGCCTTCCGGTTCTTGTTGACCCGGTAGGTGAGGGACTTCAGTCCCCAGTTCTCGACCCGGCCGACGGACCCGCCATTCGCGGTGAGGACGCCCTTGTACTGTTCGACAAGTGCATCGACCTGCTGCTGCGAGAGGTCCTGCCGGGCAAGAAACACATGTTCGTATAGAGCCATAGTGTTCGTGCCTTTCTTCGTTTCTCTCCCGGTTCCCGGCGGCAAAAGCCTCTGCAACTTCTCTGACCCGCGATCCTTGCGAAGACGGGGAAGAAAGGAGCATGACGAGACGGTCGAGAGCGGAGACACGGGAGGCGGAAGCGCTTCTGGCTCCACGCGAAGGTTCGAAAACCTCCGGCCCTCCGTTCAGCCCCCAGCAAGGACCGGCAGATTGCGGGCGTCTATACAGGAATTTGACCGCAAAGCAAGGCCAAACGACAGGCCAAACGGCTCGATTAGCGCCCTACCTTCCAGAGCACAACGGGCCTCGATGGCAAGGTTTTACGGATTTCCTGAAACCTGACCTTAACCATCATGCGAAGTTCCCGTGCCGGCGGGCATGGTGGCAACCCGTCGTTCATCATGCGAATGCAAAACGAAACACTTCGCGCGACACCTGCAGCACGGCGGTTTTGGGGGTAAAATGCTGTTCGACAAGTTCTGCCGTTCGAAGAGCGGCAACTTTGCCCTGATGCTGGCGTTCGGGCTGCCTGCGGTTCTGACGGCCGTCGCGTTTGCCGTGGACGTGTCCACCTTGATGAGGGCCAAGGTCAGCTTGCAGAACGCGCTCGATGCCGCGAACCTTGCATCTTCGCATCTCGGCGACATCGAGGCCACGCGCAAGGACGTCTTCGACCGCTATTTCCAGACCAATGTCGCCGGCCACAGCGAGTTGAGGAACGCCGAAGCGACGCTTACCGTCGAAAGGGGCCTCAATTACATCCAGACAAAGGCTGTCGCCGCGGCGGACGTCAACTTGAACTTCGCTTTCCTGTTCGGCAACGACAAGCGCATCACCGTCGATGCTGGCGCCATCGAATCGACCAATCAGCTCGAAGTCGTGCTGGTGCTCGACAATACCGGGTCGATGGCCAGCAACGACCGCATCGGCGCATTGCGGACGGCGGCGACGGGCTTGATCGATATGCTCCAAGCCGCGAAGTCGCCGACGCGCAGCGTACGTGTCGCAGTGGTGCCGTTCGTCACCGCGGTCAACGTCAAGGGCGAGGACTACGATCCGTCCTGGATCGACATGGCCGGCAAATCGCCGAACAATGGCGCCAATTTCCCCTTGGTCGGCGGCAAGCGCATCACCCATATGGACCTGTTCAAGCAATTGGGCGTCGAATGGAGAGGCTGCGTCGAGGCGCGGCCCGGAACCAACAATGTTTCCGACATTTCGCCCGACCAAAACAAACCGGACACCCTGTTCGTACCTTATTTCGCGCCGGACGATCCAGGTAACGCCAAAAATCCGAACAGCTCCTATGGCAATTCGGCGACCGGCTACAATAATTCCTATCTCGACGATACGGTTATCACCCTGCTTCCCGGCCTCACCGGCGACATCGCGAAGTACAGTGTTTCGACGATGAAGCTGATCAACGACAAGAAAGGCCCCCTGACCATCGGCCCAAACCGGGCCTGTCCGACGCCGATAGTGCCGCTGACCGACGATTTCGACAAATTGCGTAAGGCCGTCAGTGAGATGATCGAATGGAACGGCTCGGGGACCAATGTTTCGGAAGGGTTGTCATGGGGGATGCGGGTACTCTCGCCGGAACCGCCCTACAGTGACGGCGCGCCGTTCAGGGCGTCAGGCACGACCAAAACGGTGCTGCTGCTCACCGACGGCGAAAATGTTGTCTATGGCGCGAAGGATACGCCACAGAAGTCGGACTATGGTTCTTACGGGTTCCTGGCTTCGGGTCGGTTCGGATCCAGCGACCAGACCGCGGCCGCGCGCAATGTCGACGACTGGACAACCAATGTCTGCAACACGTTGAAGAAACAGGACGTGCAGATCTTCACAGTACTGCTGCAGGCCGACACCGCAGCCAACCGCAAGCTCTACGAGGCCTGCGCGTCGTCGCCGTCGGATTATTACCCGACCAACGACGTCAGTCAGCTCGAAAGCGTCTTCCTGAAAATCGGAAGCTCGATTTCGCAACTGCACTTGACGAACTGAACGACGTCAGTCGCCCAACGGCCGTTCCGCCGCCGCTGCTCAACTCGTGTGCGCAGCCACTTTCCCTGTGGTTTCGGGGAAGAAGTCGGGCGCCGCATGGCGCTTGCCGAACATCATGTCGTACTGCAGCAGACGGAAGTCGCGGATTGCCGGGTCGATCTCTTTCTGACGCGACCAATCGGGGGTGGCGTCGCCCGCCGGTGCCAACAGCAAATTGCGGTCGATGACGCGGTAGTGCTCCCGCAACTGGCCGAGGAAGCCGGTATAATAGGGATGACTGATGCCGGCAGTCTTCAGGATATGGTAGGGCAGGAAGGCTGGGCTGACGGCGCCGAGATCCTCGGCCGGGCCGCTGCGGTTCGACCAGACGATCAGCGGCGTCTGGTGATGCAGCAGCATCTGGTCGGCCGCCTCCTTGCGCGGCGCGACATTGTCCTTCATGAAACCGGTCTCGACGTAGACCGGCCCAAGCGGCGGCAGATGGTCGCCGAAGAAGGCGATGACCGTCGGCCGCTGGCGTTTCTTCGCCCATTCGATCAGCCGCTCGAGGCCGCGGTCCGCGTCGGAAGAGCCTTCGGCGTAGCTCAACAGCGATTCACGCGCCCATTGGCTGATCGGCGCCTGCACCTTATGGGTCGGATTGTTATAGCGATACGGCTCATACGGCCCGTGGTTCTGCAGGCTGACGGCGAAAAAGAACACCGGCTCGGCGCTGGTATCGGCCTCGTGGATGATCTCGTCGGTCATCGCCGCGTCCGACGCGAGCGGTCCGCGTTTTTGCATGGGCGGCAACGTCTCCTCGGACTTGAAGTCGTTGAAGCCGAAATCGGCATAGACGGCTCCCCGGTTCCAGAACCAGTTGGTGCCGGGGTGGATGGCGCGTGCCCGATAGCCCTGACTTTTCAGGAAGGTCGCCAGTGACGGGGTCGGTGTCCGCACATATTGCTGGTAAGGAATACTGCCCGCCGGCAGGAAGGCGTTGGAAAAGCCGGTCAGGGCCTCGAACTCGATGTTGGCCGTCATGCCGCCGAATTCGGGCGAGAACATGTAGCCCGTGCGCAGTGCCCGCACATTGGGGATAGGGTCGGGCGTGATGGTGACGCCGGGCAGCTTGGTCGGATCCCAGAAGGATTCGCTCATGACGACGATGATGTCGGGCTTCTCGGCGGGTACCGAGACCGTCACCTGCGGTTTGCCGATCGCTTCGATCGCCTTGCCGGAATAGCCGGGCGGCGCCGAGACATGGGCCATCGGGACGTTCAGCGCGAATGCGAGCGCAAAACCGTTCGAGGCATAGTTTTCCTTCTGGTCCCACATGATCGGGATGATCTGCAGCCGGTCGCGCGTCCATGAGAAAGTGGCATAGTCCATGATGGAGACGAAGAAGGCGATCAGCGGCACTGTCAGCGTCAGCCGGGCAAGGCGGCCCTTGTGGCTGAGCGCCGGAACGCGGCGGCGCCATAGCCGCCAGCCATAGACGAGAAGCGACAGCCCGCCGACGATGCCGATCGCCAGGGCAATGGCGGTTCCCGGGCGATCGCGTACCAGGAGCGGCATCAGCGCCACGATCTGCCGGGAATAGAGGAAATCGGTCGGATAGAGCGGATCGCCGAGATAGAGCGACTTCTGGTGGCCGACGAACGCCAGCGACAACGTCAGCGGCGCGAGGATCATCAGGCTCTGATGGCTGCGGCCGAGCACGGCGTCGAGCCCTATGAGGATCAACGCAAAAATGATGATTGTGGTCCAGCCGGGTTTGAAGGGCTGCAGAAAGAAGTCGATGGTGCCGGCAAAGTTGCCGCGCACGATCAATTCGATAGCGAACACCAGGATGGCCGCGGCCAACAGGCTGATGAAGCCATAGCGGATGACAGGCCATTTGCGCCCTGGCAGATAGCCGGTGGCCGGATCGCCTTCGAGAAACTGTGGCGCGGCCTCGGCTGCGCTCTTCTTGGTCTTTGCCACTGCGATAGTTCCCCGGCCCGCAACAAAAGCGTCACTCGACTGTCATCGAACTGTCACGCAAAGCTAGCGCCTGTGGCGGAAATAAGAAGAGCCAGCAAACAAATCGTGAGCGGTTTTCATCATGAGTGATCGCCAAAAAGCCTGCCGAAACAGGCACTCGGCCGACGTTGCGCGGTCAAGGTTGGACTTGACTTGGCCGCACGCCTTGCGTCACAGGCAACGAGAACCAGCAGCTGGGAGCCGCCGATGGCCATCGCATTCACCTTTCCGGGGCAGGGCAGCCAGGCTGTCGGCATGGGCAAGGACCTTGCCGATACCTTTGTTGAATCGCGGCGGATCTTCAAGGAAGTCGATGATGCGCTCGGCGAAAATCTATCGAAGCTTATCTGGGAAGGCCCGGAAGAGACGCTGACGCTGACCGCCAATGCCCAGCCGGCGCTGATGGCGGTGTCGCTTGCCGCAATCCGGGCGTTGGAGGCGCGCGGCTTCTCCCTGAAAGGCAAGGTCACCTATGTCGCCGGCCACTCGCTTGGCGAATATTCGGCACTTGCGGCCGCCGGTTTCGTTTCGGTCGCCGACGCCGCCCGACTGTTGCGCATCCGGGGTAACGCCATGCAGGCGGCGGTACCGGCCGGCGAGGGCGCCATGGCGGCGATCATCGGGCTGGAACAAGCCGACGTCGAAGCCGCCTGCGCAGAGGCTGCCCAAGGCGCGGCCAAAGATCCCGCGCAAGCCATGGTTTGCCAGATCGCCAATGATAATGGGGGCGGCCAGCTGGTAATCTCCGGCGCCAGGTCGGCGGTCGAACTGGCGGCGAAGCTATGCACGGAGAAGGGCGCCAAGCGGGCGCTGATGCTGCAGGTTTCGGCGCCCTTCCATTCGGCATTGATGAAGCCGGCGGCCGAGATCATGCGGGAGGCACTGGCCGCCGTGACGAAGAGTGCACCGGCCGTGCCGCTGGTCTCCAATGTTACGGTGACCCCGACGAGCGATCCCGACGAGATCGCCCGCCGCCTCGTCGAACAGGTGATCGGGCGCGTGCGCTGGCGCGAAACGGTGGAGTGGTTCGGCGCGAATGGCGTTGCGACGCTATATGAAGTAGGCGCCGGCAAGGTTCTGTCGGGGCTGGCGCGGCGCATTAACCGCGATATTGCCACCAGTGCAATCGGATCCGCGGCGGATGTCGAGGCGGCGCTGGCGGCGCTTGCATAATCAACTGGCGATTTGACCCCGCTCCGTGCGAAGGGTGTTCGCTCAGATCAGGAGACAAAAATGTTCGAATTGACCGGCCGCAAGGCGCTCGTCACCGGCGCATCGGGGGGCATCGGCGAGGCGATCGCCCGCGTGCTGCATGGCCAGGGCGCCATCGTCGGCCTGCACGGCACGCGTATCGAGAAACTGGAGGCGCTGGCCGCCGAACTGGGCGACCGGGTCAAGCTGTTTCCGGCCAATCTTTCCAATCGCGACGAGGTCAAGGCGCTTGGCCAGAAGGCGGAGGCCGATCTCGAAGGCGTCGACATCCTCGTCAACAATGCCGGCATCACGAAGGACGGGTTGTTCGTACGCATGGCTGATGCCGACTGGGATAGCGTGATCGAGGTCAACTTGACCGCCGTGTTCCGGCTGACCCGCGAGCTTACCCATCCGATGATGCGGCGCCGCCATGGCCGCATCATCAACATCACTTCAGTGGTCGGCGTCACCGGCAATCCCGGCCAGGCCAATTATTGCGCCTCCAAAGCCGGTATGATCGGCTTTTCCAAATCGCTGGCGCAGGAGATCGCCACCCGCAATATAACCGTCAACTGCGTCGCCCCGGGCTTCATCGAATCGGCGATGACCGACAAGCTCAACGACAAGCAGAAAGAGGCGATCATGGCGGCGATCCCGACGCGGCGCATGGGCACGGGCGCCGAAGTCGCCTCTGCCGTCGCCTACCTCGCTTCCAATGAGGCGGCCTACGTCACCGGCCAGACCGTTCATGTCAATGGCGGCATGGCAATGATCTAACACTTGGGAAAACGCTTCATTCCGTCTTGGATGCACGGAATTTTTCGTGTAATGCCGCCCGCAACCCGGCGGTTCGGGCAAAAACCGGTCCTGTTCCGCTGCGTTTCCGGCAGGACCATCTTTCAGCTTGATTAGCGGCATTCTGCCCGCTAACGAAGACAGACAACCAAAAGACGAGGATGCCCAAATGAGTGACACCGCAGAGCGCGTCAAGAAGATTGTCATCGAGCACCTTGGCGTCGATGCCGACAAGGTGACGGAGCAGGCGAGCTTCATCGATGATCTGGGCGCGGACAGCCTCGACACGGTCGAACTTGTCATGGCGTTCGAAGAAGAGTTCGGCGTCGAAATCCCCGACGATGCGGCCGAGACCATCCTGACTGTTGGCGATGCGGTGAAATACATCGACAAGGCCTCGGCCTGACGCTATTTGCAGTCATCACCGGGGAGGACCTGCGATGAGGCGTGTCGTCGTCACGGGCCTTGGGCTGCTTTCGCCGTTCGGCATGGGCTTCGAGCACAGCTGGAATGAGCTTCTGACCGGCCGCAGTGCAGCCAAGCGCATCACCGAATTCGAGGTGGAAGACCTTGCCTGCAAGGTCGCCCACGTCATTCCGCGCGGTGACGGCTCCAATGCCACTTTCAATCCTGAAGCCGTTCTCGAGCCGAAGGAACTGCGCAAGATCGGCGACTTCATCCTGTACGGGATCGCGGCCGCCGACGAGGCGCTCAAGGATTCCGGCTGGCAGCCGAAGACGCATGAGGAACAGTGCGCCACCGGCGTGCTGATCGGTTCCGGCATCGGCGGCATCGAAGGCATCGCCGAGAATGCGATGATCCTCAAGGAACGCGGTCCGCGCCGCATCAGCCCGTTCTTCATCCCCGGCCAAATCATCAACCTCGTGTCCGGCCAGGTCTCGATCCGGCATGGGCTGAAAGGCCCCAACCATGCCGTCGTCACCGCTTGCTCGACCGGTGCGCACGCCATCGGCGATGCCGCCCGGCTGATCATATGGGGCGATGCCGACGTTATGGTCGCAGGCGGCGCCGAAGCGCCGGTGACGAGGCTTTCGATCGCTGGGTTCGCGGCTTGCCGCGCGCTCTCCACCGACCGCAACGACGCGCCGCAAACGGCCTCGCGCCCCTATGATCGCGATCGCGACGGTTTCGTCATGGGCGAGGGCGCCGGTGTTGTCGTGCTCGAGGAGCTCGAACACGCCAAGGCCCGCGGCGCCAAGATCTATGCCGAGGTCACCGGCTACGGCCTGACCGGTGACGCCTATCACATCACCGCGCCAGCCGAGGACGGCGACGGCGCTTTCCGTTGCATGACGGCGGCGCTGAACCGGGCGAAGCTGACGCCCGCCGATGTCGACTACATCAACGCCCACGGCACCTCGACCATGGCCGATACCATCGAACTCGGCGCCGTCGAGCGGCTGGTCGGCAACGCCGCCTCGAAGATATCGATGTCGTCGACGAAATCGTCGATTGGCCACCTGCTGGGCGCGGCTGGTGCTGCCGAGGCGATCTTTTCGATCCTCGCCATTCGCGACAACATCGCGCCGCCGACCATCAATCTCGACAATCCGGAGCGCGAAACGGCGATTGACCTTGTGCCGCACAAGCCGCGAGCCCGGCAGATCGACGTGGCGCTGTCCAACTCCTTCGGCTTCGGTGGCACCAACGCCTCGCTCGTCTTCCAGCGCTACAATGGCTGACCGCTCCGCCGGTTTGCGTCTGCCGTCAATTTTGCCATATTCGCCCCTACTCTGCCCGAGGGGATTCGTCGCAAGATCAATTGGTAGGGCGCTATGAACACAAATCCGGCCGATAACGGGGAATTCGGGCAACGGGCAGCAACCCCCGGCCCGATCGTGCCGAAGACGGCCAGCGAGGCGTTGCGGCCCGAGGCCGGCACGCCGCCGCCGAAGCGCTCGCGTGCCTCGCGCAGCCAGTTCGTCGTGTTCATGAACTTCGTCATCTCTTCGGTGATGCTGATGGTTCTGGCGGCAGGCGTTGCGCTGTATTTCGGCAAGCAGGAATTCAACGAGCCGGGCCCGTCGGCCAATGGCGACACTTTCCTGGTCAAGCCGAATAGCGGCGTCCAGGAGATCGCCGACCAGCTTGAGCGGCGAGGGCTGATCAGCGACGCCCGCATCTTCCGCCTTGGCGTACGCGCCTTCGGCAATGATTCCGCCCTGAAGGCTGGCGAATACGAGATCAAGCCGCAGGCTTCGATGCACGATATCATGGAACTGCTGAAGAGCGGCAAGTCGGTGATGTATTCGCTGACCATCCCCGAGGGGCTGACGGTCGAGCAGGCACTGCAACGGATCGCTGAGCAGGACGCACTGGCCGGCGATATGCCGTCGACCACTCCACCCGAGGGCAGCCTCGCCACCGACACGCTGCGCTTCACCCGCGGCGCAACACGCCAGCAGATGGTCGACAAGCTTCTGGCCGACCAGAAAAGACTGGTCGACGAAGTCTGGCAGCGCCGAGCGCCGGATCTGCCGATCGCCAACATTGAGGATTTTGTCACCCTGGCCTCGATCGTCGAGAAGGAGACAGGTAAGGGCGATGAACGCTCGCGGGTAGCGGCCGTCTTCCTCAACCGGCTGGCCAAGGGTATGCGGCTGCAGTCGGACCCGACCATCATCTACGGCCTGTTCGGCGGCAAGGGCAAACCCATCGACCGCCCGATCTATCAGTCGGACATCCAGAAGCCGACGCCCTACAACACCTATCTGATCAACGGCTTGCCGCCGACGCCGATCGCCAATCCCGGCCGTGCGGCGCTGGAGGCAGTCGCCAATCCGTCGAAGACCAGCGATCTTTACTTCGTCGCCGACGGCAGCGGCGGCCACGTCTTTGCCGCGACGCTCGATGAGCATAACGAGAATGTCGCTCGCTACCGGGCACTGCTGAAAAAGCAGGCGCAGGACGCCGCCAAGGCCGGGGCAACCAATACCGGAGCCGACACGCCGGCGGGAGCCACCGTTGACGATGCGGGGGCTACCGCCGCCCAGTAGGGCCAGACGCCATCAGGTCGGCCCTGTGCATGTCCGGGTGGATGTGCAAGGGCTGCTATGGCATTGAAATTCACATGATCCTGTCCGGAGCAATCGTTCCGGCTTGAGGGGCATTCGGCAAGGGGACGCACGGCAACATGAACTTGCAGAGTATGACCGGTTTTGCGCGCAGTGTCGCCGAACACGAAGGCACTTCGATTGCCTGGGAAGCCAAGTCCGTCAACGGCAAGAGCGTCGAGGTCAGGCTGCGGCTGCCGCAAGGTTTCGACCGGCTGGAGCCGGCAGTCAGGCAGACGGTGCAAAAGCGTTTTGGGCGCGGTAATTTCCAGATGACGCTGACCATTGGCCGCGCCGCCGGCGCGCAAGCGCAACCCGTGGTCAACGAGGCTTTCCTGAAGGATCTGGCGGGGTTGGCCAAGCGGCTGCAGGAGCAGTTCGGAGTAGCGCCTGCGGCGGCCGACGGACTGCTTGCGCTGCGCGGCGTGCTCGACATTCCCGAAGCCATCGAAACCGAAGAGGCGCGCAGTGCGCTCGATACCGCGATATTGTCGGCGCTGGAAGCAGCACTGGACGGGCTGCAGCAGGCGCGCCAAGGCGAAGGTGCGGCGCTTCGTTCCCTGCTGTCCGGCCATATCGATGCCATCGAGGCGCTGACACTGCGGGCCGAGGCCGATCCATCACGCGAGCCGGCCACGATCCGCGAAAGGCTTGCAGAGCAGATCCGGCTGCTGATGGACGCATCAGCCAATCTGGATGCCAGCCGGCTGCATATGGAAGCGGCGTTCCTGGCCACCAAGGCCGACATACGCGAGGAGATCGACCGGCTGAAGACGCACGTGGCGTCGGGCCGGGCGCTGCTCGCCGGCGGTGGCGCCGTCGGCCGCAAGCTCGATTTCCTGGCGCAGGAATTCAACCGCGAATCGAATACGCTGTGTTCCAAGTCGAATGCTGCCGCGGTCACCGCCATCGGACTGGAACTGAAGGCGGTCGTCGACCAGTTTCGCGAACAGGTCCAGAATCTGGAATGATCCCGATGCCAAGCCACATGACTGCCAAGCCCCATGACCACTAGGGATGTGGGTTCCCGCATTCGGCGCCGCGGGCTGATGCTGGTGTTGTCGTCGCCCTCAGGCGCCGGCAAGTCGACGATCGCGCGCAACCTGCTGGAGAGCGATTCCAGCCTGGAATTGTCGGTCTCGGTCACCACGCGGCCACGCCGCGGCAGCGAGATCGAGGGTGTCCATTACCACTTCCGCACGATGCGCGAGTTCGAGCGGCTGCGCGATTCCGATGCGCTGCTCGAATGGGCGGAGGTGCACGGCAATTGCTACGCGACGCCGCGCGAGCCGGCCGAACAGGCGCTGGCAGAAGGCCGCGACATGCTGTTCGACATCGATTGGCAAGGCGCTCAGCAGCTCAAGGAGAAGATGCGCGCCGACATCGTCTCGATCTTCATCCTGCCGCCGTCGATGAAGGAATTGAAGGCGCGGCTGAAGCGTCGCGCCGAGGACCAGGAAGCGGTAATCGAGACGCGGCTCAAGAACGCCCGTAATGAGATCGAGCACTGGAAGGAATATGATTTCGTCATCGTCAACGACGATCTTGACCGCGCTTTCGCCGAGGTGCGCGGCATCGTCACGGCCGAACGGCTCAGACGCGATCGCCGGCCGGGCTTGTTCGATTTCGTCTCGGGGCTGCTCGATGAGAAGACGGATTGAGCACCTTTATCGTAAGCGTCCGGCCTGCGGCGTCTTTCGAGACGGTGGCGATCACACGAAGATAGTGTCCACTTGTCGGGATAATTGACATTTGCCGATGTTGGTTGACGAGAGAGACGCCCTCGTACCAGCGATCAACGTCGGCATAAAACGCGATAGAGAGTTGGCATGCCGATTGAATTATGGGGCTTTTGACACACCGAATGGCCGAAAGATCAGCGTCGCGCTCGAGGAGATGGGGCTGCCCTACACGGTGAAGGTGGTCGACATCACGAAGGGCGAACAGCATGCCTCTGGGTTTCTGCGTATTAGCCCCAACAATCGCATCCCCGCCATCGTCGATCCCGCCGGACCGGACGGTAGACCGATCAGCGTGTTCGAGTCGGGTGCCATCCTAATTTACCTAGGCCAGAAGACCGGCCACTTTTGGCCGTCCAGACTCAGCGCGCAAGTCCCTGTGTTGGAATGGCTGATGTGGCAGGTGGGTGGTTTCGGTCCGATGCCGGGCTAGGTGCACCACTTTCTTGGCGTGACCGACGACCAGGACCGCCGCTACGGACTGGCACGCTATAGCGCAGAGACCCGACGCCTGTACGGAGTCGCCGATCGGAGGCTGGCGGAGGTCGAGTATTTCTCGGGCGAGCTGTCGATCGCCGATTTTGCTATTCTCGGCTGGGCATGGCGGCACGAGCGGCATCAAGTCGATCTTGCCGAATTTCCGAATGTTGAGCGCTGGTATGGGACTATGATGGCACGGCCGGGGGTTCAACGCGGCTTTGCGGTATCGCTCTCCTGATGGAACGACATGAAGCTCGACGCTTCCGTGAATTCGCTCCTGTCTTCGACAATATTTTCGTCATATTGCGGCAGGTCGTCTGTAATGGTGAACCAAGGTGCCTTGGAGCCGACGAAAATGTGCGCGCTTGGGCGAATGTTTGGGTCGTCGACGAGGGTCCCCATAGCGATGTGGGCGAACGCGCCGTCACGAACAACCGCAAAAAGGAACGACCCGCATAGCTTGCATCGCTCGTCATGCCAGCTATTGCCGTCGACGATCTGGATTTTGTCCTCCCCACTCGTGATGCGCAATTTGACACGCTCTATGCCTGCGAGTGGCTTGAACGCTGCGCCGGTTGCGCGACGGCAGATCGAGCAATGGCAATTCACGGCAAATATGAACTCGTCCGTCACCTTATAGGTGACTGCACCGCACTGGCATGATCCACCTAGCGTGCGGGTGTTGGTCGGCTCCTGCAGCGTCACGACTGGCATTCCTCTGTGCGATCGAAGTTTACCAGATAGCACACTTTTATCGGACTTCAGGCGGGTAGTCGGGGCGACGCTTTGTCTGGGCGGGTGTCAAGTGTTCAATGATCTGTACAATGTCGGTCCGTCCGATCTGCGGATAGTGCTCTCGCATCCCCGTGACCTCTTGGGGCCATTCCGATTCTCTCCAAGGAACGCTGCCGCCTCGGACAGGCGCAGATCGGTGCAGCGCGTGACCCACACAATCGCGATCCTGCTGGCATCGCCGTCACAAACATAGCGCATATAGCCCGGCAAAATCGATATTGCGCCAGCGTATGGTGGATATTTTCTCGCCTGCCTCGATAAGTGGGAAAGACCGAGCGACCACTCCAAGTTCCTCCATTACAGCCTCACACCGCATTCGTCAGCCGCACGAATTCCTCGACGCTGAGCGTCTCCGCACGCCTGGTCGGATCGATGCCGGCGCGGGTGAGCAGCGCCTCGCCGCCAAGGCTTTTCACGCTCTGCCGCAGCATTTTCCGGCGCTGGCCGAACGCCGCTTCGGTGAAGCGGCTGAGCCGTTTCACCTCTGCCGGCAAGGGGCTGGCGCGTGGCACCAGATGCACAACCGAGGACGTCACCTTGGGTGGCGGCGTGAACGCCTGCGGCGGCACGTCGAAGGCAATCCTCGCCTCCGTCCGCCAGCCTGCCAGCACGCCGAGCCGGCCATAGGCTTCGCTGCCGGGGCTGGCTGCAATGCGTTCGGCGACCTCGCGCTGGAACATCAGCGTCATCGATGTGTAGAAAGGCGGCCACTCGGTCACGGTCAGCCAACGGATCAGCAATTCGGTGCCGATATTGTAAGGCAGGTTGGCGACGATTTTCGCCGACCCGCTGCTTCCCGGCACTCCTTTGGCAAGCGCTGCAAAATCAGTTTTCAGCGCATCGCCGGCCACGATCTCAAGCCGACCCGGATAGTGGTTCGCGATCTCGGCCAAGGCCGCCAGGCAGCGCTCGTCGCGCTCGATCGCGACGACCCGCTGGGCGCCGTTGAGGAGCAGGGCCCTAGTCAGCCCGCCCGGACCGGGGCCGACCTCGATAACCGTAACATCGCTCAGGTCGCCGGCGGTCCGCGCAATCTTGCTTGTCAGGTTAAGGTCGAGCAGAAAATTCTGGCCGAGCGCCTTTTTCGCCTGCAGCCCATGGCGCTCGATCACCTCACGCAGCGGCGGCAGCCCGTCTATGCTCATCGGGCTGGGCTCATCGGGCTGGGCTCATTGGGTTAGGATCATCGGATTGGGCTCATTGGCCTGCAGTTTTTGCCCCGGTATCGGCAAGTAGGCGAGCGAGCTTCAGTGCGCCAATCAGACTGTCGGCGCGGGCGATGCCCTTGCCGGCGATGTCGAAGGCGGTGCCATGGTCGGGCGAGGTGCGGATGAAGGGCAGGCCGAGCGTGACGTTGACAGCCTCGTCAAACGCCAGCGCCTTGGCCGGGATCAGCGCCTGGTCGTGATACATGCAGAGCGCCACGTCGTAGCCGGCGCGGGCGCGAGCATGAAACAGCGTGTCGGCGGGCAATGGCCCGAAGGCGTCGATCCCTTCCTGCCTCAGCCTGTCGACCGCCGGGCGTACGATGCGCTCATCTTCGGTGCCCATCGCGCCGCCTTCGCCGGCGTGCGGGTTGAGGCCGGTAATGGCGAGCCGCGGCTTGGCAATTCCGAAGCGGTTTGCAAGGTCGGCGGCGGTGATGCGGCCGGTGGTGACGATCAGGTCGGTCGTCAGCGCCTTCGGCACCTCGGCCAGCGCGATGTGGATGGTGACCGGCACGGTGCGCAGGTCCGGTCCGGCAAGCAGCATCACCGGCGTCACCTCGGTACCGGTATGAAGCGATGCCAGATGCGCCAGATATTCGGTGTGGCCGGGAAAGCGAAAGCCGGCATCGTAGAGCGGCTTCTTGGCAATGGGGCAGGTGACGACCGCGGCAGCGCGGCCGGCCAGGCAGTCGGCGACGGCGCGGTCGATCGCCTCGACGATGCCGGCGGCGTTGGCTGGATCAGGGCGGCCGGGACTGTCGATGAAACGGGCGGCAAGCGCCACCACCGGCAGCGCGCGCGAAAACATCTCCGGCGCTAGCGCCGGCGTTGTCTCGGCCATCGCAATATCGGCGCCGAGCCTGTGCGCCCGCGCGGCAATCAGTGCCGGATCGGCAAGAAGATAGAAAGACGGAACGCCGGCGGTATCGCGGGCCTGCCAAGCGGCGATGGCGATGTCCGGCCCCACACCGGACGGATCGCCGACGCTCAGCGCCAGCGGAAGCTCTGCGTGAGGCACGGCTATCGCGACTTCAGCGCTCGATGATGCGGGCTTTCTTCCGCAACTCCTCGACATATTTCTTCGAGAGCTCGTCGGCGTTCTTGTCGCTCGAACCTTCATTCTGGAACACCATCTGCGCGACTTTGTCGTCTGACACCTCGCGCGACGAGCAGATGCCGATGAATTCGACGCCGCGGTCGGTTTCGCGCGTCGTGGTGGCGCCGCCAACCTTTGTAGCTTTTATCTGCTCGGCCCAGTCCAGCGGCAATTGCGGCGCCAGCACCCGGCCGAGATCGCGAACGGTGACATCCATCAGGCCCTTGGCGAATTCGCGCGTGGTGTTGCAGCCGTTGAAGCGGGCGCGCATGGCGTCGGCTTCGCGTTTGCGCTTGGCCAGCGTCGCGCTTCGCTCGGCGGCCGGCACCACGAAAATGACCTGCTGCAGCATGTACTCGGTGGCACTCGGTTTGCTACCGCCTTTCTCGAGCATGCGCTTGACGAGGTCCTGCTCGCTTATGGCGCCGCCGCCGTCGCTAGAACGGTGACGCGCGGTCAGCGCCTGGTTCCAGGCCATCTGCGCCCGGATAAACTCCTTGAAATGCTCCTTGGAGACGCCGGATTGCGCCATGGCGCCGTCAAGCTGCTTGAGCGGCATTTTGTTGCTCGTGGCGAAACGCTGATAAGCGGCATCGACCTGCGCGTCGCTGATGCGGATGCCGAGCCGCCTGGCTTCGGCCATGCGCAGCGTCTGGTCGATCATTTCCTGGCCGGCATCGCCCTTTTTGTGCTGCAGGCGCAGGAAAGCCGCGCGATGCTGGATGTCGCCGGTGGTGATCGGTATATTGTTGACGACGTATTTGATCTCGCTGGCGAAAACCGGCCGCGTCACTGCGGTGATCGAGACCGCCACCAGCAGCGCGAAGCCTGCCGAAAAGAGGTATTTCCTCATCGAAAGCATCCCAATTCCATCTCGATTCGGCCCAACCTGTCCCAGTTCAGGCCGCGGAAATTCGTGCCTGCTCTATGCGGCGAAACAATGTCGTCCGCCAGCCGCCCCGTTGCCGACTGCTGCTCCCGTTATTGGATGGTGTCGATGGAGCGTTGCGACGAGCCGAAATCGCCGAGCGTGCGGAACGACAGGTTGAAGCCGACGTTCTGCGATACTTCCTTGGTGTTCAGGTCACGTCTTTCCGAAAACGTCATCAAATAGGTAAAGCACGAATCGCTATAGGCAAAGCCGACCCCGTCCTTGACCAGGATGCTCTGCTCCAGATCATACGTGCCGGTGCCAAAGACGCGCCAATTCTCAGCAAGATGCGTCGAGGCGCCGAGCGTAATCTCATGGCGATCCGTGGAGAAGCCATAGAGCGGCTGCGCCTGGATGAAGGCGTATTTGGCGCTCAGCGATACGGGCAGGCCTGAAAAGGCGGCCTTTACCTCAGCGCGGCGGACCTCGAAGCTTTGCTCGTCGAAACGGCCGCTGACCGAGCCGGAAAATCCGCTGGGGCTATTGAAGCCGACAAGGCCGACATAGTCGGAGGTTGCGGTTTCAAGACCCGAATAGGCGCCGACATTGACCAGATCCGGCGTGCCGAACGAGTTCTGGCCGCCGAGTTGGTAGGATTGGCCGAACACCGCATTGGTGCTCCAGCCATTGTCGTACGCGCCGGAATAGCGCAGCCCGACATTGGCGCGCGTGCCGCCTTCCATGCGGTCATAGCCGGAGAATTTGTCGCGCTCGAACAGCGTCGTGGCGTCGAAGACGAAGCTCTGGGCGTCCTCGTTGGGGACCGCCAGCCCGCCGACATATTGCTCGTTCGGACGCATGAACACTTGTGCCATCGGTTCGAAGACATGGCTGGAACTGGTCATCGAGAACAGTACCGGCCAGCGCATCTCAAGGCCGGCGGTCGCCATGTAGCGGGCAAGCGACGAACGCATGTCGTCGTCAACGCCGAGATTGGTCGCCATCTGGTTGACGGCGTCGAGCGAGGCCGAGGAGGCGTTGACATAGCCGGCGTCGCCGCGCAGCGCCAGCAGCGGCGTCAGCAGCAGCCCGCCATCGGTGGTGAAGGTGCGCTTCCATTCGGCCTCAGCGGTAACGCGGCCGGATTGACCGTCGATGCCGCGGACGTTGTTGACGGACGAAGGGATGCCCGAATCTGCAAGAGCCGTATCGAGCCTGTCGCGGTCTATGATCCGCGCGTTGACGTCGAACGACAGCTGCCCGCCGGCCACCGGCATGTCGGGGATATAGGCGTAGTCGAGCGAGGGCAGCACCCAGGGCTGCTTGGCGGCGCGGGCGGTCGGATCGCTAGCGAGGGTGTCTTCTTGAACGTCGAAGTGCATGGCGCGCACATCGAAATAATTGCGATCGTTGAGCCCCGTCAGGTACACCTCGGAGCGGTGTACGCTATCGTTGAAGCCGTCGATATCGTAGGTGCGCGAGAAACTCTTGTCGCTCTGCAGCAGGATGTCCCAGCCGAAGTCCCAGCGCGGGTTGATGGCGAACTGGCCTTGGGTGCCCATCATGCCGCGGAACCTGTTCGGATCGCCCTCGGTACCCGAACTGACGTTGTGGCCATTGTCGTCGATGAAGGCGTCGGGATTCTCTTGACGGATGCCCGCAATCTTCAGGCTGTACTGACCGTTGTTGAAGCGCTGCCTCCACTCGGCCTCACCGAGGAAACCCTGTCTGGTATAGCCGCTGCCGGTGACAGTTAGATCGTAGGTCGGCGAGAGCGCGAAATAATAGGGAACTCTAACACCGACGCCGAGATCGCTCTTGTAGGCGACGCCGGGGATCAGGAAGCCGCTCTTGCGCTTGACCGTCGGGTCGGCGATCTCGAAAGCCGGCAGATAGGCCAGTGGAAAGCCGAAGAACTCGAAATTCGAATTCTCGAAGCGAACCGTCTTCTTCTCGCCGTTCCAGATGATCTTCCTGGCCTTGATACGCCAGGTCGGCGCTTTGTCGGGCTTGTCCTCGCACGGCTCGCAGGCGGTGTAGACGCCATTGTGGAACGTCGTCAGCACGCCGCCCATGCGCTCCGCGCTTTCGGCGGCGAAATACGCCTTGTCGACGGTCTCGACACGCAGCGCGTTGACGAAGCCGTCGGCGAAATCGTCGGTGATGTCGGCATGCTGCGAATAGATTTTGGTGCCGTCGCTGTTGACGAGCTCGACATTGCCGCTGGCGACGAGGCGTTTGGTGTTGCGGTTGTATTCGACCCGCTGGGCGACGAGACGGTTGCCGCCATAGTCGATCTGGACGCCGCCGACGGCCGTCACAGTCTGCTTGTCGTTGTCGTAGACCAGCGTATCGGCTGCCAGCAGCATCTGTGTGCCGCTCGGAACCTTCGTTGCCAGCTCACTGACGTCCTGGGCGAAAACCGGAGCAACCGGGGCAGCGCCGGCAAGCAGGCATGCCAAGGCGCTCGCCGCAGAGAGGCGTGCCAAACCGGCGTGCCTATGGCTGCGCAAAACCGCCTCCCTCACTAGCCGTCTTCCTTGTATAGCAGGAATGTCACCCCGAAGAACATAGCCACGACAACCGGGACCCAAGCCGCTACGGCAGTGGGTACGAATCCCGCTACGCCGAATGCCTTGACCAGCACCGAAACGACATAAAGCAGAAAGCCGGCCACGATGCCACCCAGAATCATCGTCGCCGACTGCCCCATCCTCGCAAATCGCATTGATACCGTTGCCGCAATCAGCGTCATCGCGACGAGCAGGAAGGGCAGCGCAATCAGGGAATCGAACTGCATGGCGAAGGCATTTGCCTTGAGGCCGAAGGAGCGGGCCACCTCGATCTTGCCGGGCAGATCGTAGAAGGGGATGGTCTCAGGGCGCGCCAACCGCTCTTGCACGAATTCCGGCTTGAGATCGGTCGGCAGCCGATCGCTGGGTAACGACTGGATGGTGCCGTCCCGGAACACCTTGACGTCCCGCAATTCCCAGTAGCCGTCCCGCAAAAAGGCGTGCGCGGCATCCTTGCGCTCGATGATGTCGCCTTGCGGGCTGAAACTGAAGAAGACCGCGTCGGCCATCTCCAGGCCTTGATTGAGAATGGCGCGCGCGCCGATGATGGTATCGCCGGAGCTGGTTTTCTGCCTGATCCAGGGCGCGGCGTCGGCCGAGACGGTGTTCGACTTGCCCGAACGGAGCTGGGTCTCGATCTGCTCGGACCAGGAATAGGCGTGCGCGGCTATCGGATTGATGACGCCAACCGACAAGGCCCCAAACAGCAGCGCCCCGATGCAGCACGGCAGCAGGAACTGCCATGCGGAAACCCCGGCGGAACGGGCGATGACCAATTCATATTTGCGGTTGAGCGACACCAGGGTCGCCATCGCCGAGAACAGGCCGACGAACGGCACCGTCTGCAGCATGATCATCGGCATCCGGAGCCCCGAAATGGCGAACGCAGTTGCGTAGGTGAAGCCCGGCACGCCGGTCGTGCGGCCGGAAAGCTCGGTGAAATCGATCAGGAACACCAGCGCCAAAAGGCCGATGAAGAACCAGATGGTGATCGTCACATAGCGAAAGAAGAAGTACCGACCCAGAGTCCAGCCCATCAGCCGGCTCCCTGTCCGGATGCGCCACGCCGGGCAAAGCGGAGCTTGACGGCGCTCCAGCCGTCATTGAAGCGGCCGGCAAGATTGGTTATCCAATCGGCCCAAGCAACCGGCAGTTCCATCGTCCGGTGGGAAACGATGAACCAGATAGCGATCGCCGATGCCACGATCGGGACGCCGTAGACCATATAGGCATATTGCGGCACCTTGTCGGCCTTGCCGGCGGCAAAGAACCCGAGCCAGCGCACGAACAGCGCGATCGCGATTGCCGTGATCAGCGGGTGCACGCGCGCCTCGCGATGCGAGCGCGCATCTCCGGCGACCGCAAGCGCGATCAGCGCAAAGACGAGCGAATAGGACCACTCGGAAAAACGCTGGTTGAGCTCGGCCAGGTACCTGTTCGGCTTTTGCTGGTACATCTTGTCGTTCGGACTGGGATTGAGCAGGTACTGGGTCGTCCGGTCCTTCGGCAAAAGCAGAATGTCAGATGACGCCGACAAGAAAGCGGACAAGTCGAAGGCGTAGGAGGTGAACCGGATTACCGAGAGGTCGCCGGTCATGGTTTTGCGATGGATGACGCCGTCATTCATCATCAGCACCTTCTCGTCGCCGCGTTCGATGATGCTGCCGGTCTTGGCATAATAGATGAGATTGACGCCTTCTTCGCGCGAGTCGGCGACGAAGATGCCGCCGAGGCGATTGTCGGGAAGCCGTTCGCCAACCTGCAGGAACAGGCCATCATCGATCTTGCGGAAGGTGCCTTCCTGGATGATCAACGACAACAGATCGGCACGCGACGAAGCAATCAACTCGCGGTTCTTCTGGCGTGCGTAAGGGTCGACGCCATTGTCGACAGCAAACGAAAAAACGCTGGCTGCGAGTGCCAGAAGCATGATCGGCCTGACGATGGTCCAGCGTGAAGCGCCGGCGGCATTGATGACGGCCAGCTCCGAATCCGAATTCATCACGCTGAGGATCTGCGCGACCGCGACGACTAGGGCGAACGGCACGACGATCGGAACGATCGACGGGACGATCAGCGCTGCGACTTCGAAGAAGGTGAGGGCCGACTGACCGCTATCGGTGACGAGGTCGATGCGGGCGAGCACCTGAGTCGTCCAGACGATCGCCAGCGTCCAAACGAGCGCCAGCGCGAATACCGCGAAAGCACGGCGCATGATGTAACGTTCAACGACCTTCATGAAGGCTTTTCTCGGCGGTTTCGAACGGCATCATGCCTTGGAATAAGGTAGTCGTCCGGCGCCGGCTGCACAACTGGCTCAGTTTGGCGGTTCGATCTGGGTTCTGTCCCGTATCGCAAATTCCGCTGGGCCGGAGTGTCGGCGGCAATGGATAAGAAAGGGCGAACATTGTTGGTTAACAACAGGTTGCGGCGGGAAGCGGGGCCGTGCCGCGACGAATCGTGGATGGTTCAATGTCGCATATGGGAGCGATTTTCGGCCAAAGTCTTGTCAAATGCGGCAAAACGACCAAATGTCGCGCCGATCGCCGCCGCGGCGGCGTGATAAGACGGGTCAGGATCTGTTGAGCCCCAGCATGGAAGCGGAAAAATTGCGCAGTCAAACCGGTTGGGAAGCGGTCTTTGATGGCGCGATTGTGATCGGCGCCGGCGCGGCCGGCCTTGCCGCCGCCCACGCCCTGATGAAGGCCGGCGTACCGACGCTCGTCCTGGAAAAGGAGAGCCGGCTTGCCGAGCCCTGGCATCGGCGGCACCAACGTCTGCACCTCAACACGCATCGCGATCTCTCGACGCTGCCCGGCATCGGCTATCCCGCAGGCACCCCGGCCTTCCCGCACAGAACCGCCGTCATTCGCCATCTGAACGATTTCAGCCAAGTGCACCGGCTGCCTGTCACATTCGGCGTTGCCGTCGAAGAGATCACGTTCGATGGCGATCACTGGACCGTACAGACCAATTCCGGATCCCGTCCGGCGCGCCATGTCGTCGTCGCCACCGGGCGCGACCGGCAGCCGTTTATTCCCGCATGGAAAGGCATGAAGGATTTTGCCGGCCGGATCGTCCATTCGGCAGATTTTGGCGAGGCGAAAGACTATGCCGGCAAAAAGGTGCTGGTGGTCGGTGCCGGCAATTCGGGTTTCGACGTCCTCAATCATCTTGCGGATGCAGACGCCGAAAGCATCTGGCTGTCGGCCCGCAATGGTCCGTCATTGCTGCCGAAACGCATCTGCAAGATCGCCGTCCACAGGCTTTCGCCTTTCATGGCGCGCTTGCCGGTACGGATTGCCGATGCGGTGATGACGACAACCCAGCGCCTGGTTTTCGGCGACCTGACGAAATTCGGGCTTCCGCCGGCCTCCATAGGAGGTGCGAGCCGTCTGAGCGCCGACTACACCGCGATCGCAGCCGATGACGGCGCGGTTCGCGCCATCAAGGCAGGCATGATCGTGGTGGTGCCGCCATTGCGAGAATTTACTCGCGACGGCATCATATTGAACGACGGCAGGTTTATCACGCCCGATATCGTCATCTCAGCGACCGGCTACCGGACCGGGCTGGAGCAGATGGTCGGCAAGCTCGGCGTTCTCGACGGCAAGGGCGTTCCGCTTTTCAACGGCGGCGAAGCCGACCCGCGATTGCCCGGTCTGTGGTTTACCGGCATGCGGCCGAGCATTCGCGGTTGTTTCGCCAATGCCCGCATTCAGGCTAGGGCGATAGCGGCGCGGATTGTCAAGCAGCGATAATGAGCAGGACTATGCCGACTGTCCGCCCCGCAATAGATACGCCTTGTTGGAACGTTCTCGAACCGAAAGGTCAATGATCATGACGCCAGTCAGCATTCGCTACATGGTCGATGATGTCGCCGCCTCGATCGACTTTTATTGCGGACATCTGGGCTTCACCGTCCAACAGGACGCGCGACCGGCTTTTGCCTCCGTCACGCGCGGCGCGTTACGGCTCCTTCTAAGCGGACCCGGCAGTTCGGGTGCACGGGCGATGCCCGACGGCCGGCAGCCGGTGCCGGGAGGCTGGAACCGCATCCTGCTGGTGGTGCCGGACCTGAAAGAAGAGGTTGCGCGTCTCAAGAGTGCTGGACTTGTCTTTCGCAACGATATCATAACGGGCGTCGGCGGTTCCCAGACCCTGCTCGAAGACCCATCCGGCAATGTCATCGAGCTGTTTCAACCCGCCGCTCACTGACGCAACAACACGGCATCTTAGGTCCGATCTGCCCAATCGAACGCCTCTCCCGACAATCCAACGCATTTCCCCGAAAGCAGGACATGATGAATTCGAGACCCTCGATCGCCTTCGCCAAATTCGCCGCGCCCAAAAAGGGCAGCGTTTTCGTTCTGGCGGCCGACGAGGGCGGCCTCGGTGATGCCGTCAGGGCCTGCGATCCGGCAAAGACCCTCGAGCGGGCCTTTCCCGTCGCCGACTTCACCGGCAAATTCGCCAGCCAGGTCGAAGTGCTGGCACCGGAAGGGACGTCGCTCGAGCGGCTGGTGGCGGTCGGCGCCGGCAAGGGCTCCAATCTCGATGACTACGCCTGGCTGAAGCTCGGCGGCACGATTGCCGCATCCTTTCGCAAGGCAACCGAAGTGGCCGTCGTGCTCGATCTTCCCGGCGCCGCCGTCAGCGGCAGGCAAGCCGTTCAGCTTGCCGCGGGCATCCTGCTGCGCAGCTATTCCTTCGACAAGTACAAGACCAAAAAGGACAATGGTGACGGCAAGCGTGAGCCAAAAAAGCCGGTAAAGGTGACCATTCACACGGCCGATCCGGCGGCCGCAAAGAAGGCCTTTGCCGATGAAGCGGCGGTGATCGACGGCGTCTTGCTGGCGCGCGATTTGGTCAATGAACCGGCCAATGTGTTGGGACCGGTGGAATTCGCCGCCCGCATCGCCCAACTGGAGGCGCTCGGCGTCACGGTCGAGATCCTGGCCGAGAAGGAGATGAAGAAGCTCGGCATGGGTTCGCTGCTGGGCGTAGCGCAGGGCTCGCCGCGTGGCGCCCGCATCGCCGTCATGCGGTGGGACGGCGGCAAGGCCAAGGAAAGCCCGGTCGCCTTCGTCGGCAAGGGAGTCACCTTCGACACCGGCGGCAATTCGATCAAACCGGCCTCCGGTATGGAGGACATGAAGGGCGACATGGGCGGCGCTGCTGCCGTCACCGGGCTGATGCACGCGCTGGCCGCGCGCAAGGCGAAGGTCAATGTCGTGGGCATTGTCGGGCTGGTCGAAAACGCCGTCGACGGCCACGCTCAACGACCGGGCGACATCGTCACCTCGATGTCTGGCCAGACCATCGAAGTGCTCAACACCGACGCCGAGGGCCGCCTCGTGCTGGCCGATGCGCTGTGGTACTGCAACGACCGCTTCCAGCCGAAATTCATGATCAATCTGGCGACGCTGACCGGCGCCATCATGGTCGCGCTCGGCCAGCATTATGCCGGCCTGTTCTCTAATAATGACGAGCTGGCGGACCGGCTGACGGCGGCCGGTCAGGCGACGCAGGAGCGGTTGTGGCGCATGCCGCTCGGCGCCGAATACGACAAGCTGATCGAGTCCAAGAATGCCGACATGAAGAATATTGGCGGCCGTTATGGCGGCGCCATCATCGCCGCGCAGTTCCTGCAGCGCTTCGTCAAGGACACGCCCTGGGCGCATCTCGACATTGCCGGCACCGCGATGGGCTCGCCCTCCAACGAGATCAACCAGTCATGGGCTTCCGGATTCGGCGTCAGATTGCTCGACCGATTGGTGCGCGATCATTACGAGCAATGAGCGGCGCGCCAAATGATTTAGACTGAAGTCATGGCCGAAATCCTGTTCTATCACCTGACCGAATCGACCCTGGAGGACGCGCTGCCCGGCCTCCTGGAGCGCAGCATCGATCGCGGCTGGCGCGCCGTGGTGCAGACCGGCACCGAGGAACGGCGCGACGCGCTGGACCAGCATCTGTGGACTTTCCGGGACGATTCGTTCCTGGCCCATGCAACGGACCGCGAAGCCCATCCCGCCGAGCAGCCGGTGCTTCTGACCGTCGGACCTGACAATCCGAACCAGGCGCAGATACGCTTCCTGGTCGATGGCGCGGTGCCGCCGGAGCTTGGCGGCTACCAGCGCGCCGTGTTCCTGTTCGACGGCCACGATGCAGCCCAGCTAGAGGCGGCACGCACGCACTGGAAGACAATGAAGGAGGCCGGCCACACCGTGACCTACTGGCAGCAAACACCGGACCGGCGCTGGGAACGCAAGGCTTAGAAGACCTGAGCAAGCCCGATGCCGCCTGATGATCAAACACCAAGCATATCGATAGATGCCGCACTTGTTCGCCGCTTGATTGCCGCGCAGTTCCCTGAATGGGCGGACCTGCCGGTAGAGCCGGTCGAGCCTGGCGGCTGGGACAACCGCACCTTCCGGCTGGGCGATCGAATGTCGGTGCGGCTGCCCAGCGCTGCCGCCTATGTTGCCCAGGTCGAGAAGGAGCATCGCTGGCTGCCTCGCCTCGCGCCTCACTTGCCTCTGCCGATACCGGTGCCACTGGCCAGAGGCGCGCCCGGTGAAGGCTATCCATGGCCTTGGTCCGTCTATCGCTGGCTTCGCGGTCGGCCGGCGGCTGGTGGGCTGATTGCCGATCTCAATGAATTCGCTCGTTCGCTGGCCGGCTTTCTGGTTGCGCTCTACCGGATCGACGCCGCTGGCGGACCACCGGCAGGTCAGCATAATTTCCACCGCGGTGGCCAGCTTTCAGTCTACGACGCCCAGACCCGAGCCGCGCTTTCGGCGCTCGGCGGCCGCATCGACAAGGCAACCGCCGAGGCGGTGTGGGCGACCGCGCTCGGCTCGCGATGGCAAGGGCCGCCGGTCTGGGTCCATGGCGACGTTGCCTCAGGCAATCTGCTCGTCGAAGATGGCAAGCTCTGCGCGGTCGTCGATTTCGGCAGTTCGGCTATCGGCGATCCTGCCTGTGACCTGGTGATCGCATGGACGGAATTTTACGGCGAGAGCCGCCAGGCGTTCCGCGACGCCATTTCCCTTGACGAGCACAGCTGGGCGCGCGCTCGGGGCTGGGCGCTCTGGAAGGCGCTGATCGTCGCTTCGGGACATGACGGCAACCAGCGCGAGGCGGAAAAATCGTGGCGGGTTATCAATGAGGTGCTGGCGGATCACACAAACAGTTAGAGCGGGATGGAGAATTCAGTTTGAACGCATCCCGCTCCAAAAACGAAAGCATTACTGACCGCCCGTCTCCCTCCTGAACGTATCGAAATCGACCTGCATGCCGTTGAAGATCGAAATCGACCTGCATGCCGTTGAAGATAGAGCTCCAAGCGCCCATGGTCGACTGGATGTCCTTGATGGTTGCGTCATAGTCGTCGGCACGGGCCGGTGCGGAGGCCAGCGTCAGGGTCAGCGCGTGGACCGTGGAGGCGAGCAAGGATGCATGATGAAGCGAAGAGGGCGTGGAATGAAAACGATATGGAAGCTGTTCATGGCGTTCTCCTCTGGTTTTGGTTGGCCTTACGATGTAAGGTAATGTCGAAAATTAACCTTACAGCGTAAGTTGTCAAGCGGCACCATGGACATATCAGTCAAAAAAAAGCGAACGCGCGGCCGGCTGTCTCGCGAGATGATCGAGGATGCGGCTTTCGAGGTAATCGAGAGGGAGGGGCTTTCCGGCTTTTCGATGCGCAAGCTGGCGGCAGAACTCGGCTGCGAAGCGATGAGCATCTACCATCATTTCCCCTCCCAGGCGCATCTTTACGAGGCACTGGTCGATCGACAGATCAGCTCGATCAAGATTCCTGACGACGGCATGCGTTGGCGCCAGCGGATCCACGTCGCCGTGAAGGAATACCGCCGGGTCGCCACCGAACATCCGGCCTTTGCGCCGTTCATTGTGGTCTACCGCATGAATTCGCCGGCATGTCTCGCCAAGCTGAACGACGTGATCGGCCTGTTCGAAGCCGGCGGTTTCGGTTTGGAACTCAGCGCCCGGTTGTTCCGAGCCACGAGCTACTATCTGATGGGCGCGATCCTTGACGAGACGGCCGGCTACGCCAAAGGGCCTTCGGCGGTCACCACGGTGAGCGATGAAGCGCTAGCGCGGGATTTCCCCGGCGTCATGGCTGCCGGGGCATATTTCGGCACAGCCGGTTTTGACAAGACCTTCGATATAGGCCTCGACATGTTGCTGGACGAGATGGAGCGTATCCGCGACGGTGCCAATGCGAGGTAGTTGCATCAACGGGGCATTGTCCGCATGCGCTTTTTGTTTCTTCTGATCCTGCTCATCGGTACCGGCATCGGCGTCGTCTATCCCTGGGCGATGACCAATTTCTCCGGCCGTGAGATCGGCACCTGGCGGGTTTACGACCAGGGCCGGTTCAAGCCGGTGACGGTGGCCCTGAGCGCACGCGACGGGCCGCTACGCGTGCTGGTCGATCTCACTGCAAGAGCCGAGCGCATCGTCTCGCAGCAGCGCACCGTGCTGACCCTGACCGCCGCCACCGGCGGCAGGACGGTGCTCGCCTCGACGCTGCAGTTCAATCACTCCGACAATCCGCGCCAGGTCAGCCCACAGCTGCCGGACAGGATCTTTCGCGACGAGGCCGGCCTGATCCCGAGCGTTACCCCCGGTTCCTACATCTTCACCGTCGGTCCGGGCGACGCCGAGGGCATTCCGATGCGGGCCGTCGACCTCGTCCTGCGCTCGGCTGCCGGCGAGGTCGACCGCCGGGCGCGGCCGGTCGGTTTTTCCCTGATGGCGGCCGGCCTGGCCGGGCTGGCGCTGGCATTCCGTTTCGGCGGCCGCCGGCCGGAAAATCCGAACTCGCAGCCGCCACCGCCGCGCTGGGGCAGGGGCTCCAATTGAACTATCGCCACGCCTACCATGCCGGGAACTTCGCCGACGTCGTCAAGCATGCCGTGCTCAGCCGGCTGATCGAATATCTGAAGCAGAAGGACAAGGCGTTTCGGGTCATCGACACCCATGCCGGCATCGGCCGCTACGATCTGTCCTCAACCGAAGCGCAAAAGACGGGCGAATGGCAGGGGGGGGGGGGGCGGGGGGGGGCGGCGCACCCCCGCCCCCCCCCGCGCCGCGCGAGGGGGGGAGCCGAGTGTCGCGGCGGCGTCGCCGCTACACACCCCCGGGGCGCCGAAAA